>NZ_CP019427.1:2957500-3280000 GCF_009834545.1 Pseudomonas sp. S04
CGTGCCGAGGGTTTCGGCGATGCGGATCGCCCGGCTTGCCGCCTCGCCCTCGACCTGTGACGGCCGCGACAGCGGGTGTGCTTCCGGCCCGGTCATGCCCTGGGCCATCAACTTGCGTTGCAGGTGATAGACCAGTTCGCCGTTTTCCGCATGTACGGTGGGCACGGCCCCGAGTTCCAGGCAGCGTTCGAAACTGGCGACCAGGGTGTCGTCGGCCGCCATGATGGCGTTCTTGTAGGCCATGAAGTGCTTGAAGCTGTTGACCCCGTGCTGGCTGACCAATTCGGCCATTTCCTCGCGGACCTGCTCACTCCACCAGGTGATGGCGACATGAAAGCCGTAGTCGGCGGCGGACTTCTCGGCCCAGCCGCGCCACTGGTGAAAAGCTTCGAGCAGGGACTGCTGGGGGTTGGGGATCACGAAGTCGATGATCGAGGTGGTGCCGCCGGCAAGGCCCGCAGCGGTGCCGCTGTAGAAGTCCTCGCTGGCGACTGTGCCCATGAAGGGCAGTTGCATGTGGGTATGGGGGTCGATGCCGCCGGGCATCAGGTACTGGCCGCTTCCATCGAGCACTTCGCAGCCTGCGGGAATTTCCAGATTGTTACCGATGGCTTTGATCAAGCCGTCGGCGCAGAGGACATCGGCGCGGTAACTTTCATCATGGGTAATTACAGTGGCGCCACGGATCAACAGAGACATTCCGAGTTCCTCGCAGGCAAGACCGGCTTGTGCCGGTTCTAAGTGTTTTATATGGAGCAGGCCAAGGAAGTTGTATTCCTGTCAGCGCTGTCAGGATTAAACGCTAGCTGGAGTTAAGCGAATGAGCAAGAATATTTTTTATATGCTTATAACTATCTTAAGTTATTGAATATAAACAGATAAAACTAAAAATACGCATATTGGTGCGACCGTTCACCATTTTGACGCACTTGACAGGAACCCAATATGGTCGAGATTTGTCATGTGAAATCAGCTATTTGAGGTCAGCCTGTGGCGAAGGAAAAATTCATCTATAAATATAACGCACCAGAATGAGTCCTGACGGGTTGGACAACTTGCCTGGCAGTTAGCCTGAGTGTGCGGGCGGGTTGCTGCAGGCGGGATAGTTTTGAAACAGAAACCAATTGATATCAGTTGTTTACATGGATTTTACTGATCCGCACCGAAGCCTGGCAGCGTCCGCGGCACGCTTATTGATTGCCGCCGCTGACACCTTGGCCGGAAGGTAAAAGTCGTCAGTTCTCCGGCCATCGTTTGGCTCGCGGTTACTCCGTTGGCCAGCCCGATGAGCAAAATAATCAAAAGAACAGTGGAGCGGCCATGCAACAGAACAGATCCCAGGTCACCGAGCGCGACGGGTTGTACGAGCTGGACGCCGGCAGTGACGTCCTCGACAGCCCCAGGTACAACCACGACATTGCCCCGACCAAGGTGCATGAGCGCACTTGGAACAAATGGCACATCACCGCGCTGTGGGTCGGCATGTCGATCTGCGTACCGACCTATACCCTGGGCGGGGTGCTGACAGCGTACTTCGGCCTGAGCGTCGGCGAAGCACTGCTGGCGATCCTGCTGGCCAACGTCATCGTCCTGATTCCGCTGACCCTCAATGCCTTTGCCGGGACCAAGTACGGTATTCCGTTCCCGGTATTGCTGCGGTCCTCCTTCGGGGTGATCGGCTCCAACGTACCCTGCCTGATCCGCGCCCTGGTCGCTTGTGGCTGGTTTGGTATCCAGACCATGTTCGGCGGGCTGGCAATCCATCTGTTTCTGGGCTCGATCTTCGAGGGCTGGAAATCCCTCGGCGGCACCGGCGAGGTTATTGGCTTCATGGTGTTCTGGGCCCTGAACCTGTGGGTGGTGCTGCGCGGGGCCGAGTCGATCAAATGGCTGGAGACCCTATCGGCGCCGCTGTTGGTGCTGGTGGGGCTGGGGCTGCTGGTGTGGGCCATGCCGAACGTTTCCCTGACCGAGTTGATGGCGCAGCCGCCCAAACGGCCGGAAGGCGCCAGCGTCTGGAGTTACTTTTTCGCCGGTTTGACCGCCATGGTCGGCTTCTGGGCCACCCTGTCGTTGAACATTCCGGATTTCAGCCGCTACGCAAAAAGCCAGAAGGACCAGATCGTCGGGCAGATCATCGGCCTGCCGCTGACCATGTTCCTGTTCGCCGCCCTGGGCGTGGTGCTGACCGCCGCCTCGGAAAAACTGGTGGGGGTGACAGTGTCCGATCCGGTGACCCTCATCGGCCACATCCAGAGCCCGCTCTGGGTCGCGCTGGCCATGGCCTTGATCATCATTGCCACCTTGTCCACCAACACCGCGGCGAACATTGTGTCGCCGACCAATGACTTCCAGAACCTGGCGCCCAAGCTGATCAACCGGACCATGGCGGTGATGCTCACAGGGCTGGTGGGCCTGGCCCTGATGGGCCATGAACTGCTGAAAAAACTGGGTTGGATCGTCTCCGAGATCAGCCTGGAATCGGTGTATTCCAACTGGCTGCTGGGTTATTCGAGCTTGCTTGGACCGATCGCCGGGATCATGGTGGTGGACTATTTCCTGATCAAGAAACAGCAACTGGACCTGGCGGGGCTGTACCGCGATGACGTATACCCGGCGTGGAACTGGTTCGGTTTCATCGCGTTCGGCGTACCGGTGGTGCTGACCCTGTTGTCCCTGGGCAGCGATGCGTTCAGTTGGTTCTACAGCTACGGCTGGTTCACCGGTTCGGCCCTGGGAGGCCTGATTTACTACGGGTTGTGCACGATGCGGCCGGACGCTTCCATTGCGAAATCGGCGGTATGACTGCAGGCCTCATCGCGGGCAAGCCCGCTCCCACAGAGCGGAGCATGTGCCTGGTACCTGACAAAACAATAACAGCCTGAGGAGATCCCCATGAACGCGGCCGTAGACGTTCTGCAATCGAACCATCAGCACATCAATCGCGACCGCCTGTGGCAGTCGCTCATGGAGCTGGCCAGGCTCGGCGCCACGGTCAAGGGCGGCGTCTGTCGCCTGGCCCTGACCGACCTTGATCGTCAGGCCCGGGACATCTTTGTGCGCTGGTGCGAGGACGCTGGGTGCAGCGTGAGCATCGATGCCGTGGGCAACATTTTTGCCCGTCGCCCCGGGCGCAACCCGGACCTGCCACCGGTGATGACCGGCAGCCACATCGACACCCAACCCACCGGCGGCAAGTTCGACGGCTGTTTTGGCGTGCTGGCCGGGGTCGAAGTGCTGCGCACGCTCAACGACCTGGGGGTGGAGACCGAGGCGCCACTGGAGGTGGTGGTCTGGACCAACGAGGAAGGTTCGCGGTTTGCCCCGTGCATGATGGGTTCCGGGGTGTTTGCCGAAAAGTTCACCCTGGAAGAAACCCTGGCCAAGGTCGATGCCGAGGGGGTGACGGTCGGTGAAGCACTCAACGCGATCGGTTATGCCGGACCGCGCCAGGTCAGCGGGCATGCGGTGGGGGCTTACTTTGAAGCGCACATCGAGCAAGGGCCGATCCTGGAGGACGAGCGCAAGACCATCGGTGTGGTGATGGGCGCGCTGGGGCAGAAATGGTTCGACCTCAAGCTGCGCGGTGTCGAGGCCCACGCCGGGCCAACGCCGATGCACCTGCGCAAGGACGCCCTGGTGGGGGCCGCAGTGATAGTCGGAGCGGTCAATCGCGCGGCCCTCGGTCATCAGCCCCACGCCTGTGGCACCGTCGGTTGTCTGCAAGCCTATCCGGGATCGCGCAACGTGATCCCCGGCGAGGTGCGCATGACCCTGGACTTCCGGCACCTGCAGCCGGCGCGCCTGGACTCGATGATTGCCGAGGTGCGCGAGGTGATCGACAGCACCTGCCAGGAGCACGGCCTGACGTATGAGCTGACGCCGACCGCCGATTTCCCTCCGTTGTACTTCGACCAAGGCTGTGTCGAGGCCGTACGCGGCGCGGCCCAGGGCTTGGGCCTGTCCCATATGGATATTGTCAGTGGCGCCGGGCATGACGCGATCTTCCTCGCCGAACTGGGCCCGGCCGGGATGATTTTCGTGCCGTGCGAGGGCGGCATCAGTCACAACGAAATCGAAAACGCCACGCCAGAAGATCTGGCGGCGGGTTGTGCGGTGTTGCTGCGGGCGATGCTGGCGGCATCGGCGGCGATCGCCAAGAGGTAGGCCCAAGGCACAAAAAAACCGCCAGGATCGGCGTCAGCCGATCGTGGCGGTTTTTTCTTGCCGCGCGAAGATTACTCTTCGATGTTGCCCATGGCGGTGGTGTTGAAGCCGCCGTCCACGTACATGATTTCGCCGCTGATGCCGGACGCCAGGTCCGAGCACAGGAACGCGCCGGCGTTGCCGACTTCGTCGATGGTGACGTTACGACGCAGCGGGGTTTGCGCTTCGTTGGCGGCCAGCATCTTGCGGAAGTTCTTGATGCCCGAAGCTGCCAGGGTGCGGATCGGGCCAGCCGATACGCAGTTTACGCGGGTACCGTCCGGGCCCAGGGAGCCGGCCAGGTAACGCACGCCTGCTTCCAGGGAGGCCTTGGCCATGCCCATCACGTTGTAGTTCGGCATGGTGCGTTCGGCACCCAGGTACGACAGGGTCAGCAGGCTGCCGTTGCGGCCTTTCATCATTTCGCGACCAGCCTTGGCCAGGGCCACGAAGCTGTAGGCGCTGATGTCGTGGGCAATGCGGAAACCGTCACGGGTGGTGGCTTCGGTGAAGTCGCCGTCCAGTTGGTCGCCCGGGGCGAAGCCGACGGAGTGCACGATGCAGTCCAGGCCGTCCCACTTCTTGCTCAGTGCTTCGAAGACCTTGGCGATTTCTTCATCGCTGGCCACGTCGCACGGGAAGCACAGTTCGGGGCTCGAGCCCCAGCCTTGTGCGAACTCTTCGACGCGACCCTTGAGTTTGTCGTTCTGATAAGTGAAGGCAAGCTCAGCGCCCTCGCGATGCATGGCGGCAGCGATGCCGGATGCGATGGACAGCTTGCTGGCGACACCGACGATCAGTACGCGCTTACCGGCGAGAAAACCCATGTGTTGCTCCTCTTTCAGGTTATTGCGCAGTGGCTGGTGCCAGGAAAGCGGCTTCCAGCAACTGCTGTGTATACGGATGTTGGGGGGCGGCAAAGATACCTTGCGCGTCTCCCTGTTCGACCACTTGGCCATGCTTGACCACCATCAGTTGGTGGCTCAGCGCTTTCACCACAGCCAGGTCATGGCTGATAAACAGATACGTCAGGTTGTACTTGCTTTGCAGTCTGCGCAGCAGTTCAACCACTTGGCGTTGCACGGTGCGGTCCAGAGCCGAAGTCGGCTCGTCCAGCAAAATCAACGCCGGTTTTAGCACTAAAGCCCGGGCAATGGCGATTCTTTGCCGTTGCCCGCCGGAAAATTCATGGGGGTAGCGGTGCCGGGTTGCCGGGTCCAGTCCTACCTCCTCAAGGGCTGCAATGATAGCCAGCTCCTGTTCGGCTTGCGTACCGATCTTGTGGATCTGCAAGCCTTCGCCGACGATCTGGCTCACGCACATGCGTGGGCTCAGGCTGCCGAAGGGGTCCTGGAAGACCACCTGCATCTCCCGCCGCAGCGGTCTGACCTGCTGCTGCGTCAAACCGTCCAACTGCTTGCCTGCAAAGCGGATCGCGCCTTTGCTGGCGATCAGGCGCAAAATCGCCAGGCCCAGGGTCGATTTTCCCGAACCACTCTCGCCGACAATACCCAGGGTCTGGCCCTGGGGCAGGCTGAAGTTGATGCCATCCACCGCTTTCACATAATCGACCGTGCTGCGCAAGAAGCCTTTCTTGATCGGAAACCAGACTTTCAGGTCCTCGACTTGCAGCAGCGGCGGCCCGATTTCATTGGTTGCAGGCCGCCCGCTGGGCTCCGCGGCCAACAGCTCACGGGTGTACGGATGCTGCGGCGCGCGAAACAATTGTTCACAGGATGCCTGTTCGACGATGCAACCGCGCTGCATGACACATACCCGATGCGCAATTCTTTGCACCAGGTTCAAATCGTGGCTGATCAGCAGCAGCGCCATGCCCAGGCGCGCCTGCAACTCCTTGAGCAATTCGAGGATTTTCAACTGCACGGTAACGTCCAGCGCGGTGGTCGGTTCGTCGGCGATCAGCAATTCCGGCTCGTTGGCCAGGGCCATGGCGATCATCACCCGCTGGCGCTGGCCGCCGGACAATTCGTGGGGCAGCGCCTTGAGGCGCTTGTGGGGCTCGGGGATGCCAACCAGCTCCAGCAGCTCCAGGGTGCGCCGGGTCGCGACCTTGCCGGTCAGGCCCTTGTGGATCCCGAGCACTTCGTTGATCTGCTTCTCGATGCTGTGCAGCGGGTTCAGCGAGGTCATGGGCTCCTGGAAGATCATCGCGATCCGGTTACCGCGGATGTGGCGGATGGTTTTCTCTTTCAGGCTCAGCAGGTCGTGTCCGGCGTACTGGATGGTCCCTGTGGGGTGACGAGCGAGGGGGTAGGGCAGCAGGCGCAGGATCGAGTGCGCCGTGACCGACTTGCCCGAACCACTTTCGCCCACCAGGGCCAGGGTTTCCCCGCGCTTGATGTCGAAGCTGACGCCTTGCACCACGCGCTGCTGGTGTTCGCCAACCACGAACTCGACGCTGAGGTCGCGCACTTCGATCAGATTGTCCTGATTCATTTCACTTCCTCGGGTCGAAGGCATCGCGAGCGGACTCGCCGATAAATACCAGCAGGCTGAGCATCACCGCCAGCACGGCAAAGGCACTGATGCCCAGCCAGGGTGCCTGCAGGTTGGATTTGCCCTGGGCCACCAGCTCACCCAGGGACGGGGCGCCGGGTGGCAGGCCAAAGCCGAGGAAGTCCAGGGCGGTGAGGGTGCCGATGGCGCCCGTGAGAATGAACGGCATGAAGGTCATGGTCGAGACCATGGCGTTGGGCAGGATATGGCGGAACATGATCGCCCCGTTCTGCATGCCCAGCGCCCGGGCGGCGCGCACGTACTCCAGGTTGCGTCCACGCAGGAACTCGGCACGCACCACGTCCACCAGGCTCATCCAGGAAAACAGCAGCATGATCCCCAGCAGCCACCAGAAATTGGGCTGCACGAAGCTGGCGAGGATGATCAGCAGGTACAGCACCGGCAACCCCGACCAGATTTCCAGGAAGCGCTGGCCCAGCAAGTCGACCCAGCCGCCATAAAAACCCTGCAGGGCCCCGGCGATAACGCCGATGATCGAGCTGAGCACGGTCAGGGTCAGGGCGAACAGCACCGACACCCGAAAGCCATAGATCACCCGCGCAAGCACGTCCCGGCCCTGGTCATCGGTGCCCAGCAGGTTATCCGCCGAGGGCGGGGCCGGGGCCGGGACTTTCAGGTCGTAGTTGATGCTCTGGTAGCTGAAGGGGATCGGCGCCCACAGGGTCCAGGCGTCCTTGGCCTTGAGCAGTTCGCGGATGTAGGGGCTCTTGTAGTTGGCTTCCAGCGGGAATTCGCCGCCGAAGGTGGTTTCCGGGTAGCGCTTGAGTGCCGGGAAGTACCATCCGCCGTCGTAATGCACCGCCAGCGGCTTGTCGTTGGCAATCAGTTCGGCGCCCAGGCTCAGGCCAAACAGGATCAGGAACAGCCACAGCGACCACCAGCCACGCTTGTTGGCCTTGAACAGTTCGAAACGGCGGCGGTTGAGAGGGGACAGGTTCATCTCAATGCTCCCGGGTTTCGAAGTCGATGCGCGGATCGACCAGGGTGTAGGTGAGGTCGCCGATCAGTTTCACCACCAGGCCGAGCAAGGTGAAGATGAACAGCGTGCCGAAGACCACCGGGTAGTCGCGGTTGATCGCCGCCTCGAAACTCATCAAGCCGAGGCCGTCGAGGGAGAAGATCACCTCCACCAGCAGGGAGCCGGTGAAGAAGATCCCGATGAAGGCCGAGGGGAATCCGGCGATTACCAGCAGCATGGCGTTGCGGAACACGTGGCCATAGAGCACCCGATGACGGGTCAGGCCCTTGGCCCGGGCCGTGACCACGTATTGCTTGTTGATTTCGTCGAGAAAGCTGTTCTTGGTCAGCAGGGTCATGGTTGCGAAGTTGCCGATCACCAGCGCCGTGACGGGCAGTGCCAAGTGCCAGAAGTAGTCGAGGATCTTGCCACCCCAGCTCAATTCGTCGAAGTTGTTCGAGGTCAGGCCGCGTAAGGGGAACCAGTCCAGGTAGCTGCCCCCGGCGAACACCACGATCAGCAGGATGGCGAACAGGAACGCCGGGATCGCGTAGCCGACGATGATCGCCGAGCTGGTCCAGACATCGAAGTGACTGCCGTGGCGGGTGGCCTTGGCGATCCCCAGGGGGATCGACACCAGGTACATGATCAGGGTGCTCCACAGCCCGAGGGAGATCGACACCGGCATCTTTTCCTTGATCAGGTCGATGACCTTGGCGTCGCGAAAGAAGCTTTCACCGAAATCCAGGCGGGCGTAGTTCTTGACCATGATCCACAAGCGTTCCGGCGCCGACTTGTCGAAACCGTACATGTGCTCGATTTCCTTGATCAGCGCCGGGTCCAGGCCCTGGGCGCCACGGTAGCTGGAGCCGGCCACCGAGACTTCCGCGCCGCCACCGGCAATCCGGCTGGTAGCGCCTTCGAAGCCTTCGAGCTTGGCAATCATCTGCTCCACAGGGCCGCCGGGGGCCGCCTGGATGATCACGAAGTTGATCAACAGGATGCCGAACAGGGTCGGGATGATCAGCAACAGTCGCCGTAATATGTACGCCAGCATCTTATTGCTCCACGCCTGCAGGTTCGGTTTGCTCGTTGGTCAGCACCTCGATCGCGGGCTTGGCATCGGGCTTGATCCACCAGGTGTTGATGCCTATGTCATAGGCCGGTGAAATCTTGGGGTGGCCGATGTGGTTCCAGTACGCCACGCGCCAAGTCTTGATGTGCCAGTTGGGGATCACGTAATAGCCCCATTGCAGCACTCTGTCGAGCGCCCTGGCGTGGGCCACCAGGCTCTGGCGTGAATCGGCGTTGATCAGCTCTTCCACCAGTTGGTCGATGGCCGGGTCCCTCAGGCCGATGGTGTTGCGGCTGCCGGGCTTGTCGGCACTTTCCGATTTCCAGAACTCACGCTGTTCGTTGCCCGGTGAGTTGGACTGCGGGAAGCTGCCGACCACCATGTCGAAGTCCCGTGAGCGCACGCGGGTGATGTACTGGGACACATCGACCCGGCGGATCACCAGCTCGATCCCCAGGTCACTGAGGTTGCGCTTGAACGGCAGCAGGACCCGCTCGAATTCGGTCTGGGCCAGCAGGAACTCGATGCTCACCGGTTTACCGGTGGTGTCGACCATCTTGTCGTCGACGATGCGCCAGCCGGCTTCCTGCAGCAGTTGGTAGGCCTGGCGCTGCTGGGCGCGGATCATGCCGCTGCCGTCACACACCGAGTTCTCGAAGGGCTGGCTGAACACCTGGTCGGGGATCTTGCCGCGCAAGGGTTCGAGGATCGCCAGTTGCTCGGCATCCGGTAGGCCGCTGGCGGCCATTTCCGAATTTTCGAAGTAGCTGCGAGTGCGGGCGTAGGCACCGTTGAACAGTTGTTTGTTGGTCCATTCGAAGTCCAGCAGCAGGCTCAGGGCCTGGCGCACTCGCACGTCCTGGAACACCGGGCGGCGCAGGTTGTAGACGAAACCTTGCATGCCGGTGGGGTTGCCGTTGGGGATCTGCTCCTTGATCAGCCGACCTTCGGTGACGGCGGGAATGTTGTAGGCGTTGGCCCAGTTCTTGGCGGTCATTTCCAGCCAGTAATCGAACTGTCCGGCCTTGAGTGCCTCCAGTGCCACCGTGTTGTCGCGGTAGTAGTCGGTGCTCAGGGTGTCGAAATTGTAGAAGCCGCGATTGATCGGCAGGTCCTTGCCCCAGTAGTCCTTGACCCGTTGATAACGGATCGAACGCCCGGCCTTGACCTCGCTGACCTGGTACGGACCGCTGCCCAACGGCGCCTCGAGGTTGCCCTTGCTGAAGTCGCGGTTTTGCCACCAGTGCTTGGGCAGCACCGGCAGTTGGCCAAGGATCAGTGGCAGCTCGCGGTTATTGTTGTGCTTGAACTTGAACAGGACCCGCAGCGGGTCTTCGGCGATCACTTCTGCCACGTCGCCGTAGTAGCCGCGGAACAGGGGCGCGCCGTCCTTGATCAGGGTCTGGAAGCTGAAGACCACGTCCTCGGCGCGCACCGGATGACCGTCATGGAAGCGGGCTTCGGGGCGCAGGTAGTAACGCACCCAGCTGTTGTCCGGGGCCTTTTCGATCTTGCCGGCCAGCAGTCCGTACTCGGTGAAGGGTTCATCCAGGCTCTGGCGGGCCAGAGTGTCGTAGATCAGGTCGATGTTGTCGGCCGGCACACCCTTGCTGATGAAGGGGTTGAGGCTGTCGAACCCGCCGAAACCGGCCTGGCGGAAGATCCCGCCCTTGGGCGCGTCGGGATTGACGTAGGCAAAGTGCTTGAAGTCCGCCGGGTACTTGGGTGGCTCGTTGTACAGGGTCAGGGCATGTTGCGGGGCCGCTTGGGCGACGCAGGCCAGTCCTGCGAAGACCAGGCCCAGCAGGGTACGCAAAGGCATCATTGGGCTTTCTCCGAAGTCTTCAGCCACCAGGCGTTGAGCCCCAGCGTATAGGGCGGCGTGGTGACGAAGGCGAACCGGTTGCGGTACGCCAGGCGATGATAATTGATGTACCAGTTGGGAATGATGTAGTGCTGCCACAGCAACACCCGGTCCAGGGCCTTGCCGGCGGCCAGTTGCGCGTCACGGGATTGGGCGGCGAGCAGTTCTTCCAGCAGGTGGTCGACCACCGGGTTGGCCACGCCGGCGTAATTCTTGCTGCCCTTGACCTTGGCCTGGCTGGAGTGGAAGTACTGCCACTGCTCCAGGCCCGGGCTCAGGGTCTGGTCGAGGGTCATCAGGATCATGTCGAAATCGAACTGGTCCAGGCGCTGTTTGTACTGGGCCCGGTCGACGGTGCGCAGGCGGGCGTCGATGCCGATGCTGGCGAGGTTTTCCGTGTAGGGCTGGAGAATGCGCTCCAGGTTCGGATTGACCAGCAGGATCTCCAGGCGCAGCGGTTGGCCGGCGGCGTTCTGCAGGCGCTGGCCGCTGAGCTTCCAGCCGGCCTCGGCGAGCAGGCCAAGGGCCTGGCGCAGGGTGTCGCGGGGAATCCCGCGGCCATCGGTCTGCGGCAGGCTGAAGGGGGCGGTGAACAGCTTGGCGGGCAACTGCTCACGATAGGGTGAGAGCATCAGCCACTCGTGACCCACCGGCAGGCCGGTGGCGGCAAACTCACTGTTGGGGTAGAAACTCATGGCCCGTTTGTAGGCGCCGCTGAACAGGGTGCGATTGGTCCATTCGAAGTCGAACATCAGGCCCAGGGCTTCGCGCACCTTGGCGTCGGCGAACGAGGCGCGCCGGGTGTTCATGAACAGGCCTTGGGTCTGGGTCGGGATCTGGTGCTCGATCTGCGCCTTGACCACCTCGCCACGGCGTACGGCGGGGAAGTTGTAGCCATTGGCCCAGTTTTTCGCCTGGTGCTCGATGTAGATGTCGAACTCGCCGGCCTTGAAGGCTTCGAACGCCACATCGCTGTCGCGATAGAACTCGACTTCGACGCGATCGTAGTTGTATTTGCCGCGATTGACCGGCAAATCCTTGCCCCAGTAATCCTTCACTCGCTCGAACAGCAACTGCCGGCCTGGCGACACCCGGGTGATGCGGTACGGCCCGCTGCCCAGCGGCGCCTGGAAGGTGGTGGCCTTGAAATCGCGGCCTTTCCAGTAATGCTGGGGCAATACCGGCAACTCGCCCAGGCGCAGGATCAGCAACGGGTTGCCCGCCCGCTTGAACACGAAGCGGATGCGCAGGGGGTTGAGGATATCCACCCGCTGCACTTCCTGCAGGCTGGTGCGGTAACGCGGATGGCCTTCCTTGAGCAGCAGTCGGTAGGAAAAGGCCACGTCGCGGGCGGTAATCGGCTGGCCATCGTGAAAGCGTGCTTCGGGCCGCAGGTTGAACACCACCCAGCTGCGGTCCTCGCTGTACTCGACGGACTGGGCGATCAAGCCGTAGCTGGAGGCCGGTTCGTCCCCTGATGGCGCGTACTGGCCGGTGCCGACCATCAACGGTTCGTTCAACTCGTTGATTCCGTACTGCAGGAAGTTAGCCGTGGCGACCGGGCTGGTGCCCTTGAAGGTGTAGGGATTGAGGGTGTCGAACGTGCCAAAGGCCATGAGCCGCAACGTACCGCCCTTGGGCGCTTGCGGGTTTACCCAGTCGAAGTGGGTGAAACGTGTCGGGTACTTGAGTGTGCCGAACTGCGCATAACCATGGCTTTCGCTGATCGTCGCGCATGCGGGGAAGCTCAAGGCCAGACTGATCAGGAACAGGGGCAGGGGACGCTTCAAGTCAGAGATCCGATCCAGGCGGCTTGGGCTACATGGTTCGTACAGTAACAGCTTGTATGGGCAGGAAAAAGGTAGGGTTCAAGGTTCTCCCACGCAACACGGGCCATCGTTGACGACCATCGCCGGCAAGCCGGCTTCCACAAGGTTTGCGGTAGAAACTGTGGGAGCTGGCTTGCCAGCGATGCACTAAAGAACAACGCGGTGATTCAGGATGTACGCGTCATCGTTGGCGACCACCGCAGGCAAGGGGGCTCAGCGTGGCGAGGAGACCGTCAGCATCTGCCCAGGCTTGAGTGCCTGGCCAACGCGCGGGTTCCAGCGCTTGAGGTGTTGCATCTCGACGTTGAAGCGCTTGGCTACCATGTACAGCGAGTCGCCTTGCTTGACCTTGTACTGGGTCTGCTTCTTGGTGTTGGCGGCCAGCACCGTAGTGGTGCGGCCGGTGCTGCGCTTGCGGGTGTCCTGCATGACCAGGGTCTGGCCGGCCTTGAGGTTCTTGCCAGTCAAGTTGTTCCAGCGCTGCAGGTCCTTGACGTCGACCCGGTTGGCCTTGGCGATGGAGGTCAGGTTGTCGCCGCGCTTGACCCGATAGTTACGCTTGGCCGTAGCCAGCGCCGGGCTGTCTGCGCCCTCGAACACCGGCTTGAGCGAACGCTTGCTGATCAGCTCTTCGGGTTTCATGGTCGACAGGCTGGTCGTCAGCAGTTGCGCCTTGGACGTTGGCACCAGCAGGTGCTGAGGGCCGTCGATGGTGGTGCGTTGCTTGAAGGCCGGGTTGAGCTGGAACAGTTCGTCTTCGTCGATGTTGGCCACCGCGGCAACCTTGGACAGGTCCATGCGCTGGTTGATCTCGACGACTTCGAAGTAGGGTTCGTTGGCGATTGGATTGAGGTTCACGCCGTAGGCTTCGGGCGCCAGGACCACTTGCGAGAGGGCCAGCAGCTTGGGCACGTAGGCCTGGGTTTCTGCCGGCAACGGCAGGTTCCAGTAGTCGGTGGGCAGGCCGAGCTTTTCGTTGCGCTCGATGGCCCGGCTGACCGTGCCTTCGCCGGCGTTGTAGGCCGCCAGGGCCAGCAGCCAGTCGCCGTTGAACATGTCGTGCAGCTTGGTCAGGTAGTCCATCGCGGCCGTGGTGGAGGCCGTGATGTCGCGACGACCATCGTAGAAGCGGGTCTGGCGCAGGTTGAAGTAACGCCCGGTGGACGGAATGAACTGCCACAGGCCGACGGCATGGGAACGCGAGTAGGCCATCGGGTTGTAGGAGCTTTCAATGACTGGCAGCAGGGCCAGTTCCAGCGGCATGTTGCGTTCTTCGAGGCGTTCGACGATGTAGTGGATGTACAGGCTGCCGCGCTCGCCGGCGCTTTCCAGGTAGGACGGGTTGCTGGCGAACCACAAGCGCTGTTGCTCGATGCGCGGGTTAACGCCCAGGCCGTCTTGCAGCTGGAAGCCCTGGCGCATGCGCTCCCAGACATCCTGGGGGATTTCCGGGGCGGGCTTCTCGCTGAGCCAGATCGGTTTTTGCTTGGTGCGTACGGATAAGGTGTGGGCCGCGTCGGTTTGCGGCAACTGACTGGTGCTGCTACAGCCCGCCAGGGTGGCGGACACAGCCACCGCGATGGCTTGAGCCAAGCGGGTCAATGCGTCTGAATGGATGGATTTACGAATAGATGACGACATTGGCTGGAAGTAAGTTCCGGGCAAAAATGTCGGGCGATTCTAGAAAGCGCACCGGGTGCGGTCAACCATTCAGAATTTTTCGGCCTATGGTGGCACTGCTTAGAACGTATCTTTCCATGCGCGCAGGGCCGCAAAAACCTCACTGGGGGCCCGGTTATCGGGGCCATTCCGTTCGTCTATTTTTTCTTTAACAGATGTTACGCCAGTACGCAGAAACGGGTTTGTCAGCTTTTCCAGCGCCAGGGTCGAAGGCAACGACATGCGTCCGGCTTCGCGTAACTGGGAGACCTTCTCGAATCGCTCGGCTATGTGCCGGTTGTCGGGCTCGACCGCGACAGCGAAACGCAGGTTGCTCAGGGTGTACTCATGGGTGCAATACACCAGGGTGTCCTCGGGCAGGGCGGCGAGGCGGCTGAGGGAGTCGTGCATTTGCTGCGGCGTGCCCTCGAACAGACGCCCGCAACCGGCGGCGAACAGGGTGTCGCCACAGAACAGCAGGCCGTGGTGGTAATAGGCGATATGGCCCAGGGTGTGGCCTGGCACCGCATACACCTCAAACTCCCAACCGAGTACGCTGACTCGATCGTTGTCATTGAGGGCCACGTCGCGCCCGGGAATGTTTTCGCTGGCAGGGCCGTAGACCGTCGCGCCCGTGGCGTGCTTCAGGGTTTCGACTCCGCCGACGTGATCATGGTGATGGTGGGTGATCAGAATCTCGCTCAGCCGCCACTCCGGGTGTTGGGCCAGCCAGGCCTGGACCGGCGCGGCATCGCCTGGATCGACCACCGCGCAGCACTGGCTGCGATGATCCTGTAACAACCAGATGTAGTTGTCGGTGAACGCGGGAAGAGCACTGATCTGTATCATCGCGGGATTCGCCAAGCGGAAAACATTGGTGCATCTTAGAGCTTCCTGGCGCATTGGAGAATGCAATGACCGATAAAGCGTTCGCTCAGGCTGATCCGGACTGGCTGGCATTGATCAGCGCGGCCCGCGAGTGGCTGTCCGGTCCCCTGGGGCAATTTCTACTGAATGAAGAGCGGCGCATGCTCGAAGACGAGTTGGGGCGCTTTTTTGGTGGCTACCTGGTGCATTACGGGCCGTCTGCCGAATCTCCACCCAATGCGCCCCAGGTGCAGCGTAATGTGCGTCTTGGCGCACCGTTGCCGGGGGTGGAAATCGTCTGCGAAGAACAGGCCTGGCCCCTCAGCGAACACGCCGCCGACGTGGTGGTGATGCAGCACGGCCTGGACTTCTGCCTGTCGCCCCATGGCCTGCTGCGCGAAGCGGCCAGTGCCGTAAGGCCTGGCGGGCATTTGCTGATCATCGGTATCAACCCCTGGAGCACCTGGGGCCTGCGCCATGTGTTTGCCCATGACGGGCTGCGCAAGGCGCGCTGTATTTCGCCGTCACGGGTTGCCGACTGGCTCAACCTGCTGGGCTTCGCGCTGGAGAAACGCCGCTTCGGGTGCTATCGTCCGCCGCTCGCATCCCCCGCCTGGCAAACACGCTTGGCCGGTTGGGAGCGCAAGGCCGGAGACTGGCAGGTATCCGGTGGTGGTTTCTATTTATTGGTGGCACGCAAGATAGTAGTCGGCCTGCGCCCGGTGCGTCAGGTTCGCCGCGAGCCAATGGGCAAGCTGATTCCACTGCCGATGGCCAAGGTCAACCGCCGCCACAGCGATCCGTAACACCCTCATTATTTTCCCGGCCGGGCTTGCCCGGCCTCAGGCGTTGTCGGTCGTTGATCGGCAAGCCACCGACATTTTCTGGATAGATTGGCATGAGCGATAGCGTAGAACTCTTCACCGACGGCGCCTGCAAAGGCAACCCTGGCCCCGGCGGCTGGGGCGCACTGCTGATCTGCAAGGGCGTGGAAAAGGAACTCTGGGGCGGCGAAGCCAATACCACCAACAACCGCATGGAACTGATGGGCGCGATTCGCGGCCTGGAAGAGCTCAAGCGTTCCTGCGACGTGCTGCTGGTGACGGACTCGCAGTACGTGATGAAAGGCATCAACGAGTGGATGGTCAACTGGAAAAAGCGCGGCTGGAAAACCGCGGCCAAGGAACCGGTGAAAAACGCCGACCTGTGGCGACTGCTGGACGAGCAGGTCAACCGCCACAACGTGACCTGGAAATGGGTCCGCGGGCACATTGGCCACCCAGGCAACGAACGTGCCGACCAATTGGCCAACCGCGGCGTCGACGAAGTCCGGGGTCTGTAGGATCTATAGGGGCGAGCCTGCTCGCGATGGTGATGTGTCAGGCACCGTCGATGTTGAATGTACCGGCCCCATCGCGGGCAAGCCCGCTCCCACAAACTTTGTAGGTGTATGCGGGGTCTGTGTGCATCCAGAGCCACTGTGGGAGCGGGCTTGCCCGCGATGGGGCCGGCACAGCCAGCATCCATAGCGCCTGACACACCGCTATCGCGGCAGCGATCAAGCGCTGCGCAACTGCTCGATCAGCCGCAGGCAATGGTTCAGCCCCGGCGACACATCGCCGATGCGCTGGCTGAGGATGATCGGCGAGGTGGCATTGCTTTCCAGCAGTGGAGTGAAGCCGATGTCGTCGCGGTGCAGCAACTGCACCGAGGCCGGTACCAGCGTCACGCCGATTCCCGCGCCCACCAGCCCAATCGCCGTTTGCAGTTCGTTGGTCCACTGCGCCACCTTGATGCTGACCCCGTAGGATTCGAACAGCGCGATCACGTGATCGGCATAGCTTGGCCGGGGATTGCCCGGGTACAGCACAAAGGGTTCGGCGGCCAGTTCGGTGAGGCTGATGGGCCGTGCCAGCAGCGGGTGGCCAGCGGGCAGGGCGGCGACCAGGCGGTCTTCGTTGAGCACCGTCTGGATGATCGCCGGGTCGTCGATGCGAATCCGCCCGAATCCGACATCGATCCGCCCGGCCTTGAGTGCCTGCACCTGTTGCAGGGTGGTCATTTCCGACAGCCCCAGCTCCAGTTCCAGGATCTCGTTGCTGCGCAGGCGGCGAATCAGCTCGGGCAACACGCCATACAGGGTCGAAGGCGCAAAGCCGATGCCCAGCCAGGTCTTCTCGCCCAGGCCGATGCGCCGCGTGTTGTCGCAGACCTTGTGCAGTTGCTCGAGCAACGCTGTGGAATGCTCGAGGAAAAATCGTCCCGCCTCGGTCAGGCGCAATGGCCGCCCACGCTCAAGCAGCACCACCCCCAGTTCATCTTCCAGTTGCTGGATCTGCCGGCTCAGTGGCGGCTGGGCGATATGCAGGCGCTCGGCGGCGCGTGTGAAATTCAGGGTTTGCCCCAGCACCTGGAAGTAACGCAAATGACGCAGCTCCATGAGCCCTCCACCGTCCACAGGAGTGAATACCTTTAAGGTATCGATCCAGACCAATTCTATATTGGAACCCAGAAAAAAGCCGTACGAGAATCGATCCCAGAACTTCAAGAACCTGACGGGTATCGACATGCTTGCTGCTGCCATTAAATCGATCGAGACGATCATCGTCGATCTGCCGACCATCCGCCCACACAAGCTGGCGATGCACACCATGCAGAACCAGACCCTGGTGATCATCCGGGTACGCTGCGAGGACGGTATCGAGGGGATAGGCGAGGCGACCACCATCGGTGGCCTGGCCTACGGCAATGAAAGCCCGGACAGCATCAAGACCAACATCGACCAGCATTTCACCCCGCTGCTGCTGGGCCAGGATGCCAGCAATATCAACGCGGCGATGTTGCGCCTGGAGCGCAGCATTCGCGGCAACACCTTTGCCAAGTCAGGTATCGAAACTGCCTTGCTCGACGCTCAGGGCAAGCGCCTGGGGCTGGCGGTCAGCGAATTGCTCGGTGGCCGGGTGCGCGACGCGCTGCCGGTAGCCTGGACCCTGGCCAGCGGCGATACCGCCCGGGACATCGCCGAGGCCGAGCAGATGCTCGACCTGCGTCGGCACCGGATCTTCAAGTTGAAGATCGGCGCCGGTGACGTCGACCGCGACCTGGCCCATGTGATCGCCATCAAGAAAGCCCTGGGCGATCGCGCCAGTGTGCGGGTCGACGTCAATCAGGCGTGGGACGAAGCCGTGGCCCTGCGCGCCTGCCGGATTCTCGGCGGCAATGGCATCGACCTGATCGAACAGCCGATTTCGCGCAACAACCGTTCCGGCATGGTGCGCCTGAATGCCATGAGCCCGGCGCCGATCATGGCCGACGAGTCGATCGAGTGCGTCGAGGACGCGTTCAACCTGGCCCGTGAAGGCGCGGCCTCGGTGTTCGCCCTGAAAATCGCCAAGAATGGCGGTCCCCGTGCGGTGTTGCGCACGGCGGCGATTGCCGAAGCGGCGGGCATCGGCCTGTACGGGGGCACCATGCTCGAAGGCGGGATCGGTACCCTGGCCTCGGCCCATGCGTTCCTGACCCTGAACAAACTGAGCTGGGACACCGAGTTGTTCGGCCCGCTGCTGTTGACCGAAGACATCCTCAGCGAACCGCTGGTGTACCGCGATTTCCACCTGCACGTTTCATCGGCGCCGGGCCTGGGCCTGAACCTGGACGAAGAGCGCCTGGCGTTTTTCCGCCGGGACAAGAGCGCCCCTGCCCACCATTTAGTCTGAGGAGTTGCACATGTTGTTCCACGTAAAAATGACCGTGAACCTGCCGGTCGACATGAACCCTGAGCGAGCCGCTCAACTCAAGGCCGACGAGAAGGCCCTGGCCCAGCGCCTGCAGCAGCAGGGCAAGTGGCGGCACCTGTGGCGCATTGCCGGGTTGTACGCCAATTA
Organism: Pseudomonas sp. S04; assembly: GCF_009834545.1. Classification (NCBI taxonomy): domain Bacteria; kingdom Pseudomonadati; phylum Pseudomonadota; class Gammaproteobacteria; order Pseudomonadales; family Pseudomonadaceae; genus Pseudomonas; species Pseudomonas sp. S04. Next base: position 2,976,381 of record NZ_CP019427.1, read on the forward strand.
CAGCGTGTTCGACGTCGACAGCGTGCAAGAACTGCACGATCTGCTGATGCAATTGCCGCTGTATCCCTACATGGCTATCGAAGTGACGGCGATGTGCAGGCATCCTTCTTCTATTCATGAGGACGATCGCTGAGCCGCTGTTGCCTGTTCTGTACTCTAATAAATACAAGATGAGGATTAATCATGAACGTCAGAATTTCCCACACTGCCACGGCCCAGAAGTTTCTCGAAGAAGCCAGCGGCCTGCTCAACGATGACGGTAACCCGCGTGCCAAGGCCTTGGTCTACCGCATCCTGCGCGATTCGGTGAACATCATCGAAGACCTCAACGTGACCCCGGAAGAGTTCTGGAAAGCGGTCAACTACCTCAACGTGCTGGGCAGCCGCCAGGAAGCTGGCCTGCTGGTGGCCGGCCTGGGCCTGGAACACTATCTGGACCTGCTGATGGACGCTGCAGACGAGCAGGCCGGCAAGGCCGGCGGCACTCCGCGGACTATCGAAGGCCCGCTGTACGTGGCCGGCGCACCGCTGTCCCAGGCAGAGGCACGCCTGGATGACGGCGTCGACCCGGGTGTGGTGCTGTTCATGCAGGGCCAGGTCAAGAACACCGACGGCACGCCGCTGGCCGGGGCTGTGGTTGACGTCTGGCACGCCAACACCGGCGGCACCTACTCGTATTTCGATGGCAGCCAGTCGGAGTTCAACCTGCGTCGGCGCATCGTCACCGATGCCGAAGGCCGCTATCGTTTTCGCAGTATCGTACCGTCGGGCTACGGCTGCCCACCGGATGGCCCGACCCAGCAACTGCTCGATCAACTGGGCCGGCATGGCCAGCGTCCGGCGCACATTCACTTCTTCATCTCGGCCGATGACCATCGCCACCTGACCACCCAGATCAACCTGGATGGCGACAAGTACCTGCACGATGACTTCGCCTACGCCACTCGTGACGAGCTGATCGCCCAGATTACCTTCAGCGACGACCAGCAGCGTGCCGCGGCCTACGGCGTGAGCGGTCGGTTTGCCGAAATCGAGTTCGACTTCACCCTGCAATCCTCGGCCCAGCCCCAGGAGCAGCAGCGTCACGAGCGGGTTCGCGCACTGGAGGACTGATCCACGCGGGAATCGAGCCACGGCAAAACCCAGCGGTTTTCCCGTGGCTTTGCGCTGTGGGGTAAGTTGCCTAGAATGCCCAGGCCTGATTTGCCTGAGCAGGGCGCCACGAGCAGCCCTGCACAGCCTATAAAAATAATGAGAGTGACCGGTTATGCAAGCGCATCTCTTGAGTGAGCGCAGCAGTGTCTTTGCGCAGGCCGACCCTTACGCGGTGTCGGGTTACGTCAATCAGCACGTGGGCAACCACTGCATCCGCCTGCCCAAGAGTGGCAGCCCGCAAGCCAGTCTCAATCACAGCAAATTCGCCAGCCTGGACCTGTGCCGCATCAGTTACGGCGGCAGTGTGCGGGTCACCTCGCCAGCGCTGGAGACCATCTTTCACCTGCAGGTACTGCTCAAGGGCAACTGCCTGTGGCGCGGTCACAAGCAGGAACACTACTTCGCCCCCGGTGAACTGCTGTTGATCAACCCGGACGATCCGGTGGACCTGACATACTCCGACGATTGCGAAAAATTCATCCTGAAAATGCCCGCCAGCCTGCTCGAGTCGGTCTGCCAGGAACAACGCTGGCTGCATCCAGGGCAGGGCGTACGCTTCCTCGAAAACCGCTACCAACTGGCCGAGCTCGAAGGCTTCGTCAACCTGCTGGGCATGGTCTGCCAGGAAGCCGAGGCCACCGAGAGCATGCCCCGGGTCCAGGAACACTACGCGCAGATCATCGTCAGCAAGATGCTCAGCCTGATGAAAACCAACGTCAGCCGCGCCGGTCTTGGTTCCCAGACCTCGAGTTTCGAGCTGATCGCCGACTACATCGAGCGCAATCTCAAGCAGGACATCTGCAGCGAGGAACTGGCGCGCCAGGCCCGCATGAGCTTGCGCTCGCTGTATGGCCTGTTCGAACGGCATGCCGCCTGCACGCCGAAAAACTACATCCGGCAGAAGAAACTGGAGCGGGTCAACGCCTGCCTCAGCGACCCCACCTGCACGGTGCGCAACGTCACCGAACTGGCCATGGACTACGGCTTCCTGCACCTGGGGCGGTTTTCCGAGAGCTACCGTAAACAGTTCGGCGAATTGCCTTCCGATACCCTCAAGCGCCGCCATTGACCGCCATGGGTGCAATTGCACAAAACGGATAATGATCTGCAGCCAATGGCTATTGCCCCTCCAGCACCGGCTCTAGCATGAGCCTTGCCTGAATAAAAACAATGGAGGCGGCGGCCATGTCCCTGCGACCCGAATACCTTCACTCCCTGCTCGAAGACGACAAAGAACAGGGTATTTTCCGTTGCAAGCGCGAGATGTTTACCGACCCGCGCCTGTTCGATCTTGAAATGCAGCACATTTTCGAGGGCAACTGGCTGTATCTGGCCCACGAGAGCCAGATCCCCAACAAAAACGATTTCTACACCACCACCATGGGCCGCCAGTCGATCTTCATCGCGCGCAACAAGGACGGTGAGCTCAACGCCTTCATCAACGCCTGCAGCCACCGTGGGGCGATGCTCTGCCGCCACAAGACCGGCAACAAATCGTCCTACACCTGCCCGTTCCATGGCTGGACCTTCAACAACTCCGGCAAGTTGCTCAAGGTCAAGGACCCCTCGGCGGCAGGCTACCCGGCCAGCTTCAACTGCGAAGGCTCCCACGACCTGACCAAAGTCGCGCGCTTCGAGTCCTACCGTGGCTTCCTGTTCGGCAGCCTCAAGGCCGATGTGGTGCCGCTGGTCGAGCACCTGGGGGAATCGGCGAAGATCATCGACATGATCGTCGATCAGTCCGCCGACGGCCTGGAAGTGCTGCGCGGCTCCAGCAGCTACATCTACGAAGGCAACTGGAAGCTCACCGCGGAAAATGGCGCCGACGGCTACCACGTCAGTTCCGTGCACTGGAACTATGCAGCCACCCAGAACCAGCGCAAGCAGCGTGAATGCGGGGACGAGAACCCGACCATGAGCGCCGGCACCTGGGCCAAGCAGGGCGGCGGCTTCTACTCCTTCGACAAGGGCCACATGCTGCTCTGGACCCGCTGGTCCAACCCCGAGGACCGTCCGCTGTACGAACGCCGTGACGAATTGGCCAGGGACTTCGGCAAGGCGCGCGCCGACTGGATGATCGAGAACTCGCGCAACCTGTGCCTGTACCCCAACGTGTACCTGATGGACCAGTTCAGCTCGCAGATCCGCATTGCCCGGCCGATCTCGGTCAACCGCACCGAAATCACCATCTACTGCATCGCCCCCAAAGGGGAGAGCGACACCGCGCGCTCGAGCCGGATCCGCCAGTACGAAGACTTCTTCAACGTCAGCGGCATGGCCACCCCGGACGACCTGGAAGAGTTCCGCTCCTGCCAGATGGGCTACCAGGGCAGCACCAGCGCCTGGAACGACATGTCCCGTGGCGCCGAACACTGGGTCGAAGGCGCCGACGAGGCGGCCAAGGAAATAGACCTGCACCCGTTGCTCAGTGGCGTTCGCACCGAAGACGAAGGGCTGTTCGTGCTGCAACACAAGTATTGGCAGCAAACCATGCTCAAGGCGCTGGACGCCGAGCAGTCGGCGTTGATCAAGGTGGAGGAACTGGCATGAGCGTGACCTACGACACCGTGCGCGACTTTCTCTACCGCGAAGCGCGCTACCTCGACGACAAGGACTGGGACAACTGGCTGGAGCTGTACGCCGCCGACGCCAGCTTCTGGATGCCGTCCTGGGACGACAACGACGAGCTGACCGAAGACCCGCAGCGGGAAATTTCCCTGATCTGGTACGGCAACCGCACCGGCCTTGAAGACCGCATCTTCCGTATCAAGACCGAGCGTTCCAGCGCCAGCGTGCCGGACACCCGGACCTCCCACAACATCAGCAACATCGAGCTGCTCGAACAGCACGACGGCCTGTGCAAGGTGCGCTTCAACTGGCACACCCTGAGTTTTCGCTACAAGACCGTCGACAGCTATTTCGGCAGCAGTTTCTACACCCTCGACGTGCGCGGTGACAGCCCGCTGATCAAGGCCAAGAAAGTGATCCTGAAGAACGACTACGTTCGCCAGGTCATCGATGTCTACCATTTGTGAGGCCGCGCGCATGTCCCATTCCATCGCTTTGAATTTTGAAGACGGCGTCACCCGTTTTGTCGACGCCAACCCCGGTGAGACTGTGGCCGATGCCGCCTACCGCCAGGGCATCAACATCCCGCTGGATTGCCGCGATGGCGCCTGCGGGACCTGCAAGTGTTTTGCCGAGGCCGGGCGCTATGACCTGGGTGAGGAATACATCGAAGACGCGCTGACGGCCGAAGAGGCCGAGCAGGGGTTTGTCCTGACCTGCCAGATGCGCGCCCAGAGCGATTGCGTGGTGCGGGTGCCGGCCTCGTCCGATGTCTGCCGCACCCAGCAGGCCAGCTACAGCGCCGCCATCAGCCAGGTGCGGCAGTTGTCGGACAGCACCATAGCCCTGTCGATCAAGGGTGAGGCCCTGAGCAAGCTGGCGTTCCTGCCGGGGCAATACGTCAACCTGGGCATTCCCGGTAGCGAGCAGACCCGGGCCTATTCATTCAGCTCGCTGCAGCGTGACGGCGAGGTCAGCTTCCTGATCCGCAACGTTCCAGGCGGGTTGATGAGCAGCTTTCTCACCGGCATCGCCAAGGCCGGCGACTGCATGAGTCTGGCGGGCCCCCTGGGCAGTTTCTACCTGCGTGATATTCAGCGGCCGTTGTTGCTGCTGGCGGGCGGCACGGGACTGGCGCCATTCACCGCCATGCTGGAAAAAATCGCCGACCAGGGCAGTGCCCATCCGTTGCACCTGATCTACGGGGTGACCAACGATTTTGACCTGGTAGAGCTCGATCGCCTGCAAACCTTGGCCGCGCGCATCCCCAACTTCAGCTTCAGCGCCTGCGTGGCCAACCCGCAAAGCAGCCACCCGCTCAAGGGCTACGTGACCCAGCACATCGAACCCCGGCATTTGAACGATGGCGACGTCGACGTCTACCTCTGCGGTCCGCCCCCGATGGTCGAGGCGGTGAGCCAGTACATCCGCGAGCAGGGCATTGCACCGAAGAATTTCTACTACGAAAAATTTGCCGCCAGTGCTGCCTGACAGGCTCAGGCAGCCACCCCATCCCCTGTGGGAGCGGGCTTGCCCGCGATAGCGCCGGGTCAGCCAACAATGATGTTGACTGTGCCGAAGTCATCGCGGGCAAGCCCGCTCCCACAGGGATCAGTCACACCGTCTTGAGGATTGGAAATGCACAGATTCCACGAAAAAGTCGCGCTGGTTACCGGCGCAGCCCAGGGTATCGGGCGTCGAGTGGCCGAGCGCATGGCGGCGGAAGGTGCGCGCCTGGTGCTGGTTGATCGCTCTGAGCTGGTGTTCGAGTTGCAGGAGCAACTGGGCGCACACTGCGAAGTCCTGACCCTCACGGCCGACCTTGAACAATACACCGAGTGCGACCGGGTGATGCAGGCCGCGGTCGAGCGTTTCGGACGTCTCGACATCCTGATCAACAATGTTGGCGGCACCATCTGGGCCAAGCCGTTCGAACATTACGAGGCGCAGCAGATCGAGGCGGAGGTCCGGCGGTCGTTGTTTCCGACCCTGTGGTGCTGTCACGCCGCATTGCCGTACATGTTGGAGCAGGGCAGTGGGGCGATCGTCAACGTCTCCTCCATCGCCACCCGCAGTGTCAATCGTGTGCCTTATGGCGCGGCCAAGGGCGGGGTCAACGCCCTTACGGCGTGCCTGGCCTTCGAAACCGCCGGGCGCGGGATCCGGGTCAATGCCACGGCCCCAGGTGGCACCGAAGCGCCGCCGCGGCGAATCCCGCGCAACAGCGCCGAGCAGAGCCCGCAGGAGCAGGTCTGGTACCAGCAGATCGTCGACCAGACCGTCGACAGCAGCCTGATGAAGCGCTATGGCACCATTGATGAACAGGTCGAACCGATCCTGTTCCTGGCGTCCGACGCCGCGGCCTATATCACCGGGTTGGTAATGCCGGTGGGCGGTGGCGACCAGGGCTGAGGCCTGCAACTGCCATCGGGCGGTGCTTTGCAGCTCTGTGTTAAGATCGCCGCCCTACGCAAAATGCTACGCAGAAGGGGTGTACATAGATGGCTCAGAGGATGGTGGTGCTCGACACCGAAACCACCGGCATGCCGGTAACCGACGGGCACCGGATCATCGAGATCGGTTGCGTCGAGTTGCTCGGCCGACGCCTGACGGGCCGGCATTTCCACGTCTATTTGCAGCCAGATCGGGAAAGTGACGAGGGCGCGATTGGCGTCCACGGCATCACCAACGAGTTCCTGGTGGGTAAGCCGCGCTTCGCTGAAGTGGCCGATGAGTTCTTTGAATTCATCAAGGGCGCCCAACTGATCATCCATAACGCGGCGTTCGACGTTGGTTTCATCAACAACGAATTTGCCCTGATGGGCGCGCACGACCGGGCGGACATCACCCAGCACTGCTCGATCCTCGACACCCTGATGATGGCCCGGGAGCGTCACCCCGGGCAGCGCAACAACCTCGATGCCCTGTGCAAGCGATATGGCGTCGACAACTCCGGCCGTGAACTGCACGGCGCCTTGCTCGACTCCGAGATCCTTGCCGACGTCTACCTGACCATGACCGGCGGCCAGACCAGCCTGTCGTTGGCTGGCAATGCGTCTGACGGTAACGGTTCGGGTGATGGCTCCGGCAGCCAGGCCAGTGAAATCCGTCGCCTGCCGGCGGATCGCACCCCGGCGCGGATCATTCGGGCCAGCGAAGCCGAACTGGCCGAGCATGCCGTGCGCCTGGAAATCATCGCCAAGTCCGCCGGCGCGCCCGCGCTGTGGACCCAACTGGCCGAAGCCAAAGCCCTGGGCTGAGGAAGTAGCGCCGACCCTGTGGGAGCGGGCGCCCGCTTGCGGCTTGTCCGTGATGGACTTAAGGACCCCGCGTTGAGCCTGGCTTGGCGCGGCATCGTTCACGACCATCGCGGGCAAGCCCGCTCCCGCAGGGGGACGGTGTACCCATGGATTGTGCGGGCTTTTGTGCCGGGTTCATGGTGTTCTCGTATCAGCCATACCGTTTACCCGTAGGTTCCGGTGCATCGCTCGCTACATGGGCCGCAACCCTCTACCCTGAGTGTATTGGCAGACCATGGTCCGCCGTCTCAGGACGCCAAGCCCCATGTACAAAGACTTGAAGTTCCCGGTCCTCATCGTTCACCGCGACATCAAGGCCGACACGGTTGCCGGTGACCGTGTCCGGGGTATTGCCAGGGAGTTGGAGCAGGAAGGTTTCAGCGTCGTGTCGGCGGTGGATTACGCGGAAGGGCGACTGGTTGCCTCGACTCACCACGGCCTGGCGTGCATGTTGATTGCCGCCGAGGGGGCGGGGGAAAACACCCACCTGCTGCAGAACATGGCCGAGTTGATCCGGGTGGCCCGCGCCCGGGCGCCGAACCTGCCGATTTTCGCCCTGGGCGAACAGGTCACCCTGGAAAACGCCCCGGCCGACGCCATGAGCGAACTTAACCAGTTGCGCGGCATTCTTTATCTGTTCGAAGACACCGTGCCCTTTCTCGCACGCCAGGTGGCGCGGGCCGCCCGCAGCTACCTGGATGGCTTGCTGCCGCCGTTCTTCAAGGCCCTGGTGCAGCACACCGCCGACTCCAACTATTCCTGGCACACCCCGGGGCACGGTGGGGGCGTGGCCTATCACAAGAGTCCGGTAGGGCAGGCCTTCCACCAGTTTTTCGGGGAAAACACCTTGCGCTCGGACCTCTCGGTCTCGGTGCCCGAACTCGGCTCGCTGCTTGACCACACCGGCCCCCTGGCCGAAGCCGAAGCCCGGGCCGCGCGCAACTTCGGTGCCGACCACACCTTTTTCGTAATCAATGGCACTTCCACCGCCAACAAGATCGTCTGGCAGGCGATGGTCGCCCGCGATGACCTGGTGCTGGTGGACCGCAACTGCCACAAGTCGGTGCTGCATTCGATCATCATGACCGGGGCCATCCCGCTGTACCTGTGCCCCGAGCGCAACGAGCTGGGGATCATCGGCCCGATCCCCTTGAGCGAGTTCAGCCCTGAATCGATCCAGGCCAAGATCGATGCCAGCCCGCTGACCCGTGGCCGTGCCGCCAAAGTCAAGCTGGCGGTGGTCACCAACTCGACCTACGACGGCCTTTGCTACAACGCTGAGCTGATCAAGCAAACCCTGGGCAACAGCGTCGAAGTCCTGCACTTCGACGAGGCCTGGTACGCCTATGCGGCGTTTCACGAGTTCTTCGCCGGGCGCTACGGCATGGGCACTTCGCGTTCGGCCGACAGCCCGCTGGTATTCACCACCCATTCGACCCACAAGCTGCTGGCGGCCTTCAGCCAGGCCTCGATGATTCACGTGCAGGACGGTGGTGCCCGGCAACTGGATCGCGACCGCTTCAATGAAGCCTTCATGATGCACATCTCGACGTCGCCGCAGTACAGCATCATTGCCTCGCTGGACGTGGCGTCGGCGATGATGGAGGGGCCGGCGGGACGCTCGCTGTTGCAGGAAATGTTCGATGAGGCCCTGAGCTTTCGCCGGGCGCTGGCCAATCTGCGCCAACACATTGCTGCCGATGACTGGTGGTTTTCGATCTGGCAGCCGCCTCTGGTGACCGGTATCGACCGGGTCGCAACCGCGGACTGGCTGTTGCTGCCCGAAGACGAGTGGCATGGCTTTGGTGATATCGCCGAGGACTACGTGCTGCTCGACCCGGTCAAGGTGACCCTGGTGATGCCCGGCCTGACCGCCGGCGGGGCGCTGAGCGAGCGTGGGATCCCGGCGGCGGTGGTCAGCAAGTTCCTCTGGGAGCGCGGCCTGGTGGTCGAGAAGACCGGCCTGTATTCGTTCCTGGTGCTGTTCTCGATGGGCATCACCAAGGGCAAGTGGAGCACCTTGCTCACCGAGCTGCTGGAGTTCAAGCGCAGCTACGATGCCAACGTCAGCCTCGCCGCCTGCCTACCCTGTGTGGCCCAGCAGGACGGCGCCCGTTACCAGGGTATGGGCTTGCGCGACCTGTGCGACCAATTGCACGCCTGCTATCGCAGCAACGCCACGGCCAAGCACCTCAAGCGCATGTACACGGTGCTGCCGGAAGTCGCGATGAAGCCGGCCGATGCCTATGATCATCTGGTCCGTGGCGAAGTCGAGGCGGTGCCCATCGATCAATTGCCAGGGCGCATCGCTGCCGTGATGCTGGTACCGTACCCGCCGGGGATTCCACTGATTATGCCCGGTGAGCGTTTTACCGAGGCCACTCGCTCGATCATCGACTACCTGGCGTTTGCCCGCACGTTTGACCGCAGTTTCCCGGGGTTCGTCGCCGATGTGCACGGCCTGCAACATGAAGATGAGGGCAATGGGCGGAACTACACCGTCGATTGCATCAAGATTTGAGGACGTTTCCCAGCATGCAACCGGTCATCAACCCCAAATACCCGGGCCTGGCAGTGCGTGTCGCTGACCAGGGTTTTGCCGCGTACATCTGGGGCAGCGACTTCAGTTTTGAAGTCAGGGCCTATGCCCGCGCCCAACTTGATACACCGGTGGCGGCCTGGCCGCTGCAAACCATCACGCCTTATCGCAAATGCTACGGCATCGACCCCGAGGAGTTCGCCAGTTTCCACGACGCCGCCGACAGTGCGATTTTCATGGCCTTCCTCGATGACCAGCCAGTGGGGCACATCGTGGTCAGCACCAACTGGAACGGCTTCGCCCATATCGACGAGCTGGCGGTGCATGCGCCGGCGCGGCGCCATGGCGTGGCCAAGGCATTGCTCGACGTGGCGCAATTCTGGAGTCGCAAGAAGAAGCTGCCGGGGATCATGCTGGAAACCCAGAACAACAACCTGGGCGCCTGCCGGCTGTATGAGCGTTGTGGGTATGTGATTGGCGGCATCGATCACCTGCGATATCGCGGTATCGACCCGCAGACGGCGGAAGTGGCGTTGTTCTGGTACCGCCTGTTTGCCGACCCGTTGGAGCACCCGGTCAGCCCGCCAGCATCGCCTCGGCTTGTGCCTTGATGATCTCCAGCAGTGCGCTCAATGCCGGTGTGGCGACAGCATTGTCGAGGGTCAGGGCATACAGGTTGATTGGCACTGCCGGTGACAGTGGGCAGACATCCAGGCCGCTGGCCTTGGCACCCAGGGCGGTAAACGGATCGACGATGGCCAGGCCTTCGCCGGCCTCGACCATGCTGCGCATCATCTGGTGAGTCTGCACCCGGGTGTGAATCACCGGGGCGGGGCGCAGGGCCTGCAATTTACTGTCGAACAGCGGGCTCAGTGGGTCGTGGCCTTCCAGCCCGACCAATGACTGGCCCGCCAGGTCCTGCACGCCGATGTACTTCTGTCGCGGTTGCAGCCAGCCGTGGGGGGCCAGCAGCTGCAGCTTGCCCTGGGCCAGGAGTTGGCAGTGAATGTCGGCGTGTTCGGGGTCATGCAGGCTCAAGCCGAGGTCGCTTTCGCGCAGCAGCAGGCTCTTGACGATATCGCGGGTGGGTTGGCTGTGCAGCGAGCAGGGCGCATCGGGATACCGCCGGCGCAGGCTCGCCAGTCCCTGGGGCACCAGTTGCTGGGCCAGGGGCGGAGTGCAGATCACCCGCAACGGCGGGGCCTGATACTGACGCAGGCTGTCGGCCAGGCGTTGCACGGGCTCGAAGGCTTCATACACGCGGTCGATCTGCACCTGTAGCTGGCGGGCTTCGCGGGTCGCCTGCAGGCGCCCGCGCACGCTGGCAAACAGCATGAAGCCGAGATGATCCTCGGCCTCGCGCAACATCCCCTCGATCGCGGCCACCGGCAATTGCAGCATCTCGGCAGCGGTGCCCAGATGGCTGGTTTGCAGGAGTGCCTGGATCACTTCGATATGGCGTAGACGCATGCGTGAAGTCCATGTTCAGCAGGTGAGGGGTAGTGGCTGAATCCTAACCCAAGTCCGTGACGTTGACTTCAGCTCATGACGGCGGGCTCAAGAGGCGACGTTGGCGTCCGGTTCACGAATGATGGTGACGCCCGATTGCACCAGCACAAATTCGTTGCCGTCGAGCTTGTTGACTCGATCACCGATGGCCAGCTTGTAGGTGGTAACAGGAACGGAGGTGCTGAAACCGTCTGCCGACGGGGTGGAATCCTGGAACTCATGCACCGAATAGACACGGCCTTCCGCGTCTCTTGCATGGAATTGTCCGACGAGTACTGCTGCCATCTGCTTAGAACCTCTGGAGATAAGTCACTCAATTTGCGGTTCTGTAGACCGTCGATAAGCTTGGTAAGTTTTCCTACAGGAAAAAAATAGTGTTTTGCCGCGATAACCGCACAACAACCCCCTGAAATGGCACCGAATCATCTATAACTACAGGCTCCTTTAGCCAGATAGTCGGGAATCTCCAATGAGCAAGGTCTATACGGTTGCTGTCCTGGTGGGTAGCTTGAGAAAACAGTCGATCAATCGCAAGGTCGCGCTGGCGCTGGCCGAACTGGCCCCCGCCAACCTGCGCTTGAACATCGTCGAGATTGGTGATCTGGCGCTTTACAACGAAGACATCGACGTAACCCCGCCGGCAGCCTACAGCACTTTTCGCGATCAGGTGAGCTCATCCGACGCGGTGCTGTTCGTGACCCCGGAATACAACCGCTCGGTACCGGCACCGTTGAAGAACGCCATCGACGTTGGTTCACGGCCTTACGGCAAGAGCGCCTGGAGCGGTAAACCGGGCGCGGTGATCAGCGTTTCGCCCGGTGCGGTTGGCGGTTTTGGCGCCAACCACCACCTGCGCCAGTCCCTGGTGTTCCTCGACGTGCCGTGCATGCAACAGCCGGAAGCGTACTTGGGGGGCGCGGGTTCGGCATTCGATGAGGCGGGCAAGCTCTCGGAAAAGGTCCGGCCGTTCCTGCAAGGCTTCATCGACGCCTACGCCAAGTGGGTCGAGCAACACAAAAAATCCTGAGAGAACTGTGTAGCTGCTGCCGAAGGCCGCGTGGGGTTGCGCAGCGACCCCACGCGGTATTGCCATATCGAATGAACGTCCTGCGGCCGTTGACGCAGTCTCGCGAGCTCGACAGCTGCACGGGTGAACCCAATTCCCAAAGTCTGTGCTTTACCAGATATTCGAAATTCCATATATTTGCGCCTGGTTAGTCCAGGCGCACTCCCTCCATGTCCCCATCCTGCAATCCCGTCGAAGTATTCAAGGCTCTGGCCGATGACACCCGCAGCCGTATCGCCTTGCTCATCACCCATGAAGGCGAGCTTTGTGTCTGTGAGCTGACTGCGGCGCTGGACCTCAGCCAGCCAAAAATCTCCCGGCACCTGGCGCAATTGCGCAGCAGTGGTCTGCTCGCCGATCGCCGGCAAGGGCAGTGGGTGTATTACCGGGTTCATCCGCAACTTGCGCCCTGGGTCGCCCGGCTGTTGCGCGAAGCCCTGGTCGCCAACGAGGCCTGGCTGGCTGCGGATATCGCGCGGTTGGTGGCGATGCCTGGCCGTCCACAACGCTGCTGCTGATGGCTTTCTCTTTCCCCAACTCCTGATTGAAGGTTGCTGTGCATGCTGATCGCCTCATTGATTTTTTTGCTGACCATCACCCTGGTGATCTGGCAACCCAAGGGCCTGGGCGTCGGCTGGAGCGCCATGCTCGGCGCGGTGCTGGCCTTGCTCAGTGGCGTGGTGCACTTGAGCGACATCCCCTTGGTCTGGGAAATTATCTGGAATGCCACCGGGACCTTTGTCGCCCTGATCATCATCAGCCTGCTGCTGGATGAAGCCGGTTTTTTTGCCTGGGCGGCCCTGCATGTGGCGCGCTGGGGGCACGGCAGCGGGCGCAAGCTGTTTGCCTATATGGTCTTGCTCGGAGCCCTGGTCTCGGCACTGTTCGCCAACGATGGTGCCGCGCTGATCCTCACTCCGATCGTCATTTCAATGCTGCTGGCCCTGCGGTTTTCGCCGACGGCGACCCTGGCCTTCGTGATGGGCGCCGGATTTATCGCCGACACCGCCAGCCTGCCGCTGGTGGTGTCGAACCTGGTGAACATTGTCTCGGCCGACTTTTTCCACATTGGCTTCAACCGCTATGCCGCGGTGATGGTGCCGGTCAACCTGGTGGCCGTGGCCGCGACCCTGGCGGTACTGCTGTGGTATTTCCGCCGCGATATTCCGCAGCGTTACGAGCCTGAGCAACTGGCGGAGCCGAAGACCGCGATTCACGACAAGGCCACCTTCTTCGCCGGGTGGGCGGTGCTGGCGATCCTGCTGCTGGGGTGTTTTGCCCTGGAGCCGCTGGGGATTCCCATCAGCGCGATTTCCGCGGTGTGCGCGGCGCTATTGCTGGCTATCGCTGCCCGTGGGCACAAGATCTCCACGCGCAAGGTGATGAAGGAAGCGCCTTGGCACATCGTGATTTTTTCCCTGGGCATGTACCTGGTGGTCTACGGCCTGCGCAATGCCGGGCTGACCGCCTACCTGGCCGGCTGGCTGGATCTGTTCGCCCAATATGGCGTGTGGGGCGCGGCCATGGGCACCGGGCTGCTGACGGCGCTGCTGTCGTCGCTGATGAACAACCTGCCGACAGTACTGATCGGTGCCTTGTCGATCGATGCCAGCCAGGCCACCGGGGTGGTCAAGGAGGCGATGATCTACGCCAACGTGATCGGCAGCGACCTGGGGCCGAAAATTACCCCGATCGGCAGTCTCGCGACCTTACTCTGGCTGCATGTGCTGCAACGCAAGAACATCCAGATCGGCTGGGGCTACTACTTCAAGGTGGGGATTGTGCTGACATTGCCGGTGTTGCTGGTGACACTGGCGGCCTTGGCTGTGCGGTTGTCGGTCTAGGACCGCGTTGGCCCTATCGCGGGTGAGCCCGCTCCCACAGTGTTTGGGGTGTTCGCAGGTTTTGCATACACCACCAAACCTGTGGGAGCGGGCTTGCCCGCGATGAGGCCGGCCCAGGCACCGCGTAACTCAGCTCGACCCCGGAACGTTCGGCCACAAATCAGAAACCAGGAACAACCGTTCGGCTTCCTCCCAGTCGCCCTGAGGGTTTTCGCTCAGGCGCACCATCAGCTGTGCCGGCGCCATGGGTTGCAGCTCAGCCAGCCAGGCGTGCAGTTGCTCCGGGCGCCAGGCCTGGTCGGCGCTGTAGTGCGCAGGCGCCAGCCAGGCGTGGCGGGGCAGGTTTACCCAGCGTCCGGGCGGGCGTTGCGCGACAAAGGCCGGCCAGTCCTTCTGGTGCAGCCAGCTGCCGCGCAGGTGTTGCGGGTGGGCACCGGTCGGGGGTTCGGCGTGCCCCGGCCACGGGTACAGCAGATAGCCGCCGAGCCACAGCCTGGCGCTGAACTCCCCGATATCCAGGGCGGCCAGGGCCGCGCGGCTCTCCGGGCGCGCGGAGATCGGCAGCTGGTGTTGGCTCAGGTGCGCCAGCTTCAGGTCCAGTCGGTCGTGGCAACCGGGGCCCAGCCACTGCGCGGGGTCCTGGCCGTTGCCTTGTTGCGGGCCGAGGTAGAGCTTGATTGCCAACTCCAGGTGATGCACACCGTCGCGGTCGCGCAGCAACATGTCCAGCTCCCCCAGGGTATGACCTTCGCGGCGGATCGGCAGGTTGGCGGCAATCAGTTCGATCCCCGGCGCATGCTGCACGGCAAATTGCCACAGACGTTCGTAATACAGGCCCAAGCGCCGGGTGCGAGCCTGGGACAACCAGTGCAGCAGAGCGTAGCTGTCGCGGTCGAGCTCGCGCAGCCAGCGCTCCAGGCGCTGCGGATCGTTCACCCAGTCGCTGCCGGCCAGCGGATGGCGTTGCGGCCAGGGCGTGGCGCTGAGCATCGGCGGGGCGAGAATCACCCACGCCAGGTCGCGCACTTGCGGGTGGTGCAACTGGTGGGGCAGGGTGAGCAAATCGGGGAACAGGATCATTTTGCGAGCATAGCTTCTAAAGTCCCGGCTGAAAGGATTTTGTCTACGCAGCGCTTTCGCCCATAATCGTGGTTTTCGCCGTTGCAGACCCCCGCAGGAGCCCCATGGAGCAATTTCGCAATATCGGCATTATCGGTCGCCTGGGCAGTTCCCAGGTGCTGGATACCGTTCGCCGACTGAAAAGATTCCTGCTTGACCGGCACTTGCACGTGATTCTCGAAGACACCATCGCCGAAGTCCTGCCCGGCCACGGCCTGCAGACCTCGTCGCGCAAGATGCTTGGCGAAGTCTGCGACATGGTGATTGTGGTCGGCGGTGACGGCAGCCTGCTGGGCGCCGCACGGGCACTGGCGCGACACAACATCCCGGTGCTGGGGATCAACCGCGGCAACCTGGGTTTCCTCACCGACATCCGCCCCGACGAGCTGGAAGTCAAGGTCGCCGAAGTGCTGGACGGCCACTACCTGGTGGAAAACCGCTTCCTGCTCCAGGCCGAAGTGCGCCGCCATGCCGAAGCCATCGGCCAGGGCGATGCCCTTAATGACGTGGTGCTGCACCCCGGCAAGTCGACCCGGATGATCGAGTTCGAGCTGTACATCGACGGCCAGTTCGTCTGCAGCCAGAAAGCCGACGGCCTGATCGTCGCCACACCCACCGGTTCCACGGCCTACGCGCTGTCGGCCGGCGGCCCGATCATGCATCCCAAGCTCGATGCCATTGTGATTGTGCCGATGTACCCCCATACCTTGTCCGGACGGCCGATCGTGGTCGATGGCAACAGTGAGCTGAAAATCGTCGTGTCCAAGGATATGCAGATTTACCCGCAGGTTTCCTGTGATGGGCAGAATCACTTTACCTGCGCCCCCGGCGACACCATCACTATCAGCAAGAAGGCGCAGAAGTTGCGGCTGATCCACCCACTGGACCACAACTACTACGAAGTCTGCCGGACCAAGCTTGGCTGGGGCAGCCGTTTGGGTGGTGGAGGCGACTGATGCTCGATCCCGCGCGTAGCTACGACCTGATCGGTGACGTGCACGGTTGCGCTCATACCCTTGAGCATCTGCTGGACCGACTCGGGTACCACAAGATGGGTGGCGTGTGGCGTCACCCATCGCGCATGGCGGTGTTCCTGGGCGACGTCATCGACCGTGGCCCGCGCATCCGCGAGGCGCTGCACCTGGTGCACGACATGGTCGAGGCAGGCCAGGCGCTGTGCATCATGGGCAACCACGAGTTCAACGCGCTGGGCTGGAGCACACCGGCACCACCGGGCAGCGGCAAGCAGTACGTGCGCGAGCACACCCCGCGCCATGCCCGGCTGATCGATGAAACCCTGAGCCAGTTTGCCCACCACCCCGCAGACTGGCACGACTTCCTCGAATGGTTCTACGAGATGCCGCTGTTTGTCGACGCCGGGCGTTTCCGGGTAGTGCATGCCTGCTGGGACGGTGGCTTGATCGACCTGCTGCGCCGCCAGCACCCTGACGGCTGCGTGGATGAACACTTCGTCCAGGCCGCGGCGGTCAGCGGCAGCTTTGCCTGCATGGCCTTCGACCGCCTGTTGCGCGGCACCGACATGCGCCTGCCCCACGGCTTGACCATGACCAGCGGCGATGGCCTGACGCGTTCGTTCTTCCGTACCAAATTCTGGGAAGACAACCCGCAGACCTACGGCGACATCGTGTTCCAGCCGGACGCCTTGCCCGAACCCGTGGCCCAGACCCCGCTGACCCCAGTGGAAAAAGACACCCTGCTGCGCTATGGCGTCGACGAGCCCTTGTTGTTCGTCGGCCACTACTGGCGCAGCGGCAAACCAGCGCCCATCCGCCAGAACCTGGCGTGCCTGGACTACAGCGCAGTGCTGTACGGCAAGCTGGTTGCCTATCGACTTGACCAGGAAACCCGACTCGACCCGAGCAAATTCGTCTGGGTCGATGTCGAACGGCCGGAGGCCCTGCAATGAGTGCTGTTGCTGTATTACGTCTGCCCCTGACTGTGGACCTCAGTGGTTTTGTCAAACTGCTGCAACGTATGCAGGTGCCCCATCGAGTCAGCGAGGAGGCGGGACAGCAGGTGCTCTGGGTGCCGCACGCCGTCAGCGAAGACGTGCGCGCGCTGTACCAACGGTTTCCAGCAGGTGATCCCGATCAGCAACTGGACTTGCCGCCCGCGGCGAAATCCCAGCGTCCGGGTTTTATTGCGCAACTGCGCGCCAGCCCCATGACCGCCTTGGTGCTGCTGCTGACGCTGATCGTCGGCGCTATCACCTTACTGGGGACCAACCTCGATACGATGCGCTGGTTCACCTTCCTGCAGTTTCGCGTGGTGGGCGAGTACATCCATTTCACCCCCCTGGCCGACAGCCTGGCGGCAGGGCAGTGGTGGCGCCTGGTGACGCCGATGCTGATCCACTTCGGTTTCCTGCACGTGGCCATGAACGGCATGTGGTACTGGGAACTGGGACGGCGCATCGAAGCGCGCCAGGGTGGCATCAACCTGTTGGGCCTGACCCTGCTGTTCAGCCTGGTGTCGAACTACGCCCAGTATTTTTACGGCGGTCCGGGGCTGTTCGGCGGCCTGTCCGGAGTGCTGTACGGCCTGCTTGGGCACTGCTGGATCTACCAATGGCTGGCGCCGAACCCGGCTTATCGCTTGCCGCGTGGCGTGCTGGTGATGATGCTGGTGTGGCTGGTGCTCTGTCTGTCGGGGCTGATCTCGCTGATCGGTTTCGGCGAAATCGCCAATGCGGCCCACGTCGGCGGGTTACTCGTCGGCTGCGCCACCGGTTTGTTGGGCGGCTTGTACAGTCGTCGTAAAACAGCCCTCTAATCTGTTTAGTAAATGAAGAGCACGGAGACCCTGATGTCCTCTTTTAGCGAAATGATCAACAACATCACCCCCGAGATCTACCAGAGCCTGAAACTGGCAGTGGAGATCGGCAAGTGGTCCGACGGCGGCAAACTCACCGCCGAGCAGCGTGAACTGTCGTTGCAGGCAATGATTGCCTGGGAAGTGCAGAACCTGCCCGAAGACCAGCGCACCGGCTACATGGGCCCGCAGGAATGCAGCTCCAAGTCGATCGAAGTGCCGAATATCCTGTTCAAGTCGGATGCCATCCATTGATCGAGATTGGCCGCGGTGCAATCAGTAAAATGTCGGCGCGCCTCGACGCGTCGGCGGTGCAATACGCCTTTCGCCTGGGCGATACCGAGGTGCCGGTCAACCCGCTGATCGGCAGCACGCTGCGCCTGGAGTTCCTGGGGGCGATCCACTGCAGCCATTGTGGACGCAAGACCAAGACCAGCTTCAGCCAGGGTTACTGCTACCCGTGCATGACCAAGCTGGCGCAGTGCGACGTCTGCATCATGAGCCCGGAACGCTGTCACTACGACGCCGGCACCTGCCGCGACCCGGGCTGGGGCGAGCAGTTCTGCATGACCGATCACATTGTGTATCTGTCCAACTCTTCCGGGGTCAAGGTCGGGATCACCCGTGCCACCCAGTTGCCGACCCGCTGGATCGACCAGGGCGCCCGCCAGGCACTGCCCATCATGCGGGTGTCGACCCGTCAGCAATCGGGGTTCGTCGAAGACCTGTTCCGCAGCCAGGTGGCCGACAAGACCAACTGGCGCGCCTTGCTCAAGGGCGAAGCGCCCGCGGTCGACCTGGCCGCGGTTCGCGATCAACTGTTTGCCAGCTGTGCCGAAGGCCTGCAAGGCTTGCAGGCGCGTTTTGGCTTGCAGGCGATCCAACCGGTCACCGATGTCGAGCCGCTGGAGATCCATTACCCGGTGCAACAATACCCGGCGAAGATTGTCAGTTTTAACCTGGACAAGAACCCGATTGCCGAAGGCACGCTGATGGGGATCAAGGGCCAGTACCTGATCTTCGACACCGGCGTGATCAATATTCGTAAATACACGGCCTACCAGCTCGCCGTGCATCAGTAGAAGGATTCGAGCCATGCGCACCGAACAACCGAAGATGATTTACCTGAAGGACTATCAGGCGCCTGAGTACCTGATCGACGAGACGCACCTGACCTTCGAGTTGTTCGAGGACCACAGCCTGGTCCATGCGCAACTGGTGATGCGCCGCAACCCGGCCCAAGGCGCCGGCCTGCCGCCGCTGGTGCTCGACGGCCAGCAGCTGGAACTGCTGTCGGTGGCCCTGGGCGATAACACGCTGACGCCGGCCGACTATCAGTTGAGCGACAGCCACCTGACCCTGCACCCGACCAGCGCCAGCTTCACGGTCGATACCAGCGTGCGCATCCACCCGCAAACCAACACCGCCCTGGAAGGCCTGTACAAGTCCAGTGGCATGTTCTGCACCCAGTGCGAGGCCGAGGGTTTTCGCAAGATCACCTACTACCTCGACCGCCCGGACGTGATGAGCAAGTTCACCACCACGGTCAGCGCCGAGCAGCACAGCTATCCGGTGCTGCTGTCCAACGGCAACCCGATTGCCTCAGGCCCAGGCGAAGACGGCCGGCACTGGGCGACCTGGGAAGACCCGTTCATGAAACCGGCCTACCTGTTCGCCCTGGTGGCCGGTGACCTGTGGTGCGTCGAAGACACCTTCACCACCATGACCCAACGCAGCGTGGCCCTGCGCATCTATGTCGAGCCGGAAAACATCGACAAGTGCCAGCACGCCATGAACAGCCTGAAGAAGTCCATGCGCTGGGACGAAGAAGTCTACGGTCGCGAGTACGACCTGGACATCTTCATGATCGTCGCGGTCAACGACTTCAACATGGGTGCCATGGAGAACAAGGGTCTCAACATCTTCAACTCCAGTTGCGTGCTGGCCCGTGCCGAAACCGCCACCGATGCCGCCCACCAGCGGGTCGAGGCGGTGGTCGCCCACGAGTACTTCCACAACTGGTCGGGCAACCGCGTGACGTGCCGCGACTGGTTCCAGTTGTCGCTCAAGGAAGGTTTCACGGTGTTCCGCGATGCCGAGTTCTCCGCTGACATGCATTCGCGCACCGTCAAGCGGATCGAGGACGTCGCCTACCTGCGCACCCATCAGTTCGCCGAGGATGCCGGCCCCATGGCGCATGCCGTGCGCCCGGACAGCTTCATCGAGATTTCCAACTTCTACACCCTGACGGTCTACGAGAAGGGCTCGGAAGTGGTGCGCATGATCCGCACCTTGCTCGGCAACGAAGGGTTCCGCAAAGGCAGCGACCTGTATTTCGAGCGTCATGACGGTCAGGCCGTGACCTGTGATGATTTCATCAAGGCCATGGAAGACGCCAACGCGGTCGACCTGACCCAGTTCAAGCGCTGGTACAGCCAGGCCGGTACGCCGCGTCTGGCGGTCAGCGAGTCGTACGATGCCGCGGCCCGGACCTACAGCCTGACGGTGCGCCAGAGCTGCCCGGAAACCCCGGACAAGGTGCAGAAACTGCCGTTCGTGATTCCCCTGGAACTGGGCCTGCTGGACCGCCAGGGCGCGGCGATTGCCCTGCGCCTGAGCGGCGAAGCGGCGGCCAGTGGCACCTCCCGCGTGCTGTCGGTGACCGAAGCCGAACAGACTTTCACCTTCCTCGACATTGCCGAACACCCGCTGCCGTCCTTGCTGCGCGGTTTCTCGGCACCGGTGAAACTGAGCTTCCCGTACAACCGCGACCAATTGATGTTCCTGATGCAGCACGACAGCGACGGCTTCAACCGTTGGGAAGCCGGCCAGCAACTGTCGGTGCAAGTGCTCCAGGAACTGATCGGCCAGCACCAGGCGGGGCAGGCACTGGCCCTCGACCAGCGTTTGATCGAAGCGCTGCGCAGCGTGCTCGCCGATCCGGGCCTGGACCAGGCCATGGTTGCCGAAATGCTCTCGCTGCCGAGTGAAGCCTACCTGACCGAAATCAGCGAAGTGGCGGACGTCGAGGCAATTCATGCCGCCCGTGAATTTGCTCGCAAACAACTGGCCGAGCAACTGTTCGAAGGGTTGTGGCTGCGTTACCAGGCCAATCGCGAGCTGTCCCGGCAGACACCGTACCTCGCTGAGGCCGAGCACTTTGCCCGGCGCAGCCTGCAGAACATCGCCTTGTCCTACCTGATGCTCAGCGCCAAGCCTGAAGTCCTGGCCGCGACCCTTGAGCAGTTCGAGGCCTGCGACAACATGACCGAGCGCCTGACGGCGTTGGCGGTGCTGGTCAATTCGCCGTTCGAGGCCGAGAGGGCCAAGGCCCTGGCGAGCTTCGCCGAGCACTTCAAGGACAATCCGCTGGTCATGGACCAATGGTTCAGCGTTCAGGCTGGCAGCGGCCTGCCGGGTGGCTTGCAGCGCGTGCGGCAACTGATGGAGCACCCGGCGTTCAACCTCAGGAACCCGAACAAGGTCCGGGCGCTGGTGGGGGCGTTCGCCGGGCAGAACCTGATCAACTTCCACGCCGCCGACGGCTCGGGCTATCGCTTCCTCGCTGACCTGGTGATCGAGCTCAACGGCTTCAATCCGCAGATCGCCTCGCGTCAACTGGCGCCGTTGACCCGCTGGCGCAAATACGACAGCGCCCGCCAGGCGCTGATGAAAGCTCAACTGGAACGCATCCGCGCCTCGGGCGAACTGTCCAGCGACGTCTTCGAGGTGGTCAGCAAAAGCCTGGCTTAGGTAGGAGCGGGCTCCCGCTTGCGGTGCCCGCTTGCGGCTCCCGCTTGCGGTGCCCGCTTGCGGCTCCCGCTTGCGGTGCCCGCTTGCGGTTTCCTATTCAACATCGATGGCGCCTGACCCACCGCCATCGCGAGCAAGCTCGCTCCTACAAAAGGGCTTAACTGATCGACATTAACCTTCGTGGCCTTTTTTCATCATGCGCACGAATGCCTTGCCATTCAGCGCCTACCCTTACTCCCCAAGTTAACAAAACATAACGTGGCGTCGATTGTCAGACGATTCTAAAGCTGGATAGGATAGGCCAGCTTCCGAGAAGGGGCTCTAGATTGCAGGTTTCAGCTCAACGCTGAATCCGGTCATCCGGTAGCACGCCCCGCACGGCGCCCTGAAAGGTTGAACGACCTAACAATAATAATGGGGGAAAGGTCTATGAGTGAGCCTGTCATGGGTGTGGGTATTGGCCGCCCGCCGGCACCACGCAGATTCGCGTTGCTGGCTACAGCGCTCTCGCTGTTGGGCAGCGCGGTCCTGTCGGCACCGGCCCTGGCGAATGCCACGCCAGCCGTCGATACGGTCTATTCCATTGAGTCGGCCAAGTCCGCCAAGGGCTTGATGCTGGATGTCGTGCATGCTGGCAAGCGGCTGATCGCGGTCGGTGACCGCGGGCACATTCTCTATTCCGATGACCAGGGCAGCACCTGGACCCAGGCCAAGGTGCCTTCGCGGCAGTTGCTGACCTCGGTGTTCTTCGTCGATGACCAGCATGGCTGGGCCGTCGGTCACGATGCGCAGATCCTCGCCAGCGCCGACGGCGGAGTGACCTGGACCAAGCAGTTCGAAGACCTCAAACGCGAAGCGCCGTTGCTCGACGTCTGGTTCAAGGACGCCAGCAACGGCTTTGCCGTGGGTGCCTATGGCGCGCTACTGGAAACCACCGACGCCGGGAAAACCTGGGAAGACGTCAGTGACCGCCTCGACAACGAAGATCAGTACCACCTCAACGCCATTGCCGCGGTCAAGGATGCCGGCCTGTTCATCGTCGGAGAGCAGGGCAGCATGTTCCGCTCCGCCGATTGGGGCCAGACCTGGGAACGGGTCGAAGGCCCGTACGAGGGTTCGCTGTTCGGGGTCATCGGCACCGCCCAGCCATCGACGCTGCTGGCCTACGGCTTGCGCGGCAACCTGTTCCGCTCCAGCGATTTTGGCAGCACCTGGGAGCCGGTCGAGCTCAAGGCCGCGCGCGGCGCCCTGGAATTCGGCCTGTCTGGCGCGACCTTGCTCGAGGATGGCTCGATCGTGATCGTCGGCAACGGCGGCAGCGTGGTGCGCAGCAATGACGACGGGCAGACCTTCAGTGTGTTCAATCGCCCAGACCGGATTTCGGTGGCGGGCGTCACGGCGGCAGGCAACGGCAATTTGATTTTGGTCGGACAGGGCGGTGTTCGCGCCACTTCGCCAACCGGCGCAGAACTGAATAAATGAGCCGGGCAAATAATAAGAAGGCGGAGAAATGACATCCATGAGCAGTCATCATCAAGACAAGGCGACGTTTCTCGAGCGCCTGATTTTCAACAACCGCCCGGCAGTCATCGTGATCTGCCTGCTGGTGAGCATTTTCCTGTTCTGGCAGGCGACGCTGATCCGGCCTTCCACCAGCTTCGAAAAAATGATCCCGCTACAGCATCCGTTCATTGAAAAAATGATGGAGCATCGCAACGATCTGGCGAACCTGGGCAACACCGTGCGGATTTCGGTGGAGGCCACCAACGGTGACATCTTCTCCAAGGAGTACATGGAGACCCTGC
Organism: Pseudomonas sp. S04; assembly: GCF_009834545.1. Classification (NCBI taxonomy): domain Bacteria; kingdom Pseudomonadati; phylum Pseudomonadota; class Gammaproteobacteria; order Pseudomonadales; family Pseudomonadaceae; genus Pseudomonas; species Pseudomonas sp. S04. The sequence continues at coordinate 2,999,870 of NZ_CP019427.1, forward strand.
GCCAGATCAATGACGAGGTGTTCTACATCTCCGGCGTCGATCGCTCGGGCCTGAAGTCGCTGTGGAGCCCCAGCGTACGCTGGACCGAAGTGACCGAGGAGGGCTTTGCCGGCGGTGAAGTGATCCCGCAGAGCTACAACGGCTCGGCCGACAGCCTCGAACTGCTGCGCAACAACGTGCTCAAGTCCGGCCAGGTCGGACGCCTGGTGTCCAACGACTTCAAGTCGAGCATCGTCGACATTCCGCTGCTGGAGTCCTACCCGGACCCGCAAGACCAGGGCAAGCTGCTGGCGCTGGACTACCAGAAGTTCTCCCACGAACTTGAAGACAAGATCCGCAACAAGTTCGAGCAACAGAACCCCAACATCAAGATCCACATCGTCGGTTTTGCCAAGAAGGTCGGTGACCTGATCGATGGCCTGATCATGGTGGTGCTGTTCTTCGGCGTGGCCTTTGTCATCACCCTGGTCCTGCTGTTGTGGTTCACCAACTGCGTGCGCAGCACCATCGCCGTACTGAGTACCACCCTGGTGGCGGTGATCTGGCAACTGGGCTTGATGCATGCGTTCGGCTTCGGCCTGGACCCGTACTCGATGCTGGTGCCGTTCCTGATCTTCGCCATCGGTATTTCCCACGGCGTGCAGAAAATCAACGGTATCGCCCTGCAATCCAGCGAGGCCGACAACGCGCTGACCGCAGCCCGGCGCACGTTCCGCCAGCTGTTCCTGCCGGGCATGATCGCGATCCTGGCGGACGCGGTGGGCTTCATTACCTTGCTGATCATCGACATCGGGGTGATTCGCGAGCTGGCCATCGGCGCCTCCATCGGCGTGGCGGTGATCGTGTTCACCAACCTGATCCTGTTGCCGGTGGCGATTTCCTACGTAGGCATCAGCAAGCGTGCCATCGCCAAAAGCAAGAAGGACGCAACCCGCGAACACCCGTTCTGGCGCCTGCTGTCGAACTTCGCCAGCTCCAAAGTCGCGCCAGTGTCGATCCTGATCGCCCTGATCGCCTTCGGTGGCGGCCTGTGGTACAGCAAAAACCTGAAAATCGGTGACCTCGACCAGGGCGCACCGGAGCTGCGTCCGGACTCGCGCTACAACAAGGACAACAACTTCATCATCAACAACTATTCCACCAGCTCCGACGTACTGGTGGTGATGGTCAAGACCAAGTCCGAAGGCTGCTCGCGCTACGAGGCCATGGCACCGATCGATGAGCTGATGTGGAAAATGCAGAACACCGAGGGCGTGCAGTCGGCGATTTCCCTGGTGACCGTGTCCAAGCAGATGATCAAGGGCATGAACGAGGGCAACCTGAAATGGGAAACCCTGTCGCGTAACCCTGACGTGCTGAACAACTCCATCGCCCGCGCCGACGGCCTGTACAACAACAGTTGCTCCCTGGCGCCGGTGCTGGTGTTCCTCAACGACCACAAGGCCGAAACCCTCGACCGTGCGGTACATGCGGTGCAGGAGTTTGCCAAGGAAAACAACAAGGATGGCCTGGAGTTCATCCTTGCCGCCGGTAACGCCGGGATCGAGGCGGCCACCAACGAGGTGATCAAGGAGTCGGAGCTGACCATCCTGATCCTGGTCTACATCTGTGTAGCCACCATGTGCATGATCACCTTCCGTTCCTGGGCGGCGACCTTGTGCATCGTCTTGCCGCTGGTCCTGACCTCGGTGCTGGGTAACGCCCTGATGGCCTTCATGGGCATCGGCGTGAAGGTTGCGACCTTGCCGGTGGTGGCGCTCGGGGTGGGGATTGGCGTGGACTACGGCATCTACATCTACAGCCGCCTGGAAAGCTTCCTGCGCGCCGGCCTGCCATTGCAGGAGGCTTACTACCAGACGCTGAAATCCACCGGCAAGGCGGTGCTGTTCACCGGCCTGTGCCTGGCCATCGGCGTGTGCACCTGGATCTTCTCGGCGATCAAGTTCCAGGCCGACATGGGCTTGATGCTGACCTTCATGCTGCTGTGGAACATGTTTGGCGCCCTGTGGCTGTTGCCAGCCCTGGCGCGGTTCCTGATCAAACCGGAGAAACTGGCAGGGCAGAAGGGTAATTCGCTGTTCGCCCACTGATCCAGCGCCCCAAGGACACAGAAGACCGCAGCCAAGGCTGCGGTCTTCTGCTTTGTGGTCCAACCCACCGCGCGGATCCGCGCTCCTCCAGGTTGTTGGGTCTCAGACTGGCAGCAGGTCGAGGAACAGTCGCCGATCCAGGGGTGGGGAGATCGGGCTGTAGAGGTCCCTGACGATTTTTCGGTTGTCCGTTCCAGCCTGGGCCAGCAGGTCCTTGAACGTTATAAACCGATGCTCTGGACGTTTGAGGTGTGCGGCTGTGTAGGCTTCGGGTGCGCTGGTGCTGCTGCTGTAGTGAAAGTGGGCGTACCACAACACCGTGAGCGAGTTCTTCTCGCGTACGGCGAACTCCGTGACGTAGTCCTGTGCGGCTGTGGGTTGCGGGCCGTGGACCAGGCCGATATCCACCGCGCCGTGGGCTCGCAGGTAGTCGATATTTTCAGCGCGGGGGCGTTGGGCCTTGTAGCCTTCGCTGCAATGTCGTTGGGCTTTGCTCCTGATGTCGAGGGCTTCCTGGCGCAAGCGCTGAACGCTCTGCATCGCGTCCTGTTTGTCCCCGTGGTTGCTTTCGATTTCGCTGGCCACCGCTTCGATCCGCTGTGCCTGTTGGCTGAGCATGTCGTTCCAGTCACGGGGATTGAGTTCATCGCGTCGTTGTGGATCGACGAGTTTCCTTTTCTGGAACTCGATGGATTTTTCGATGGCGGGGACTTCATCGATCAGCCGGTTGCCTTCCGCGCGCAGGGTCGCCAGGGCGCGTGCTTGAGGCTTTGGTGCCGGTGGCGTTGGTTTTGCTTCGACGATTTCCACCCAGCCTTCGTCGGGATTCTCCATGAAGCGCGCGCTGATCTCTTCGGTGATGGGGTTTCGAGTGACGATGGTCGGGAACGTGCTCCCAGCCTCCGCAGGCACCAGGTCGCCCACCAGGGTGCCCTTGTCCCGGGATTTGAAGACACGTCTGGAGCGGGGTGTGGTTGGCGGGGAAGTGACGACAGTTGCGGGCGGGGTCAGGTGCTCGTCTTCGCGCAACACCGCCGCCAATTCGGCCTCGGCGCTGTTGCGCACCCAATCCAGGCGTTCGATCAACAAAGGCATGTAGCGTGGGTGGACGCTGTTGGAATCCAGCTCTACCAGTGCGCGGCTGGTCTGAATGTACTGGTTGTAATGCTCGATCAGGTTAGCCAGCACTTCCTTGCGCTCCGAGACGCTGAACCCTTCGCTGCTGAGCAACTCCAGGTGGGAGTCCTTCATGGCATACAACGAGGTCTTGCGGTTTATGTGGAGTGTCAGGAAGTAGTCCTCCTGCGGTGTGGTCGCCTGGGGGATGGGTTCGAGGCTCAGCTCGACGAGAGCATCGAGTGTCTCCAGGGTCGCGCTGAGTCGCGTGTAGTTTTTACGCTTGGGGTTTGCATCGAGGAATTTGACGCGCTGTGCCGGGCCGGTCTTGCAATGCTGGGTCATTTCTTCCAGCGCGGCTTCGAAGGCCATGACGGCCTGTGCATAGTGTTCGGCGGCGGCGAAGTTGGTCTCCACGAAGTCATGGACAACCCTGGCCGACGCTTCGTCGTGGATCGCTTCATACATGTCTGCCAGCGATTGACCCCGTTCGGAAGTAAAGGAGGCCACGTAGACGCTTGCCTGCTCAAGGGTTCGAACCTCGTAGGCGGCCAGGATCTGCAGGTATTGCGTAATGGACTTGGTCTCGGCATCAAACTTGCCATCGGCTTCCTTCATCTGTGGGTAGGCCTTTATCAGGTCGCGACGTATTTCGATCACCCGATCGACAACGACCCGGTTTTTTCCAGGACCACCTGGAGATTCAGCCTGGCACGGGCACCCTGGACCATTTTGGCCGCGTGCTCGGCGATCAGGGCCTCGTCGTCAGGTGCATTGCCCAGGCTGCGTAGCAGGTCTTTCAGCTGATTGCGTACGCGTGTGCTCACCAGACTGGCGACCGCCACCTCCCTGAGCAAAGGGTTGGCCAGATCGATTTGGGCGTTCAGCGTGTCTTCGATCCGGTTGAGTTCAGCCAATGCCAGCGTACGTTTGTTCGCTATCGCCAGCTCTTTGGCTGATTTGCGCTGGTCCCGTCCACCTCCTTGCAGTTTCAATCCCTGGTCCAGGGTCCAATGGCCTTGTCCATCGGTCCTGAGCTTGAATCCCGGGTGCAGGGGTTTTTCCGGATGGATGATGAACACTTCGCCAAACCCGGGAACGATGCTTACACGAAACAGTAACCCGCTCACCGAGGCGTGCCAGCGATTGTCAATGCGATACAGGCCTTTGAAGGGACCGATCTCCACGGGGGAGGGTGGTGGCGCCGGCCAAACGACACTGAGCTCTCGCAGGGCGTCGAGCAGTCGACGGCTGGACGCGTCTCGGGCGTTTGACTGGATAAAGTCGACCAGGGTGTGGTCGCCGGCGGGAGGCTCTGAAGGTAGGCCGACCGATCCCTGTTCGATGGCTGCCGTTGGTTGAACCGCGGTTTCGGTTGCCGGTCGACGCAACGAGGCCAGGACCAGCGGCAGTTCAGCAACGGGCTCAAGTGTTGCGGACTCAATGGCCGGATGTTCCCGTGACGCACTGTGCAACACAATCAGCCCGATGTTGAGCAGTAGATCGACCCAGGCCAGCTCTCGGGTGGATGAGTCATCACTGTCCAGCCCGGCAATGTCCTGTTTGAGGCTCAGGGTCAACTGCAGCATCCAGCCGACCACCATGGCAGGCCCGCGCAACAGGGGCATGAGCACGGCATTGAACAACAGCCAGCCACCCTCCATCAGGATCGCCCAGCGGCTTTCGGCATTGGACACCGACTCCCGGTCAGCCAGATCCACCAGGGTCCGGGCATTGCTGCCATACAGGTACTGGGTCAACCGGCCGGTGGCCAGGCACTGCGCCAAGGAATCCGCAACCTCGCTGGCATTGTTGTCCCCCGCCAATTGTGCGGGGGCGGGAGCCGTCCACACAACGGTGTCGTCGCCTGGGCCGAAGCGCAGAATATGTGGGCTGGCAAAGCCATTGTGGCTGTAGATTGGCCGGGCTTTGTCTGACAACCAGCTGAGGACGCTGTCCTGTAGCGCTCCAGGCTGGGTGATCGCCTGTAATAGCGCGGCACGTGTCGGAAACTGGCGCAAGCAATCCTGATACAGCGGTCGATAGAGAATATGCGGGCCATTGCCGGTATCGCGCGGTTCAACGATGAACATGTTATTGACGGGATCTGCCGCCGCGCCGGGCTGGCGGATGAACGCCAGGGGGCGAATCACGATGTCCTGATCGTCAACCACGCGGTCGGCGGCACGGGTGTGCATCAAGGCCTTGAGGTGACGGTAACCCTGGAACGTAAAGCCCTGTTGCGCACGGATACTGTGTTCCAGGGCCTGCAGGGGCAGGCGCACCTTCAGTTCCTCACCGAACAAGGCTTCGCGCCGTTGCGACTCGGCGGTATTGGCGAGCAACAGCTCGTTGATTTTCTGCGGGTAGCGTTCGCCGATGTTGGCTCGGCTGATCAGGCCTTCGGTGCTGCTGAACAGGCCCTTTTCACCCAGCAGGTAGTCAGCGGTCAGCCACCCGGGCACGGGTTTTCCAGTCTTGTCGCGAACGCTCAGGCGACCGTGCGGCGCGCTGGCGAGGTTCTTGATGGCCAACTCGGTCAGGCTCATGGACTCCGGGACGAGGTAGCCGCTACCCAGGTCACCCACTGGCACATGGAAGGTCAATTCCAGATCGTCAGGCTCGCAGGTGGCGTCGGGGTGGTCCTGACGTATGAGCTCGCGCAAGGTGCGGGTGGTGAAGGCGTGCAGGTTCTCGATGCCGTCGAGAAACGAGGCGCCTGCCGTTTCTCGCTGCAGACGCGCCAACTCCATGGTCTCCAGGCGATAGGCAAAACGGTCGCGGGGGCTGGCATCGAGCAGCCATTGCGGCAGTGTCGATTCGATTTTGGCGCGGTGTTGCTGATCGGGCACCGGTGCGTCGATAAAGTAGGGTGCAGGATGGGTGGTGGCAGCGAACAGCCTTTGCAACACCGGCTCGCCATGGTTGGCCGGCAAGCGGATGGCGTCGAGTTCGTCCAGTTGGTGATTGAGCAGTAATGCGGCCTGGGTATCGAAAATATTGCCGTCGGGTTCGTAGCGCTTGACGATGATCCGGTCCGCCAGCACCTGGCGTGTGAGGTGCGCGCCCCAGTCCTGGGTGAACGCCTCCATGGATGGATAAGACTCGATGCTGCCAGATACCTTGCACAGCAGAATATGGCTGGCCTGTACCACGAGCAGATCGGGAGCCAGCAGGCGCGTGGTCGCACCGTCTCGGATAACACAGGTTTCAAGGCAATACGCATGCACGAAGCCGTCAGGATGAGGCAGTGCTTCGCGGTCGCGACGATCCGGGTGGCGAGTCAACGTATCAAGGACCATTCGCAATGGCTGGTGCTGTGGCGACAGTAGACTCGCAGCGTTGCTCAGGTTGCTGGCCAGCAGATCGCCCAGCCATTGCCAGCGGCTGACGCCTGTGTCGCCCGGTAGATTCCAGTAGGCCGTCAGCGCGTCCTGGTACTCGACGCTCAGGGTGTCGGCCAGGTCTGCCACCACGCGCTCGATAAGGCCCATGTCAGGCTCTTTGCTGCCATTGGCCTCATAGGTCAGGTGCGTGGGCACCTGCTGGGTCAGGAAGCAGCGGCGTTCATCGACGCTGACGGTAAAGTTCAGCGGTGTGTCATTGGCCAGGTACTCGAGGGTTACATCCATCAACAGCTTGAGATCCCAGCCACCGTTTTGATTGGGCGTGGCGAGTTTGGTCTTGCTCAGATCCAGGGACAGCGGCGGGTACTGCTTCACGATGCGCTCGTGCAAGACCTGCGCGACCACCTGGCGCAAGGTCGGTCGGCTGGCAAACTGGCGGGCAACGGCGTCGGCAAGGAAGTTGCCGCGGTTGGGCAACAGGGTGAGTGCCTGGCGGGTGCCCGGCTCGGGTGTCGATGCAATGATCGGCATAGCAGATTCCTTTCTGTGGTGTGGGAGGTGTGATTTCGCGCCAAGGATCGCAAGTCTGTCCGGGGCAAGTGCGGTAGTCCGTTACCGCTGAGGCATGCAAGAGGGGAAAGACGCGGGGGATTGGCCTATCATCAGCGTCTTTGCCACTGAAGATGGATTGTGATGACTGCTGCTTCAAAGACTCTGCTCAACGCCCTCGAAACCTGCGACATGCTGGAAATCGATGGCCTGCACGCCTTCGACTTCTCGTTGGACGAGGAGGATCAGTTGCACATCGAGTGCATGGATGGCCGCGCGATCAAGCATTGGGTGTTCAGCCTGGCCCAGGTGCAGGCGGCCGTGTTCGACGCCGACCTGCAGAGCTGGACCCTGAGCAGCGATGCCGGTGAGCACCGCCTGGTGTGCATGAGCGCGTTCAGTGGCAGCAACGATGAAGGCGAAGACCATGGGGATGCGTAACCTCTGGCCGCTCCTGGTGGCCAGCAGCTTCGCCGCGATGGGGGTGCAAGCCGCTCCCGCCGAGCCCCACGAGCTGTTGATCGGCAGCTACACCCAAGGCCAGAGCCAGGGCATCTATCGCCTGCAGTTCGACAGCCGCAGCGGCCAGCTCGACGCCACGCCGTTGCAAGTGTTCCAGAGCGCCAACCCTTCGTGGCTGACCTTGTCCCGCGATCAGCGGCAACTGTTCGTGGTCAACGAGAATGGCCCCGGACAAGCTGACGTGGTCGGACGCGTCAGCAGCCTGGCGATCGACCCCAAGACTCGCCAACTGAGCCTGATCAACCAGGTACAGAGCCTGGGCAACGAGCCGACTCATTCGAGCCTCAGCGCCGATGGCCAGTACCTGTTCGTCAGCAACTACTCGGTAGCGGCCGACCCGGGTGGCAGCCTGGCGGTCTTGCCGGTCAGCCGCGAGGGCCGGTTGTCGCCACCCGTGCAACTGAGCAGCCATCCGGCGAGCCGGGTCAACCCCGAGCGCCAGATGTCGGCCCACGTGCATTCGACGGTGTCGTCACCGGACGGTCGGTTCGTGTTTTCCAATGACCTGGGGGCCGACCAGGTGTTTGTCTATCGCTACGACCCCAAGGCTAATCCGGAGCACCCGCTGACGGCCGCCACGCCAGCCTCGGTGCAGTTGCCACCAGGCAGCGGGCCACGGCACCTGCTGTTCGCCGCCGATGGCAAGCATGCCTACCTGAGCATGGAGATGAGCGCGCAAGTCGCGGTGTTCGACTACCAGGATGGCACGCTGATCCAGCGCCAACTGGTGGACCTGGCAGCCGGGCAGCCAGCGGCGAAAAAAGCCGCAGCCGCGTTGCATGCCTCTGCCGATGGCAAGTTCCTCTACGTCAGCAACCGCGGTTCGGCCAACGAGCTGCTGGTGTTTGCCATCGACCCGAGCACGGGTGAGCTCAAGGAGCTGCAACGGCGTTCGGTGGAAGGCGATCATCCCCGCGAGTTCAGCCTCGATCCGAGCGGCCGGTTTGTGTTGGTGGCCAACCAGAAAAGCAACCAGATCGTCGTCATCGAGCGTGATGGACACAGCGGCCTGTTGGGTAAAACCGTGCAGAAGCTGGCGATCGATGCGCCCAGCGATCTCAAGTTCCTGTCCCGCCCGTAAGCGTGAGGCCCCGCCTGGCGGGGCTTGCACCGTTGTATTAATCGCAGTGATATCGGCTACTGATACAAAAGATTTCAAGCGCGCCAACCCTCGGGCGTAAGTTTGCTTCACGGCCTACACAGGCAAGCAAGCCAACTGCACACGAGGGTTACCGCCATGAACTTCAATCTCTTCTCCGTCATCGCCGCGTCCGCCATCTCAGCCAGCGTCGTGCTGCCAGCCAATGCCAGCGTCGAGATCAACGACAAAAGAACCGGCACCCAGACCTACACCCAGAAATACCTGCAACAGAGCGCCAATTTCTATGCGGCGCTGGATCATAAAGTCCAGCATTGATCTGCCAGGCACCGCCGATGTTGGATGTGCCGGCCCCATCGCGGGCAAGCCCGCTCCCACATGTTGAGTGGGTGTACCCAAAATCTGCGAACACCCCAAAATCACTGTGGGAGCGGGCTTGCCCGCGATGAGGCCGGCATAGCCAACATCAATGGTGCCTGATTCAGTGGTATCAGTGATGCTCGGGTTGCTTGGCCATGATCGCCGTGAACAACGGCGACTCGATCATCCCCGTAAGCCACACCTGCAACTGCGTATACGGTAGCTGCGCGAAGCCGTCGCGGTCGACGTGGGCGAACTGGCGGATAAAGGGCATCAGGGCAATGTCGGCCAGGCTTGGGTGATCGGCCACTAGATAGCGCTGCTGTTGCAGCAAGCCATCGAGCTTGCGCAGGAACACTTCGCCCTCGGCGCGGTAGTGCTCCCTGGAATGCTCCGGGTAGCGCTCGGCGTACTTGTAGCGATTGAGGCTGACCTTGAACACCTGGTCGTTTTCTTCGATCAGCGCCGCGGTCAGTGATTGGGCGACAGGGTTGTCCTTGAGCAGCCAGTCCTCGGGATCGTTCTGCGCCAGCGCCCAGGTCATGATCTGCAGGCTTTCGTCGATCACTCGGCCATCGGTACTCAGTACCGGCACCGTGCCTTTGCTGGAGAGCGCGAGCATCTCCGGCGGCTTGGCCTTGAGGCTGACTTCGACGATGGCCAATGGCACCGCGCTATAACGCAGCGCCATGCGTGCCCGCATGGCGTAGGGGCAGCGGCGGAAGGAATACAGCCGGTTCATTTCACCTCCAGGGTGCTCAGTCCGTTGCCTTGGCGACGCACCTGAATCTGCACCGGAATCCGCTCGTGCATTTCCTGCACGTGGGAAATCACCCCCACCTTGCGTCCCTGGGCCTGCAGGCCGTCGAGGGCGTCCATCGCCAGTTGCAGCGACTCCGGATCGAGACTGCCAAAACCTTCGTCGATGAACAGCGACTCGATTTTCAAGGTGCTCGAAGCCATCGAGGCCAGGCCCAGGGCTAGCGCCAGCGAGACCAGGAAGGTTTCCCCGCCGGACAATGAATGCACCGAACGCAGTTCGTCGCCCATCTCGGTGTCCATCACCAGCAGGCCGAGCATGCTGCCGCCGCGCTTGAGCCGGTAGCGCCGCACCAGTTGGCGCAATTGCACGTTGGCGTGATGCACCAGCAGGTCGAGGTTGTAGGCCTGGGCGATCTTGCGGAAAGTGTCGCCGGTGGCCGAGCCGATCAAGGCATTGAGCCGGGCCCAGCGCTGCCACTCCTGATACGCCTGGCTGATGCGTTGGGCCAGCGCCTGGTTGGCATCCTGGCGTCGTTGATCCTCGGCCTGTTGTGCGCGCAACTCGGCGCATTGTTGTTCGCTGATGGCGGCCTGTGCTTGCAGATCGCCCAGGGCCGCGGCCAGTTGTTCGCCGTCCAGGTAAGCGTTGTGCTGGGCCTGATGTTCGTGCAGGCGCTGCTCGCGTTCCTGCAGCAAGACCTTGGCTTGCTCGATCGCGGTTTCGCTGCGTTGCAACTGTTGGCGCAACTGGCTGACCTGTTCGTCGCTGTAGCCCAGCAACTGCGCAAGGCCTGCGTCGTCGAGTTCGGGATGCAGGGTACGCCATTCGGCGACGTTGCTCTGCAGTGCTTGGCGTTCGCTGTCCAGCGCCTGCTGGCGCTGTTGCTGGGCCTTGAGTTCGGCTGCCAGTTGGATGAGCTGGCTATGCACTTCCTGCAGTTGCTGGCTGGCCGTGGCTTGTGCCTGGCGCGACAGTTCGAGCGCTTGCTCCAGTTGTGTTTGCCAGGCTTCGGCACTCGGCTGGTCACCCAGCAGCGCACTGAGTTGCTGTTGGGCGCCGTGCAGCTGTGCGCTGAGCAGAGCGTGCTGCTGTTGCGCGGCCTCGGTCTGTTGCAGCCGGGTCAGTTGGCGGTCTTGTTCCATTTCCAGGCTTGGCTGGCGTTGCTGCTGCTCGTCCAGTTCTTCACGCTGGCGCGCCAGTTGCTCCAGGCGCTGGGCCACCTGTTGGTCGAGCTGGAGGAAGGTCGCCGCAGGTTCATGGCGCAGGCCTTCAAGGATGGCGCTCGGGAGCAGGTTGGCGAAAGCGGCAAGCTCTTCGTCCAGGCGTAGGCGGTCGTTGCCCAGCTCGCGCTGCTGCAGGGTCAGTTGTTGCGCCGCCTGCTGGCTGGCCTGTTCGGCGGCCTGCAGTTGCTGCGCCAGGCGCGCGGCGTCCTGTTGCAGGGTGAGCAGGGCGCCCTGGCGCTGTTCGTCCTGGCTGAGGTTCTGGTTCAACTGAGTGTTTTGCTGGGCCAGCCAGGCTTCGCGGCGACCAGGATCCTGCGCCTGCAACTGGGCTGCCAGCGGATGGGCTTCCAGGCTCGGGGCCAGGCTTTGCTGCTGGGTGAGGAGGTTTTCCTGCTGTTGCAGCAGCTCTTTTTGCTGGGCGATCACGCCGCCGACTTCGGCGCGCAGTTCGGCGAGGGTTTCCTTGAACAGGTCGACGGCTTTCTGGGCGCTGGCCTGTTCGTTTTCATCGTGTCGGCCCAGGCTTTGCAACAAGGCCTCGGGCTGGTGATACGGGTGCTCGACACTGCCGCAGACCGGGCATGGCTGATTGTCCTGCAACTGCCCGCGCAACTCCTCGACACTGGCGCTGCGGGCCAGGCGTTGGCGCTCCAGCAGCGCTTGGGTGACGGTCAGTGTCTGCTCGGCCACGGTCAGCTCGGCCTTGGCTTGAACGCCTTCGCGGGTCAGGCGTTCGCGTTCGCCCTGGGCACTGTGTAGGCGCTGTTGCAGGGCTTGCCCGCGATTGTCCAGCTCCTGTTGGTTGGCCCACAGCCGCGTCAGCTCTTCCACCGCCCGCAGTTGCTTGCGGTTGTCTTGCAGCAGGCTGCCGAGAATCTGGATCTGCTCGGCGACTGCCTGAGGTTCGACGTCGGCTTCGCTGTACAGCACCTGTAGCAGCTGACGCTGCTCCTCCAGGCGGCTGGCGCTGGTGCTCGCCTGATGTTGCAGCCCCTGCAGTTCCGCCTCGCCTTGTTTCAGGCGATTGCCCACCAGCATCAGTTGCTGCAAGCGCTCGCGGTGCAGGTTCCAGGCATCGCTGACCGGCGCCCACTGCAGGCTTTGCTCCAACTGGCTGGCGATGCTGACCAGGCGCTCGGCCACGCGCTGTTGTTGTTCGAGCATCTGGGTGATGGCTTGCTGGCCTTGCAGGCTTGCCTGTTCGGCGGTCTGCTTGAGCTCCGCCGAGGCGCTGATGGCCTGGGTCAGTCGCGCCAGGTTGCCTTGTTCTTCGAACGCCTGACGCAGCAGCGGAGCATTACTGGTGTGCTGCTGTTGCGCCTGAATCAGTGCCGCCTTGGCCGACTCCAGGCTCAGTTCCAACTGTGCCTGACGGGCGAGGTGTTCGGCCTGTTGGGCGCTGTGGTGCTGGATCGATGCGGCCAAGGGGCTCAACTGCGCATCAAGCTCGGCCTGGCGGGCAAACTGGTGACGTTGCGGGGCCAGGTGCTCCAGGCGCTTGAGGTTCAGCCGTGCGTCCGCCAGGGCATCCCAGGCGTGCTGGGCTTGTTGCAGTTGCTCGGCGCCCGCCAGTTGCTGGTCCTGGATCTGTTGCAGTTCCTTGAGCCAGGTGTGCTGCAGTTCCAACTGCTTGAGCTGCGCCTGTTGGGTCTTCAACTGCTGCTGGGCCTGGCTGAAACGCTGGTCGAGTTCGGTGCGGGCCTCGGGCTCCAGGGGGGTGACGCCGCTGGCCTGGTCCTGCAGCTGTTTGTGCAGCTCGCGGGTTTCCTTGCTCTTGTCGAAGGCGCGTTTGCCCAGACGGGTGTAGAGCGCGGTGTCGGTGAGTTTTTCCAGCAGTTCGCTACGGTCGTTGTCGTCGGCCTTGAGGAAGGCGCTGAATTCGCTCTGGGCGAGCATCACCGCCCGGGTGAACTGTTCGAAGTTCAGGCCCAGTACCGCTTCGAGCTGGGTCTTGTATTCACCTTTCTGGCTGGCCAGCAGTTGATCGGTGTCCAGGTCGCGCAGGCTCTGGCGGCTGGCCTGCAGTTTGCCGTTGGCTTTTTCCCGGGCACGGTTGGCTTCCCAGCGCGCGCGGTAGCGCCGGCCATCAATGCCGAGGAAGTCGACCTCGGCGTAGCCGTCGCCAGTGCCGCGGCGCAGCAGGGTGCGTGGATCGCCGGTGGCGATTTCGCCGTCGGCGTCCGGGACCTTGGCGTCACGCCCGGTGTTGTTGAGTCGCGGTACGGCGCCAAACAGGGCCAGGCACAAGGCGTCGAGCAGGGTACTTTTGCCGGCGCCGGTGGGGCCGGTGATCGCAAACAGGCCGGCACTGGCCAGCGGTTCGGCGCTGAAGTCGATCTCGAACGGCCCGGCCAGCGAGGCCAGGTTCTTCAGGCGGATGGCGAGGATCTTCATGGCTGTTCGCTCTCCTGCTGAACGTCTTGCAGCAGTTGCGCAAAATCGCTGAGGGTCTGTTCGTCGACGGCGCTGCCGTAATTATCCAGCCAGGCGCGACTGAACAGCTCCTGGGGCGTCAGTTGATCCAGTTCGATCAAGGTGTCGCCCTCATCGCTGCCACCCCCCGCGCCGCTGCCGGCGTATTCGGCGGCGATCCGCACCAGGCGCACGGCTTTGCCTTGCAGGGCGCTTTCCACCTGTTGGCGCAGGTCCGGTTGCGGCTCGTCGAGACGTACCCGTACCTCCAGCCAGGGCTGGCGCTGGACATCGGCCAGCAGGTCGATGTCGGGCAGTGCTGCCAGTTGGCCGAGGATATCGGCCAACGGTGCCGGACCCATGCGTTGCAGATTGACTGCCCGCGGAACCAGGCGCGGCTCGACGCTGACCAGGGTCGAGCCGTCGAGACGCACGTCGAGGATCTGGTGCTGGTAGCCAATTTCGGAAAACGACAAGGGGATGGGCGAACCGCAGTAGCGAATGCGCTCCTCGCCGTTGACCTTCTGCGGCTTGTGCAGGTGGCCGAGGGCGACGTAGCTGATGCTCGGGCCAAACAGGCTGGCGGGCAGGGCTTCGGCGTTGCCGATGATCAGGCTGCGCTCGGAGTCCTCGGACACCGAGCCGCCGGCCATGTGCGCATGACTGATGGCGATCAGCGCCTGGCCCGGCTGGCGCTTGGCGTTGGCGGCTGCGATCAGCCACTCATGCACCTGGCCGATGCCGCGCAGGTAGTTGTCGCCCAGGTGGGCGCCGGTGACTTCGGCAGGGCGCAGAAATGGCAGTGCCAGGCACCAGCCGGTGATCTCGCCCGAGGCGTCGGGCAGCGGGATCAGCAACCGTTCGGCATCCAGTTGCCCATCATCGAGCCACAGCACTCGGCCGAGGGCGTGGGTGCGCAGGCGGCGCATCAGCGGTGCGGGCAGTTCGATCCGGGAGCCGGAATCGTGGTTGCCGGCGATCATCACGATGCTCAGCGCGGGCTGTTGTTCGTGGGCACTGACGATGAAGTCGTACAGGCGTTCCTGGGCTTTGACCGGCGGGTTGACCGTGTCGAAGATATCGCCAGCAATCAGCAGCACGTCGGGCTTTTCCTGCCCCAGTTGACGCAGCAGCCAGTCGAGGAAACAACCGTGTTCGTAGTCGCGTTCCTGGCCATGCAGGTTTTGCCCAAGGTGCCAGTCGGAGGTGTGAAACAGACGCAAGGCAAACTCCGCTCATTCTGAAAGAGGTGGACTGTGTAGGGGCAACGCTTGCTGGCGATAACGTTCTTTGGGACGTGATCACCGTCAAGCCTTGCCCCTGCAGGGTATCGAAATTACTTAGGATAAAGCGGCGGCAAGCCACTGTCGCCCACCGGGTCCTGGACCCGTTCGGCGGTGGGGATGGCGCGGATCGCGCGCCACAGGTCTTCGCCTTGCCAGTGCTGTCCGGTTTCGCTGTAGAGCGCGCCGTTGAGGCCGTCGAGGGCGTCGGACAGCGGTACGAAGCGCGCCGCCATGTCAGCCAGGGTTTCCGGTTGCTGGCGCGCCCAGGCGTCCAGCGCCTGGCGGGTGGCCTGGGGGTCGTTGGCCTGGCTGGCGCGCTTGAGGTCATCGAGCAGGGTGCGTGGGCTCGGCCCGGTCTGGGCGGCGCGCAGGATCGCCGGTTGCCAGCGCGCGCGCCACCACAGGCCGAAGCCGAGCAGGGTGGTGCAGGACAGGATCAGCGTGGCGAGCTTCCAGTACCACAGCGCTTCGCTGTCGGCGGTGGGCTGGGCCGGCGCGTTGCCGGCCGGGGTGTCGACCATCAAGCTTGGGTTGTTCTGGATGTGCAGGGTTCGCGCCGGCAGGCTGCTGCGTTCCAGGCGGTCTTCGTCGGTGTTCCACCACACCACCTCGACGCCCGGCAACTCGATGTTGCCACTGCGGGTGGGAACCAGGGCTTCGCGGTCCTCGCGGCTACCGATCAGGCCACGGTCGCTCTGCTGATTGCTCAGTTGCGGTTGGTCGGGGTAGCGGCGCAGGCCGCTGACGTCAGTCGCCGGCAAGGGCGGCAGTTGTGAACTGGCCAAGCCTTCGGCCTTGAGCGTCAGGCTGCGGGTCAGCGAGTCGCCGACCTGGCTGCGGTCCGGTTCCGGGTTCCAGTGTTCCCCCAGGCTCAGGCTTCGGGCCGGTAGCCATGGGGTGTCCGGCGGATATTCGGCGGGCTTGACCTTGACGGTCAGGGTGGTCTCGGCGGAGCTGACGCGCAGCAACTTGCCGGATTTCGGCCCCTGGGCCGCGGAGTCCTGGCTCGGCTGGGCGTCCACCAGGGTGGCGCTGAATATCTGCGGCGGGATGCTCAGGACACCGCTGTGCTGCGGGTAAATGGCATAGCGCTGTTCAATCACCCCATGGCGCAGGTCATTGATGACTTTTTCGTAGGTGCGCGACTCGCCCAGCGGTTCGACGCGCGCATCGGGAATCTGCAGCGGCGTGATATTGCTGTCGTCGTACAGCGACACCGAGTGGTAGATGCGCAGGGTCAGGATGGCCTGGGCCTGCACGTAGACGCTGTCTTGATCCAGGCTGGCCTCGACGAACACCGGTGCCAGTTTGCTCGGGGTGTCCTGGGTCTGGCTTTGCACCACGGTCAGCTCAATCGGTTCGCTGGTGAATTCCCCCAGTTGCAACGGCGCAATTACCACGCTGCCGGTGAGCTTGGGCAGCAGGGTGATGATCCAGCGGGTGGTGGCGTGATTTTCGCCGTTGAGGCTGGTCAATTGGTTGACCTGACGGGTGCCGCGTACTTCGAACTGCGCCTCCAGGGCACTCAGGTCGGGTTTGCCGAAAAGCGTGACATCGTTGGATTCCAGGGTCAGCTCCACCGTTTCCCCGGAACTCAGTTGGTTGCGGTCGACGCTGGCGACCAGGCCCGCCGCCTGGGTTTGCAGGGTGCAGAACAGCAGGCCGAGTGAGAGTGCGGTGCAGCGGTTCATCGAGTTTTTCCCTGATCTTGATGTTGTTGCTGTTCGTACCAGAACTTGCGTCTGAGCAGTTCTCCCGGTTCATCGGGGATTTTACGCAGCCATTGTTCCAGCGCTTCGCGGTGTTCGCCATTGAAGTCGTTATCGGCGCTGCTCAGCGGTGGGGTGGTGGTTCGCTCGTCGCCCAGTTCACTGCCCGGCACTTCATTATCACCCGGCTGGGGTGGGTGGTCGGGGTCGGGTTGCGGCTCGGGTGGATTCTCCACCACGGGTTCGGCTGGCTCGCTCGGGGTCTCGGCGGGTTGTTCTGCGCTGCTGGAAGGCGGTGTCGCAGTCCCCGGCGGTGGTGTTTGTGCACCGGGTGGCGGGGTTTCCTCACTGGTCGGTTCTGGCGCGGAGGCAGGCGGCGTGGCGTTCTGCTTGATCAGCGCCTCGACCAGGGCTTTGTTGGTTTGTGCCGGGCGCAATTCCGGTTGTTGCTCCAGGGCTTGCTCGTAGGCATCCAGCGCAGCCTCCAGTTCACCGCTCTTGGCCAGGGCGTTGCCGCGATTGTAGTGGGCTCGGGCGTCGCTGCCCTGGGCGAAACGTTCGGCGGCCGCGGCATACTGGCCGGCCTCGTACAGCGCCACCCCTTGCCATTGCGGGTCCTGGAAATGCTCGGCGGCGGCCAGCGGCTGCTTCTGGCGGAGCAGGTGCAGGCCCTGTTGATCAGGGCGCAACCACAGGTCGTTGAACTCGAAGGCCTGGCTCGGTTGCGGCAGCATGAACAACAGCGGCAGGCACAACAGCCAGCCCCTGCGCCCGGCGCAGGCGGCGAGCAGCAACAGCGGCAGTAACAGCCAATAGCCCTGGTCGGCCCAAGTGTCGAGGCGCAAGGTCTGGCCGTCTTCACGCAGGCTGTGGGGTGCGTCAAACAGGCCCAGGCCGCGCAGGTCACTGTCATCCACCCGCGCCTGGCGATAGCGGCCGCCCAGCTCATTGGCAAAGGCTTTTAAACTCGGGCTGTCCAGGCGTGGCACCAGGATCGCGCCCTGGGCGTCCTTGAGGAAGCTGCCATCCTCGGCGGTGACAGGTGCACCCTGGGGCGTGCCGATGCCCAGCATCAACCACTGCGGGGCCTGCCCGCGCAGGGCCTGGCGAATACCCTGGCGCTCCGGTTCGCTTAGAGACGAGCCGATCAACAGGATTCGTCCCTGGCCCAGGGCGCCACGCTCCAGCAAGGTCAGTGCCTTGGCTACGGCGAGGTCGGCGCGCTGGCCGACTTGCGGCATGATCGAGGGCTTGAGGGCTTCGAGCAGGTTGCGGCTGGTGGCCAGGTCATCCGAAAGCGGTACGAGGGTGTGGGCGCTGCCGGAATACACGACGATTGCGGTTTGCGCATCGCTGCGGCTCTGCAGCAGGTCGAGTAGTTTGCGCCGCGCTTGCTCGAGGCGCGTCGGCGTGACGTCGGTGGCGAGCATTTGCGGGGTCAGTTCGAGCAATACCACCAGCGGGTCGGCGGGTTTTTGCGCGGACTGTTCGACCCGGTCCCAGCTCGGACCGAGCAGCGCCAGCACGGCCAGCAGCCACGCCAGGCCGAGGACGATCCACGGGGTCTTGCTCTCACGGCCACTGCCACCCTTGAGCAGTGCGGCGTGAAAGGCCGGCGGCAGGATCATCTGCCAGCGCCCGGCACGTTTTTGCCGGTGCCAGAGTTGCCACAGCAACCAGCCCAGCAGCGGCAGCAGCAGTAACCACCAGGGACGGAACCAATGGGGCCAGAGGGCGATCATCGACGCCTCCGCAGACGCAGGCGTTTGAGCCGTTGGCGCCAGTCCGGGTGCTGTTGCAGAAAGTGCGACGAGTTGAACAGGCGTTGCAGTGGGTTGTGCGGCCAGCGTTCGCGAATCGCCAGCAGCATGCTCATCAGCAACGCCGCCGCCAATGGCCAGCTGTACAACGCCTGGGCGGGGCGGGCCTGGGTGGGTTGCTGGATCACCGGTTCCAGTTCGTCGAGGGTCTGCTTGATCGCCTCCAGCTCGGCACCGTCGCGGGCGCGGAAGTAGCGCCCGCCGGTGGCCTCGGCAATTGCCTTGAGCGCCGGCTCGTCAAGGTCCAGGCTCGGGTTGAGGCCGAGCAGGCCCAGGGTCCCGGTTTGTTCCGGGTCGGCGCCGATGCCGATAGGGTAGATCTTCACGCCTTCTTCGGCTGCCAGGCGCGCGGCTGTCAGGGGATCGATTTCGCCGCCATTGTTGGCGCCGTCGGTGACCAGGATCAGCACCCGGCTTTGCGCCGGACGCTGGCGCAGGCGCTTGAGGGCCAGGCCGATGGCGTCGCCAATGGCGGTGTTCTTGCCGGCGATGCCGATCCGCGCCTCGTCGAGCCAGACCCGCACGGTGCGGCGGTCGAACGTCAGCGGGGCCTGCAGGTAGGCCTGGCTGCCGAACAGGATCAGGCCGACCCGGTCACCATCGCGCTGCTCGAGAAAGTCGCCCAGCAGGTGTTGGACCAATTCCAGGCGGCTGACGTCTTCGCCTTGCCACTGCATGTCGGGAAAGTCCATCGAGCCGGACACATCGACGGCCACCAGCAAATCGCGGCCACTGGCGGCGATTGGCAACGGCTCACCCAGCCATTGCGGGCGGGCAGCGGCTACCAGCAGCAGCAACCACAGGAGTATGAACGGTGCCTGCTGGCGCCAGGCCGGCAGGTTGGCTCGGGCGCGACGGCGCGCCAGGCCTTCAAGGTCGCTGAGGAAGCTGACCTTGAGCGCCGGCTCGCCGCTGTCGGCCACCGGCAGCAGCACGCGCATCAGCCACGGCAGCGGCAGCAAGGCGAAAATCCACGGCCAGGCGAACTCAAACATGTTTGCGGATCCAGGTGTCGATGGCCTGGGTCAGGCCGGCGATGGCCTTGTCATCGAGTTTGCATTCCGGCTTGTAGGCGCCTTCGACCAGGATCATCCAGCGGGTGAGGCCGGCAGCGGGGCAACGGTTATCGAGGAACGCCAGCCATTTGCGGCCGTTGAGGGTGTGGCTCTGGCTGTAGGGATAGTCGTTGCGGCACAGGCGCTTGAGCAACCCGTTGAGTTGTTGCAGCCAGGCCCCGGCCGGTGCGCCGTCGTAGGGCTTGGGCATCTGCGCCAGCTCGGCCAGCGCCGCGACCCGCAGTGGGTCCAGAGGTTGGTCGGCGCGCACCAGGTTGCGCTTGACCGGCAGCAACCGGCGCAACTGCCACAGGCCAAAGCCGAGCGCTGGCAACAGCAGGAGCAGCAGCCACCAGCCCGGGGCAGGTGGCCAGAACGGGATCGGCGGCGGAGTCATCAGCGGCTGCAGTTGCTCGAGGCTGCTCATTGGCTTTTCCCCGGGCGTTGCGGGTTGAGGTATTCGCGCAGTTGCTCGACCATTTCGCTCTGGGTGCTCAGGGGCATCAGCAGCACCCGCAGTTTTTGCGCCAGCAACTCCCAGCGGGCGATCCGCGCTTCGGCCTGGGCGCGATAGCTCTGGCGCAGTTCGACGTTCAGGGTGTCGAGCTCCAGTTGCGCGCCGCGCTCGGCAAAGCGCAACAGGCCGGCGGCGGGGAGGGCGTGGTCCAAGGGGTCGGACAGCGGCAGCAGCAACAGGTCGCAGTGGCGTGACAGCAGGCTCAGCTGCTGCTCGGCGCCCTCGGTCAGGGCGCGCTCGTCGCAGATCACGATCACCAGACTGCCGGGGCGCAACACTTCCCGGGCGCGACGCAGGGCCATGCCGAGGTCGTCGCTGGGCGGTTCACCTTCGGTGCTCAGGCTCTGATTGACTCGCACCAGGCGGTTGAGCAATTGCAGCAGGCTCTGTTTGCTGCGTCGTGGCTTGATCTCGTAGTGTTCGTTGTCGCCATAGACCAGTCCGCCCACCCGGTCGTTGTGGCCGAGCGCGGCCCAGCCGATCAGGCTCGCGGCCTGGGCGGCGAGGACTGACTTGAACATCAGCCCGGAACCGAAGAACAAGCGGCGGCTTTGCTCGACCATGATGAAGATCGGGCGTTCGCGTTCTTCGTGAAACAGCTTGGTGTGGGGTTCCTGGGTGCGTGCGGTGACGCGCCAGTCGATGGTGCGCACGTCGTCGCCAGCCTGGTAGACCCGCACCTGGTCGAAGTCGACGCCACGCCCGCGTAGCTTGGAGTGGTGCAGGCCGATCAGCGGGCTGCGCTGGCTTGGCGTGGAAAACAGCTGGACTTCGCGCACGCGATGGCGCATCTCGATCAGCTCCGAGAGGCTGACACGGATGCCCGGCTCGGGCGCTGCGGGGGTGCTCATCGGGGTCAAGCGACGGCTACGACGTCGAGAATCCGCTGGACCACGCGGTCCTGGTCGATACCGGCGGCTTCGGCTTCGAAGGACAGAATGATGCGGTGGCGCAACACGTCGAACAGTACCGCCTGGATGTCCTCGGGGCTGACGAAGTCGCGACCGGCCAGCCAGGCGTGGGCCCGGGCGCAGCGGTCGAGGGCAATTGAGCCCCGCGGGCTGGCGCCGTAGGCAATCCATTCGGCCATTTCCGGGTCGAACTTGCCCGGTGTGCGGGTGGCCATCACCAGTTGGACCAGGTACTCCTCCACGGCGTCGGCCATGTACAAGCCGAGGATTTCCTTGCGCGCGGCAAAAATCGCTTGCTGGCTGACTCGACGTTCGGGTTTGGTTTCGCCATTGAGCGCTTCACCGCGTGCCTGTTGCAGGATCCGTCGCTCGACGGCGGCGTCCGGGAAGCCGATTTTTACGTGCATCAGGAAGCGGTCGAGCTGGGCTTCGGGCAGCGGGTAGGTACCTTCCTGCTCGATCGGGTTCTGCGTGGCCATCACCAGGAACAGCGGTGACAGCTCGTAAGTGCTGCGCCCGACACTGACCTGGCGCTCAGCCATGGCCTCCAACAGCGCCGACTGCACCTTGGCTGGAGCCCGATTGATTTCGTCGGCCAGCACCAGGTTGTGGAAGATCGGCCCTTGCTGGAACACGAAGCTGCCGGTTTCCGGGCGATAGATTTCGGTGCCAGTGATGTCGGCGGGCAACAGGTCGGGGGTGAACTGGATGCGATGGAACTGGGCTTCGATTCCTTCGGCTAGCTCTTTGATGGCCTTGGTCTTGGCCAGGCCCGGTGCGCCCTCGACCAGCATATGGCCGTCGGCGAGCAAGGCGATGAGCAAACGCTCGATGAGTTTTTCCTGGCCGAGAATCTGCGTGGAAAGAAAGGTTCGCAGCGCCAGCAGCGCTTCACGGTGTTCCATCGTCGAGTGTTCCTGGAAGAGGCCCGGGGTACACAGCATCAAGAGCGCCCGGGCGGGGGCTGCTACTTTAATCTATCCGGGCCCCTGGCGACTAACGGCACCGGGGAAAAATCTGCAAATAAGTAGGTGGGCGCAAGTAACCTAGCGTTCTTGCCCCTGACGTTCGGGCTGTGCATCAAGATCAAAAGCACGGCGGCCAGGTTTTTCCAGTGGGCACATCCATTGTAGGAGCGGGCGCCCGCTTGCGGCTTGCTCGCGATGGTCGTCAACGAGAACGCAGGCATCCAGGATGAACCCGGCGCTCTCGAGATCATCGCGAGCAAGCTCGCTCCTACAATGGATGTGCTCACAACACAAAATGCGTGACCGACTCCACCCCCTGTAGGAGCGGGCGCCCGCTCCTACAATGGTGTTGGGGGCTGAGGATGTTGCATACACCCACCAAGCCTATGGGAGCTGGCCTGATCAGCCCTCACCGCAGAAGCGGATATACCCCCATACGCGCGACCCCAACCCGTAATCAGTTCTTGAAGCTGGAATGCTTACGCCCCTGGTCAAACAGCGCAAACACCACCACCAGTACCCCGGAAATCAGCAAAATCACCGCCACGCCATCGGTAGAGTGGGTCGCCGAGTTAGCCACCAACGCCAGCCCACCCAAAGGCGCCAGGCCACCGGCGATCGCGGTACCGATTTCACGGCCGGTGCCAAACCCCGAAGAACGAGTCTGGGTCGGGAACTGCCGGCTGAGGAACGAGCCCTGGGGCGCGAACATCATGGGCGCGAGGATCCCGGTGCCGATAGCAATGGCCAGGTAGATCATCAGCGGCTCGCCAGTGTTGAGCAGGGTCAGGAACGGATAGGCGAACAGCGCCGAGAGCACACCGCCGAGCATCAGCACTTTTTTGCTGCTCCACTTGTCGCAGAGCCAGCCGAAGCACGGCACGGCAACGATCGCCACCAGGCTGGCAATGGTCACCGACAACGAGGTGACGTGGGCTTCGACACCCTTGAACTGGGTCAGGTAAGCCAGGGAGAAAGTCTTGAAGATGTAGCTCAGGGCGTTGTAGCCAATCGCTACGAACAGCACCACCACCAGGCCCTTCATGTCATTTCTGAACAGCAACTTGAGCGGCGAAACCTGTTCCTTGGCAACGGTGGCGTCGAGTTCCTTGAACTGCGGGGTTTCCGGAATGCTGCGACGCACCCACAGGCCTACACCCACCAGGACGATGCTGCAGATGAACGGAATGCGCCAGCCGCCGGACAGCAGGAATTCGTTGCCATTCATGGTCAGCACGTAGACGGTCAGCGACGACAGGAGCAAGCCCAGGTTCAGGCCCAGGGCCGGCCAGGCGCCTTGGCTGCCGCGCTTGCCTTCGCTGGCGTGTTCGTAGGAAGTGACCGCGGCGCCAGACAGTTCGGCACCCGCGCCCAGGCCCTGGATGATCCGCACCAGCACCAGGATGATCGGCGCCCAGATGCCAATCGCGGCATAGCTGGGAATCAGCCCGATCAGGGTGGTGCACACGCCCATCATGCAGAAGGTGATGACCAGTACTTGCTTGCGGCCGAAACGGTCGCCCAGGTAGCCAAACAGAATGCCGCCGAACGGACGGGCGATAAAGCCAATGGCAAAGGTCGAGAAGGCCAGCAGCGAGGCGACTGCGGGGTTGCTCGGATCAAAGAAGATTTTCGAGAAGACGATCGCCGCCATGGTGGCGTACAGGTAGAAGTCGTACCACTCCAGCATCGAGCCGAAGATTGTCGCGGCAGCCACCTTGCGCAGGCGTTTTTGCTTTTGCAGCGGAGTTTCCGGGGCGGTCGGGGCCGCTTGATGTACCGACATCGGTGATTTCCTTGTGGGTCTTTGTAGTTATTTTTTAGTGGGTGAAGCCACCCGTGCAGCGGGGTTCAGCGATTCTTGAGGATTTTCTCTGCGATCATCTGGCCGATGGGAATGGCCGAGGTCGCGGCCGGCGAAGGGGCGTTGCACACGTGGACCATGCGCGGCGTCTCGGCGAACAGGAAGTCATGCACCAGGGTGCCGTCGCGCATGACCGCCTGGGCGCGGATCCCGGCTTCATAGGGCAGCAAGTCGTCGACTTCCAGCGACGGGCAGTATTTGCGGCACTGTTCCAGGTAGCCGCGCTTGAACAACGAGTTCTTCATTTCCGTGGTGCCGGAGCCGAGGTTGTTCCAGATGGTTTTCCAGAAGCCCGGAAAGCTCGCGTACTCGGCGACGTCGCGCCAGTTGATCGAGAACTTGCGATAGTTCTCCCGGCCCAGGCCCAGTACGGCGTTGGGGCCGACCGTGACACTGCCATCGATCATCCGCGTCAGGTGCACGCCGAGGAACGGCAGCTCCGGGTCGGGAATCGGGTAGATCAGGTGGTTGACGATCTCATTCCTGGACGCTGGCAGGCGGTAGTACTCGCCACGGAACGGAATGATCTGATGGTCAATCTTGACCCCGGCCAGCTTTGCCAGGCGGTCGGATTGCAAGCCGGCGCACGCCACCAGTTGCCGGGCCTGCCAGACCTGGTCGAGGCTGCTGACGGTGACGCTGTCGGCGCTTTCGCTAATCGCGGTAACGCTGGTCTGCAGGCGGATTTCGCCGCCTGCGGCCTCGATGACCCGAGCCATGGCCTGGCATACCTGGCGGTAGTCGACAATCCCGGTGGCATCGAGAAACAGTCCGCCCAGGCCGACGATGTTTGGCTCGCGGCGGCGCAGTTCGGCCGCATCCAGTTGCTCGACTTTCAGGCCGTTCTGTTTCGAGCGCTCATACAGGGCATGCATGCGGCTGACTTCCAGCGGCGTCGAGGCCACCAACAACTTGCCGCAGACGTCGAACTTGATCTGGTGCTCGATGCAGAACGCCTTGGTCGCCTCGGCGCCACGCTTGCACAGGTCGGCCTTGAGGCTGCCGGGGGCGTAGTAGATGCCGGCGTGGATCACGCCACTGTTGTGCCCGGTCTGGTGTTGCGCCAGCACCGCTTCCTTTTCCAGGATCAGCAACGAGGCGCCGGGCTGGCGTTCGAGCAGCGCCATGGCGGTGGCGAGGCCGACGATGCCGCCGCCGATGATGCAATAGTCATAAATCATGCAGGTGTCACCTTGGATTGCTGGCAGAGAGTCTGCTTATCAGGTTGTCAGACAAAGTATTCGGTAAAAAAGACGCCAGTCGTGGCGTCCTCGGTGTTGCCGGTATTCAGTCGATGCTGGGCAGGTCGATCTTCAGGCGCTTGGCCGCTGCGCGCAGGTGCGCTTCGGCACAGGCGGCCGCCTGGGTGCGGTCGCCAGCGGCGATGGCTTCGTATAGGGCTTGGTGTTCGCGTCCGGCATCGGCCGAGCCGCCTACCGAGTGTGCTGCAGAGTTTTCCCACGCCCTGCGTCGGGCTTCGGCCAGTTGGCCACGCAGGAAATCGTGGAAGGCCACGAAGTAGTCGTTCTTGCTGGCATCGGCGATAGCCCGGTGGAACTCGACGTCGGCCAGGGCCGCTGCAGCAAAGTCGCTGCGCTTGTCGTGCATTTCCTCCAAGGCGCTGCGCATGCGCAACAGGTCTGCGTCGTCGCGGCGCTGGGCGGCGATGGAGGCGGCCTGGGTTTCGGTCCACAGGCGCATTTCGAACAGTTGCACCAGGTCGGGCTTGCGGCCTTTCTGGCTAGGAAAACGGAACACTGTGCCGTTGGGGTTCTGGGAAATGTACGAGCCCAGCCCGCGGCGACTGATCAGGATGCCATCGGCCTTGAGCTGGGCCACGGCCTCACGCACCACCGAGCGACTGACATTCAGTTGTTCGGTCAGTTGCTGTTCGGTCGGCAGGCGCGATTCGGCGGTCAGGCGACCGGATTCGATTTCTTCGCGGATCGCATTGACCACTCGTTCAACCAGAGAGTCGGGGCGCTGTAGCTGAAGCATGAGGAGTGTGGCTCGCAGGTCAGGTTGTCAGACAATGCCCGTGCGCTGATTTCTTGTCAAGAAATCAGCTGGCCATTAGAGCTCGCTCAAGTAGGTGCCGGTGCCCTTGAGGATGTTCTGCAGGGTTTCTTCAACTTCGGCCAGGTCAGATGCGGCGGTGCTGTGGAGGATTTCCAGGTGATCGTCACCGTTCAGGGCATCGGCGTCGGCCGCGGCGATTTCGATCAGCAGGCGGGTAGGGCTGAGGGTGACTTTGACGCCGTCCAGGGTCGAGGGCTCGCCATCGAGGGTGATTTCCAGCTCGTCTTCGTCCGGGTAGCGGGTCATCAGGAACATGTCGCCCTGATCGCTGTGGCAGCACAGCATGGCCAGGTTGTCTTCTTCGTCATCGCACGGGTTGGCGATCAGGTGGGCGGTGGTCAGTTGCATGTGAGCAGTCCTGGCGCGGGGCGCGGTGTTGGCAGGCAAAGGGTGATTTTGCCAGTACCGGGCATTTTTTGCTTCGCTAGTTTTGTGTTGGTGATGCTTGAAGTCCGACGCTGGCTGGGTCGCCCAAGTGCAGCCTGTAGGCGTTTTCCTTAAGTTAAATATCTATTGTGTGATTGAACTTTCCGCTGTTGTTGTAGGGGTAAAGGAGGGCGTAGGAATAATAACAAGTTGCGCAGTTATTGCTTGTTTGCAGCACGCTATGTCCCTTACGTTTGTGCCTTCAGAGCAAGGGAGTGCAGGGTAAATTGATTGAAGGGGAAAGCTTTGAATGAAACCGTATTTCGAGTTGTTGGGCGAGGTAAAGCATCTGTCCGAAGAGGAAATAGAGCAGCTTTACCAACGATATCTGGCCGGAGAGAAAACCAGCGAGCTGATTGCCGAGTACAGAATCCCGGTGGCGGTCAGAAGTTTACTGACGGTATTGCCGCCGCTGCTCGATAAACAACTGAAGTGCCCCTACTGCGACCTGCCAATGTGGGCGAAGAGATACGCCAAGGGCACCCCGGCGTCTCTCAGGCCAGCGTTCAAGTGTGTCAGTTGTGAACACCGTCTAGTCCCGGCTGGCCAGTACCGGCGTCATAGCCATTGCACCTGTACTGCTTGCTACGAAGTCCGGCAGCAGGAGATCGCCACCGAGGCTGCGCGCAACCGCGAGGAATTGCTCATCCGTTATACGCCGGGCGTTGCACCGCTGGCCTATGCCAGCCTGGGCTTCATGCAGAAACTCACCCTGCTGGCGTTGCTCGAAGGACTCAAGCCAGGCAACGACAGCATCGCTCCGCTGGAAGGGGCGAACCGCAACGAGAGCCTGGCCCCTAGTGCAGCGACCGCTGAAGAGTTGTTGAAAAACCTTTATCAGACAGGTGTGCTGCGAGTAGACGCCGACTCGGACATCCAGGCATTCGATCCTATGGCCGGCTACCAGATCCGGCGGTTCTGTGCAGTGCGCTGGTTGCCCAATGTCGCCCTTGAAACCGGTGTGCGTTGCCCGTGTGACGAACTGTATGGAGCGCTGTACCAGGAGTTGTCCGGTTTTATTCCAATCGCATGGAAGAGTGAGTTGTATAGCCTGATGTTCAGTCTGGCCCGAGAAGAGTCGTTAAGTTATATCCGGGTGTTGGCCGAGGAAGTTGACCTGGTGTTTTCCGCCGCCAGTCGTGGTGAAGCGGTAATAGGTCAGCTCTTGCAGGACTTCTCCGTGAGCGAGATTTACTACTTCGCCAAACTGGCAGTCAAAAATGCCGCGCACTTTTTTGCCACGGGCAACTCCAAAGGCCGCACCCACGCCGCCAATACCATTCCCGGCTATATGCTGGGCACCGCCCAACATGCCCTGGCCGAAGGCTGGCGGCGACCCTCCTATCGTGATTCGCGCGTAGCCAAATCGGCACTGCATCGCTTGTTTTACGACGTGGTCCTCAAGGACAGCGGCGCCGGTTTTGCCACGTCCCCCGGTGTGTACTGGCGCGAACAATTGCTCCCGCGATTTTTTGCCAGCCAAACCGGCTACGAAGCAGGGCAACCATCCGCACAACTGTTCTGCCGCGAGTGTGACTCCTGCAACATCGATGTCTGGATGGACAAGGTGATTCTGCAGACCACCTGCTATGACTGCGCGACGGTCAGCCGGTTTCAGGCGGTTTATGAGGTGCAAGATTGATCGCCGCCCTGACTCAAATGTCAGGAAACCTGCCGTGAACAAATCTCAAGATCCAGTCATTTCCAATACGCAAACCCCGTAATTCCTGGGATAAAACCGCCATTTTCCGCCACGCCTGCTAGTGTTGTTCGAGGCCCCGCCGCGGGGCTGCGTACCGATGACCGAATATGTCGCAGCATCGCAAGCACGGGCCTTGCCGCACTCGTTAAGCTGCGCAACGGATGGACACCTGTAAAGACATTGCCGGGTTGCCCGGCAGTCGTTTTTGCAGATGCCCATCCTTGGAAGGTGAATGTGACCTGAGTGTCTCGTCCAGCTTCACCCACCTGTCGCCCTGTTTCCTCTGCCCGAGAATCAGGAACCGGGTGACAGGTTGCCCCGAACAGGGGTTTTGCACGCGACGCTTCCATCAATAACAAGCCCAAGCGGAGTACCACAGATGGCGTTCTTCACCGCAGCCAGCAAAGCCGACTTCCAGCACCAACTGCAAGCGGCACTGGCGCAGCACATCAGTGAACAGGCACTGCCACAAGTGGCGCTGTTCGCTGAACAATTCTTCGGCATTATTTCTCTTGATGAACTGACCCAGCGCCGGTTGTCCGACCTCGCCGGCTGCACACTTTCCGCCTGGCGCCTGCTTGAGCGCTTTGATCACGCGCAGCCGCAAGTGCGCGTCTACAACCCAGATTACGAACGCCATGGCTGGCAGTCGACCCACACCGCGGTCGAAGTGCTGCACCACGACCTGCCATTCCTGGTGGACTCGGTGCGTACCGAGCTGAACCGTCGCGGCTACAGCATCCATACCCTGCAGACCACCGTGCTGAGCGTGCGTCGCGGGGCCAAGGGCGAGTTGCTGGAAATCCTGCCCAAAGGCACCCAGGGCGAAGGCATCCAGCAAGAATCGCTGATGTACCTGGAAATCGACCGTTGCGCCAACGCCGCCGAGCTCAATGTCCTGAGCAAGGAATTGGAGCAGGTGCTCGGCGAGGTCCGCGTGGCGGTCGCCGATTTCGAGCCGATGAAAGCCAAGGTCCAGGAGCTGATCGACGGCGTCGACACCAGCCAGTTCACCATCGCCGCTGACGAGAAGGGCGAGATCAAGAGCTTCCTCGAATGGCTGGTGGGCAACCACTTCACCTTCCTCGGCTACGAAGAGTTCGTGGTTCGCGAAGACCAGGACGGCGGTCACATCGAATATGACCAGGACTCCTTCCTCGGTCTGACCAAGCTGCTGCGCGCCGGCCTCACCGCCGAAGACCTGCGCATCGAAGACTACGCCGTGAACTACCTCCGCGAAGCGACCCCGCTGTCGTTCGCCAAGGCCGCCCACCCAAGCCGGGTGCACCGTCCTGCGTACCCTGACTACGTGTCGATCCGCCAGATCGATGCCGATGGCAACGTCATCAAGGAATGCCGCTTCATGGGCCTGTACACCTCCTCGGTGTATGGCGAAAGCGTACGGGTGATCCCTTACATCCGCCGCAAGGTCGAGATCATCGAGCAGCGCTCTGGCTTCCAGGCCAAGGCCCACCTGGGCAAGGAACTGGCCCAGGTGCTGGAAGTACTGCCTCGCGACGACCTGTTCCAGACCCCGGTGGACGAGCTGTTCAGCACCGTGATGTCGATCGTGCAGATCCAGGAACGCAACAAGATCCGCGTATTCCTGCGCAAAGACCCTTACGGTCGTTTCTGCTACTGCCTGGCCTACGTGCCGCGCGACATCTACTCCACTGAAGTGCGGCAGAAGATCCAGCAAGTGCTGATGGATCGCCTGAAAGCCAGCGATTGCGAGTTCTGGACCTTCTTCTCCGAGTCCGTGCTGGCCCGTGTGCAACTGATTCTGCGGGTTGACCCGAAGAACCGCCTGGACATCGACCCGCTGCTGCTGGAAAAAGAAGTGGTGCAGGCCTGCCGCAGCTGGCAGGACGACTACGCCAGCCTGGTCGTCGAAAGCTTCGGCGAAGCTCACGGCACCAACGTGCTGGCCGACTTCCCGAAAGGCTTCCCGGCCGGCTACCGTGAGCGTTTTGCCGCGCACTCGGCCGTGGTCGACATGCAGCACCTGCTCAGCCTGAACGAAAAAAATCCGCTGGTGATGAGCTTCTACCAGCCGCTGGGCCAGGTCTCCGGCCAGCGCGAGCTGCACTGCAAGCTGTATCACGCCGACACCCCGCTGGCCCTGTCCGACGTCCTGCCGATCCTGGAAAACCTCGGCCTGCGCGTGCTGGGTGAGTTCCCGTACCGCCTGCGCCACAACGGTGGTCGCGAGTTCTGGATCCACGACTTCGCCTTCACCGCTGCCGAAGGCCTGGAACTGGACATCCAGCAGCTCAACGACACGTTGCAGGACGCGTTCGTGCACATCGTGCGTGGCGATGCCGAGAACGATGCCTTCAACCGCCTGGTGCTGACGGCCGGCCTGCCGTGGCGCGACGTGGCGCTGCTGCGTGCCTATGCGCGTTACATGAAGCAGATCCGCCTGGGCTTCGACCTGGGTTACATCGCCAGCACCCTGAACAACCACACCGACATCGCTCGTGAGCTGACCCGGTTGTTCAAGACCCGTTTCTACCTGGCGCGCAAGCTCTCGGGCGACGATCTGGAAGACAAGCAGCAACGCCTGGAACACGCGATCCTCAGCGCCCTGGACGACGTCCAGGTGCTCAACGAAGACCGTATCCTGCGGCGCTACCTGGACCTGATCAAGGCCACCCTGCGTACCAACTTCTACCAGACTGACGCCAACGGCCATAACAAGTCGTACTTCAGCTTCAAGTTCAACCCGCACCAGATTCCAGAGCTGCCAAAGCCGGTACCGAAGTTCGAAATCTTCGTGTACTCGCCGCGCGTCGAAGGCGTGCACCTGCGCTTCGGTACTGTGGCGCGTGGCGGCCTGCGCTGGTCGGACCGTGAAGAAGACTTCCGCACCGAAGTCCTGGGCCTGGTAAAAGCCCAGCAAGTGAAGAACTCGGTCATCGTGCCCGTCGGCGCCAAGGGCGGCTTCCTGCCGCGTCGCCTGCCACTGGGTGGCAGCCGTGACGAAATTGCGGCCGAGGGCATCGCCTGCTACCGCATCTTCATTTCGGGCCTGTTGGACATCACCGACAACCTGAAGGACGGCGCCCTGGTGCCGCCGGCCAACGTCGTGCGTCATGACGACGATGACCCGTACCTGGTGGTGGCTGCGGACAAGGGCACTGCGACCTTCTCCGACATCGCCAACGGTATCGCCATCGACTACGGCTTCTGGCTGGGTGATGCGTTCGCTTCCGGCGGCTCCGCCGGTTACGACCACAAGAAAATGGGGATTACCGCCAAGGGCGCGTGGGTTGGCGTGCAGCGTCACTTCCGCGAGCGCGGCATCAATGTACAGAAAGACAGCATCACCGTGGTCGGTGTCGGCGACATGGCCGGCGACGTGTTCGGTAACGGCCTGTTGATGTCCGAGACCCTGCAACTGGTGGCGGCGTTCAACCACCTGCACATCTTCATCGACCCGAACCCTACGCCTGCCAACAGCTTCGCTGAACGTCAGCGTCTGTTCGACCTGCCGCGTTCGGCCTGGTCGGACTACGACACCAGCATCATGTCCGAAGGCGGCGGGATCTTCTCCCGTAGCGCAAAAAGCATCGCGATTTCCCCGCAGATGAAAGAGCGCTTCGACATTCAAGCCGACAAGCTGACCCCGACCGAACTGCTCAATGCCTTGCTCAAGGCACCGGTGGATCTGTTGTGGAACGGCGGCATCGGGACTTACGTCAAGGCCAGCAGCGAAAGCCACGCCGATGTCGGCGACAAGGCCAACGATGCACTGCGGGTCAACGGTAACGAACTGCGCTGCAAGGTCGTGGGCGAGGGCGGTAACCTGGGCATGACCCAACTGGGTCGTGTCGAGTTCGGCCTCAATGGCGGCGGCTCCAACACCGACTTCATCGACAACGCCGGTGGCGTGGACTGCTCCGACCACGAAGTGAACATCAAGATCCTGCTCAACGAAGTGGTGCAGGCCGGCGACATGACCGACAAGCAACGCAACCAGTTGCTGGCGAGCATGACCGACGAAGTCGGTGGCCTGGTGTTGGGCAACAACTACAAGCAGACCCAGGCCCTGTCCCTGGCAGCCCGTCGCGCCTTGCCGCGGATTGCCGAATACAAGCGCCTGATGAACGATCTGGAAGGCCGTGGCAAGCTGGATCGCGCCATCGAGTTCCTGCCGTCGGAAGACGCCATCAACGAGCGCGTTGCGGCAGGCCATGGCCTGACCCGTGCCGAGCTGTCGGTGCTGATCTCCTACAGCAAGATCGACCTCAAGGAGCAGCTGTTGGGCTCCCTGGTGCCGGATGACGACTACCTGACCCGCGACATGGAAACCGCTTTCCCGCCGACCCTGGTGAGCAAGTTCTCCGAAGCCATGCGTCGTCACCGTCTGAAGCGCGAAATTGTCAGCACCCAGATCGCCAACGACCTGGTCAACCACATGGGCATCACCTTCGTGCAGCGACTCAAAGAGTCGACCGGCATGAGCCCGGCGAACGTGGCCGGCGCCTATGTGATCGTGCGCGACATTTTCCACCTCCCGCACTGGTTCCGCCAGATTGAAGCGCTGGACTACCAAGTCAGCGCCGACGTGCAACTGGAACTGATGGATGAACTGATGCGCCTGGGCCGTCGTGCCACACGCTGGTTCCTGCGTACCCGTCGCAACGAGCAGAACGCGGCGCGTGACGTCGCGCATTTCGGTCCGCACCTGGCAGCCCTGGGCCTCAAGCTCGACGAACTGCTGGAAGGCCCGACCCGCGAAGGCTGGCAGACCCGCTACACCGCGTACGTCGATGCTGGCGTGCCGGAGTTGCTGGCGCGCATGGTTGCAGGCACTACCCACCTGTACACCCTGCTGCCGATCATCGAGGCCTCGGATGTCACCGGGCAGAACGCAGCGGACGTGGCCAAGGCCTACTTCGCCGTGGGCAGTGCACTGGACATCACCTGGTACCTGCAACAGATCAGCGCCCTGCCGGTGGAAAACAACTGGCAGGCACTGGCCCGTGAAGCTTTCCGTGATGATGTCGACTGGCAACAGCGGGCGATCACCATCTCCGTCCTGCAGCAGGGCGACGGTAGCCTGGACGTGGAAACACGCCTGGCCCTGTGGATGGAGCAACACGAAGGGATGATCGACCGCTGGCGTGCCATGCTGGTGGAAATCCGTGCCGCCAGCGGCACCGACTACGCCATGTACGCGGTAGCCAACCGTGAACTGCTGGACCTGGCGTTGAGCGGTCAAGCGGCAGTGCCTGCCACTGCCTGATTGAGCGCCAAATAAGAAAGCCCCGTCTCGCAAGAGCCGGGGCTTTTTTTTATGCCTTGTCTTTGTAGCAGCTACCGAGCCCGCGAGGCGGCGTTCGGCTGCGCAGCAGCCGCAAAACTCAAACCAGAGCAAACCCACTAAAGTCCAGGGAATTGGCCAGGCGGCTATCCAACTGCCCGATGATTCCCTGCACCTGAGGCCCGTCGAAGTGCGCCTGCATGGCCGCCTCGGATTGCCAGTGGGCACTCTGGCTCCAGCGACTGTCGTCATCGGGGCAGCGGTCTGCCAGGTAGCGGTCGTTGCCGGGGGCCAGGCGCAGGGTGTCGACGATCTGCTGCAACTGTCGACCCCGTTCATCGCTGCAGCACGGCGCAAACTTTTCGAGCATTGGCTTGGACATGTCACAGACCCTCGTTCCAATCCCATGGACACCCATGCAGGATAGGCCGCTCGCCGGCACCGGCCAACGACCAATTGGCTGTAAAAACCCAGGCCTCTTAGACCCCAGGTGAAATGCCGGTCGTCAGCAAGGCGCTGGCCGGTTTAGACTCGACGGCCTGCCACTTTCAAGGAAGATAACCGTGTCCAGTAGCGATCCCAGCGTCACCATCGAGCGTTTTTGCGAAGCCCACATTCAAGGTATCACCGCGCTGTACAACGACCCGGCGGTTGCCCGTCAGGTCCTGCAGATGCCGTTTCAATCGACCGAGGTCTGGCGCAAGCGCCTGGCTCCCGACAACGAGCGGGTGGTGCAACTGGTGGCCCTGCATCAGGGACAGGTGATCGGCAATATCGGCCTGGAGCAGTTTTCCCGAATCCGCCGCAGCCACTGCGCCAACATTGGCATGGGCGTCGCGCAAGCCTGGCAAGGCCAGGGCCTGGGCAGCCGCTTGCTGGCGACGGTGCTGGACCTGGCGGATAACTGGATGAATGTGCAGCGCGTGGAATTGACGGTGTATGCCGATAACCAGGCGGCGATCGGCTTGTACCGCAAGTTCGGCTTTGAGACCGAAGGGCTGCTGCGCCAGTATGCGGTGCGCGATGGCGTGCTGGTGGACGCCCTGGCCATGGCGCGCTTGCGCCATGGCCCCGAGTCGGCGTGAGTCAGTCGCCGAGGGCGAAGGCCACCGCTGCACGGGCGTGCAACTCGGTGGTGTCGAGCAAGGGCAGGGCGCTGTGCTCGGGTTTGATCAGCAGGCTGATTTCCGTGCAACCGAGGATGATCGCCTGGGCGCCGCGCTCGGCCAGGGTCTGGATCACCCGCTGGTAGGTGGCGCGGGACTCCTCGCTAATGACCCCCACGCACAGTTCGTCGTAGATGATCCGGTGCACCGCCTGGCGGTCCGCCGCGTCCGGCACCAGCACCTGCAGCCCGCGGGCCGTGAGCCGCTCCTTGAGAAAGTCCTGTTCCATGGTGAAGGCGGTACCCAGCAGGCCGACGCTCAGGTGACCGGCAGCCTCTGCCGCTTGCCCGGCCGGGTCGGCAATGTGCAGGAAGGGCACGCTGATTGCGTCCTGGATCTGCCCGGCCACCTTGTGCATGGTGTTGGTACAGAGCACCACACACTCGGCACCGCCGGCTTGCAAGCGGCGGGCGGCGTCCACCAGTATCTGCGCCGCGTCGTCCCAGCGTCCAGCATGCTGGGCCTGTTCGACCGGCCCGAAGTCGACGCTGTACATCAGCAGGCGGGCGGAGCGCAGTGGGCCGAGGCGGTCACGCACCTGCTGGTTGATCAGACGATAATATTCGGCGCTGGACTCCCAGCTCATGCCGCCGATCAGGCCTATGGTACGCATGCGGTGCTCCCCTGGATGGTTGATGTGCTGGCGCCTACAGTGCCCGCGATTGGCTGGCGCTGCAATCGCTCGTCCGGCGGTTAGTCGTACGCCCGCCGCGCACATCTGCCATGCTCAATGTCCGTAACACCGGTTTATCCAAGGAACAGCGCAATGGACGACGTACAGCAACTGGGTGAGATGCTTCGCCACTACGCAGAAAGCGAAGCGCACAAGAAGCAGCTGTTTGAAAACCAGTCGGCCGTGTGGACCACGCGCATTGCTGAGTTGTTCGACCAGATCGAGCAGTGGCTGGCGCCGGTCAAGGCACCGGACCTGTTGGAGGTCAGTCGTGAGGCCTATGTGGCGTTTGGCGCGAGCGTGCCGGTGGAAAGCTCGACCTTCAACACCGAGAAGCTGAGCATCCTGATTGCCGGCAAGCCAGTGGAGTTCGTGCCCGAGGTGATGGGCGCGGCAGGCCTGATCTCCCTGGCGGTGATGGGCTTGACCGCGGCCCGCTACGGCAGCGTGTCACTGGTGTGCCAGCCGCCCTCGAGCGGCTGGCAGTGGCGCAAGACCAATGGCCTGAAAGACCCCGACACCTTCACCTTTGACGCAAACTTCCTGGCCCAGCAGTTGCAGAGCCTGATCCCCCGCGAACGCGGCTAACGACCTGTTCCTGTGGGAGCGGGCTTGCCCGCGAAGGCGTCGGTACAGCCACTATCATCATCGACTGACACACTGCTTTCGCGGGCAAGCCCGCTCCCACATGGCCCAGGGCTTAGAGGTCGATGTTGCCCCAGCCCGGTTTCGCTATCTCAGGCGCCACGGCGTTGACTTTCTTGCCGGTGGCCAGTTCGACCCGCCGTGCCACTTCAGGGTCGTCGGCAAAGGGGATCAAGCTGGCTTCGTCCAGGCTCCTGGCGGTCTGGTGGCGCAGGCAGTATTCGATGGCGAACCACAGGAACGCCACGCCCAGGCTGTTGAGCAGTAGTTCGGTCATGGTGACCTCCTAGGCAATCTGCGCTTCGCGTTCGGCCATCCGCACGTCGGCCACCCGCACGGTACGCCAGGTGTTGTAGGCCATCAGCAACATGCCGCTCAAGAAGAACACCCCGCCGACAAACCGCACGATGAAGCCCGGATGGCTGGCCTGCAGCGCCTCGACGAAGGAGTAGGTGAGGGTGCCGTCGTCGTTGATCGCGCGCCACATCAGGCCCTGGGTGATGCCGTTGACCCACATCGAGGCGATGTACAGCACGGTGCCGATGGTCGCCAGCCAGAAGTGCGCGTTGATCAGGCCAATGCTGTGCATCTGCTCACGGCCGAAGATTTTCGGGATCATGTGATAGGTGGCGCCGAAGGTGATCATCGCTACCCAGCCCAGAGCGCCGGCATGCACGTGGCCGATGGTCCAGTCGGTGTAGTGGGACAGGGCATTGACCGTCTTGATCGCCATCATCGGGCCTTCGAAGGTCGACATCCCGTAGAACGCCAGCGACAACACCAGAAAGCGCAGGATCGGGTCGGTGCGTAGCTTATGCCAGGCGCCGGAGAGGGTCATCATGCCGTTGATCATGCCGCCCCAGCTCGGTGCCAGCAGGATCAGCGACATGGCCATGCCCAGCGATTGCGCCCAGTCGGGCAGCGCGGTGTAGTGCAGGTGGTGCGGGCCGGCCCAGATGTACAGGGTGATCAAGGCCCAGAAGTGCACGATCGACAGCCGATAGGAATACACCGGGCGACCGACCTGTTTCGGCACGAAGTAATACATCATGCCCAGGAAGCCGGTGGTCAGGAAGAAGCCCACCGCGTTGTGCCCGTACCACCACTGGACCATGGCATCGGTCGCACCGGAATACACCGGGTAGGACTTGAACCAGTCCACCGGGATCGACAGGTGATTGACTACGTGCAGCATGGCGATCACCACGATAAAGGCGCCGAAGAACCAGTTGCCGACGTAGATGTGCTTGGTCTTGCGCTGCACCACGGTGGTGAAGAACACGATGGCGTAGGCCACCCACACCACGGTCATCCATACCGCGCCGGTAAACTCGATCTCGGCGTATTCCTTGGTGGTGGTATAGCCCAGCGGCAGGGTCACCAGCATGCTGACGATCACCGATTGCCAGCCCCAGAAGGTGAAGGCTGCGAGCTTGTCGCTGTACAGTCGCACCTGGCAGGTGCGCTGCACCGCGTAGTAGCTGGCGGCGAATTGCGCGCTGCCGGCAAAGCCGAAAATCACCAGGCTGGTGTGCAGCGGACGCAAGCGCCCGAAGGTGGTCCAGGGCAAATCGAGGTTCGCCTCCGGCCACACCAGTTGCGAGGCGATCCATACGCCCATCGCCATCCCGATAACGCCCCATACGACGGTTGCCACGACGAATTGGCGGACGACCTTGTAGTTATAGGCCTGTCCGATTGTAGCTGTGCTCATGGTCATTGCTTCCACGGTTGCAAAGTCTTGCCAGGCCACCCGGTCTGGCATGGTGCGAACTGTAGGAAACCGTGAAGAAACAAAACAGGCTCAGAAAAACTGCATTAATGCGGAGCAGATTTTCCCCGTGTCTGCGGTGATCTGCCGCGAGCTGATATGGTTTTTTAGTTTTTAGCTGAATCTGTAACGCGCTGAGCTGTTGTCCCATAGTCCTCCTCACACAAGAACCCCGCCAAACCCCCGGGGCGAGGGTCAATCCTGATGAGGTAGCGACATGTATCAATACGATGACTACGACCGGGCCTTGGTGTTAGAGCGGGTCGCGCAGTTTCGCGATCAGGTGCAGCGGTTCATGGCCGGTGCCTTGAGCGAGGAAGAGTTCCTGCCATTGCGCCTGCAAAACGGCCTGTACCTGCAAAAGCATGCCTACATGCTGCGCGTCGCCATTCCCTACGGCACCTTGAGTGCCCGGCAGATGCGTACGCTGGCCAGCATTGCCCGGGATTACGACCGCGGCTACGGGCACTTCACCACCCGGCAGAACCTGCAGTTCAACTGGATCGAACTGGCCCAGGTGCCGGACATCCTCCAGCGCCTGGCCGAGGTCGAGATGCACGCGATCCAGACCTCCGGTAACTGTGTGCGCAACATCACCACCGAAGCCTTTGCCGGCGTGGCGGCCGACGAGTTGATCGACCCTCGACCGCTGGCCGAAATCCTGCGGCAGTGGTCGACCATCAACCCGGAATTCCTGTTCCTGCCACGCAAGTTCAAGATCGCCATCTGCTCCGCCGAGGAGGATCGCGCAGCGATCATGATGCACGACATCGGCCTCTATCTTTACCCTGACGAGTCGGGGCAGATGCTGCTGCGGGTGATCGTCGGCGGCGGCCTGGGGCGTACGCCGATCCTCGGCCTGCCGATTCGCGAGGGCTTGCCTTGGCAGCACCTGTTGTCCTATGTCGAAGCGGTGTTGCGGGTCTACAACCGTCACGGCCGGCGCGACAACAAGTACAAGGCGCGGATCAAGATCCTGGTCAAGGCCCTGGGAATCGAGGCCTTTGCCCGGGAAGTGGAAGAGGAGTGGCAGTACCTCAGGGACGGTCCGGCACAACTCACCGAGGCAGAGTACCAGCGTGTCGCCAGCGCGTTCGTCGCACCGAACTACGTTCGACTGGCCGACACCGATCTGGATTTCGGCACGCGCCTGGCCGAAAATCCGGCCTTCGCCCGCTGGGTCTCGCGCAACGTGCAGCCGCATAAAATCGCCGGCTACGCCAGCGTGGTGCTGTCGACCAAACCGGGGATCAGCGCGCCGCCGGGTGATGTCAGCGACCAGCAGATGGACGCTGTCGCCGAGTGGTCCGAGCGGTTTGGCTTCGCCGAGATCCGCATTGCCCACGAACAGAACATCGTCCTGCCGGATGTGCCCAAGCGTGATCTCTACGCCTTGTGGTGCCTGGCCAGCGAGGCCGGGCTGGGCACTGCCAATGTCGGGCTGCTGAGCGACATCATCGCCTGCCCGGGCGGCGACTTCTGTGCGCTGGCCAATGCCAAGTCGATCCCCATCGCCCAAGGGATTCAAGTGCGCTTCGAGGATCTGGATTACCTGCATGACCTGGGGAATATCAGCCTGAACATTTCCGGGTGCATGAATGCCTGCGGCCATCACCATATCGGCAACATTGGCATCCTGGGGGTCGATAAGAGCGGCAGCGAGTGGTACCAGGTCACCCTCGGTGGCTCCCAGGGCAAGCACAGTGCACTGGGCAAAGTCATGGGGCCTTCGTTCAGCGCTGCCGAGGTGCCCGGGGTGATCGAGCAGATCGTTGCCACCTTCGTCCGTTATCGCGAACCAGAGGAGCAGTTTGTCGACACTGTGCAGCGCATCGGCCTGGAGCCGTTCAAGGAACAGGTGTATGCACAGCAGGAGGGGGCGGCATGAACAACCTGCTGCGGCTGCGGGACGGGTTGGCAACGCACGAGCCAGGCGATCGCTGGACCTTGATCAAGGACCCGAGCGGTGATTTGCCCTGTGGCCCACTGATATTGCCCCTGGCGCTGTGGCTCAAACGCCGCATCGAGCATCACCCGGTGTTCGACGCGGTGTGGCTGGGCCCGGACGACGAAGTCGAAAGCCTCGCGCCCTGGCTCAATCGGTTGCCGATGATTGCCCTGGAGTTCCCCAACTTTCGCGACGGGCGCGCCTACAGCCAGGCCTACCTGCTGCGCACACGCCTGGGCTGGGCCGGGGAGCTGCGGGCGATTGGCGATGTGCTGCGTGACCAGTTAAGCCACATGCGCCAGTGCGGATTTGATGCGTTTGCCGTGCGCGAAGACAAATGCGCCGAGGACGCCCTCAAGGGACTGGCGGGCATGAGCGTGACGTATGGCCGCTCGGCAATCGAGCCGCGGCCCTTGTTTCGCCGACGCCTGGCGGGTGAGGCCTGAGCTCACCTCAATGATCCAGGGTTGACACCTGTAGGAGCGAGCTTGCTCGCGATGGCGGTATGTCAGGCGCCATGGATATTGAATGTACCGGCCTCATCGCGGGCAAGCCCGCTCCCACAGGTTTGATGTGGTGTATACAGAATCTGTGAACAGCCAAAATCACTGTGGGAGCGGGCGCCCGCTTGCGGCTTGCCCGCGATAGCGATGGGTCAGGCACTATAGATGTCGAATGAACCGGCCCCATCACTAGCAGGCTCCCACAGCGTGCTATGGATACACGCAGATTCTGCAGGTCATTTCAGCGCCGGGTCTCCCGGATTGAGCTTCTTCCAGCCTTGCAGCAAGACCTGGGCCTTGGGCTCCTGGCCGTTGTCCAGGTAGTACTGGATCAGTGACAACCGGGCGTTGCGGTTGGCCGGTTGTTGTTTGATCAGTTGCTCCAGTTGCGCGCAGGCTTCGTCGATCTTGCCACCGTCGTACAAGGCCACGGCCAGCACATAGCCGTACTGTGCGTTCAGCGGCTCCAGGCGGGCGGCGTTGCGCAAGGCTGACATGGCTTGCGCGGTGTTGCCGGCTCGGATCAGGGCCAGGCCCTGGGTGTGCTGGAGCAGCGCCGAGTCCGGATGCGCCTTCAGGCCTTGGGCCAACAGTGCCTGGGCTTCCTGCGCCCGACCACGCGATTCCAGCCATTGCACCAGGGTCACCAGCGCCGGGAAGAAATCGCCGTCGCGCTGGATCGCCGCACGTAACATCGGCTCGACTTCGGCAGTCCGTCCACTGGCCTGATAGAGCATGGCCAGATTGAGGTTGGCTTCGGCGCGTTCGAGCAGGCTCAATTGGACCTTTTCGTACTCGTCGATGGCGGCCTTCCAGCGCGGCTGGGCGGCCCCCAATTGGTTGCCGGCCGCCAGCAGGTCACGGGCGGCGGCGATACGCACGGCCTTGACCGGGTCACTGAGCAGTGGCGTATACAGCGGCACGCGCTCAGGGGCCGGAAGGAAACCGCTGACCGCGCGTATCGCGCTTTCACGCACCTGTGGATCGCTGTTGCCCAGGTCTTTGGTCGCCAGCTTCAGCGCCTGTTCGCTTGGGTACAGCACCAGTTCGGCCAACAGGGTGGCGCGCTGGATGGCGGGCAGGTTGCTGCGCTGCAATTGCTCGTACAGCGCTTGGGCGGCGCCCGGCTGGCCGTTGCGGATCAGCCACAGGCTTTCGTCATAACGCGCAGCCTGGGCCGCCGGGTTGGCGTTCCACAGTTTGAATTGCTCTGTGACCTTGTCCCCGGCCTTGCCCTGATGGCAGGTCAGGCAGGCATCCGGGGTGCCGAGTTTTTTTGCGCGCTCGGGATTGGGGATGCTGAAGCTGTGGTCATGGCGAAAGTCGTTGCCCATGTAGAACTTGCCCGGCATGTGGCAATCCACGCACTGCGAGCCTGGCTGGCCTGCGGCATGGCGATGGTGTTCGGGGGAGTCATAGTTCTTGGCTTGCAGGCCCTTGCCGTCGACGCCTGGGAGCGTGGTCTTGCCGGCCGTGTTGTGGCATTGCAGGCAGACGCCATTGCCCGGCGCCTTGAGCTCGTTGCTGTGGGGGTTGTGGCAGTTGCTGCAGCGCACGCCCTTGTCGAACATCTTGCTCTGCAGGAACGAGCCGTGTTCGAACACTTCATCCTTGATCTTGCCATCCAGCGCGTACAGTTCGCGGGTCAGTACGCTGGGCAGGTAGTCGTCCATCAACCGTTTGCCGACGGTGAAGCCATCGCCCAGGGGCGCACGCCGGGAGTGACAGCGGGCGCAGGTCTCGATCTCGGTGGTGGCGTTTTTGTCCTTGAGGTCGACGGCAAAGCCTGCGTGGATCAGGTCGCCCTTTTTCGCCGCCCATTCAAGGTGATTGGAGGCCGGACCGTGGCACGCCTGGCAACCGACACCCAGGCTGTTCCACTGGCTGGCAAAGGAATTGCTCGCGGCGTCGAAATTGCGTTGGTACCCGGTGGTGTGGCACTCCACACACATAAAGTTGGCGTTCTGGCTGGGTTTACTCCAGTGCAGCGGATTCTTGAAGCTCACGCCTTGGCCCGGATACAGGTGAAACCAGCGGTTCTTCTCGGTATCCCAGGCCACGCCCAAGGCTTGCAGGCGGCCTTCACCGACTTCGATCAGGTACTGCTGCAGCGGCGCGATACCGAAGGTGTAGGCCACCTTGAAGTCGGCGTTCTTGCCGTCGGCGCCCGGGGTATTGACCCAGAAGCCAGCGTCCTTGCGAAAGAACCGGGTCGTCTCGTTCTCGCCCTTGAAGGTGCTGTCCTTGAAGTTGGCCAGCACGGTCTGCTCGTCGGCGACCTGCATCGCCAATTGGTGATGGGAGCCTTGCCAGTCCTTGACCTGCTCGGTGTGGCAAGCCTGGCATTGCTGCTCGTCGACCATGCGGGCCGGCGGCAGAGGGGTCGCGACCGGGGAGGGCGGGGTCGCGGCCACGCTCGGTGCTACATAGGGCGCTGGCGTCGGTTTGCTGGCGAACAGGAACCAGCCGAGGCCCGCCATGACCAGCAGCAACAGGCCGGCAGTGACGGGAAACAGGTAGCGGGAAATCAGGGTCGGTGGCGAATCAGGGTCAGGTGTAATCGAATTTTTCTTATGCTTGGGCATTACGACTTCCGTAGTCCAGAGGCGCTGGCCATAAAGGCAGGCTTTTAGTGCTGTCGTGCAGCTTTGCTGCATGGGGTGCGTCTGTCAAATAGCGCTTGTGATCGATCCTACAGTTGTTTGTGAATTTTCAGAGCCTGTCACAGCAATCGTCTTAACTTTTGGCTATACCTGTAAGTCCGTTTGCCAGTACCGTTGTCGTCCTTTTGACAGGAGTTACCGAATGAAGCTTGCCCTCATGATGAGTACGCTGTGCATTGCCTCCCTTGGGGTAGTGGGCTGTTCCAGCACGATCACCAAGCCGGAAGACTATTCCGGGTTTCTCAAGGACTACAGCCAGCTCAAGGAGGCCAAGTCGCCGTCGGGCGTAGACGTGTTGCGTTGGGTCGACCCCAAGCTCGATATCAATAAGTACACCAGTGTCTATGTCGAACCCACCCAGTTCTATCCGCAGCCCAAGCCGACGGTGAAAATCCCGCAAAGCACGCTGTCAGGCATTACCAGCTACTACGACCAGGCGCTCAAGCGCGAGCTGGGTAAAAACCTGCCATTGGCCAACGGCCCGGGCCCGGGTGTGGTGGTGGTACGTGCGGCGATCACCGC
Source organism: Pseudomonas sp. S04 (assembly GCF_009834545.1). Classification (NCBI taxonomy): domain Bacteria; kingdom Pseudomonadati; phylum Pseudomonadota; class Gammaproteobacteria; order Pseudomonadales; family Pseudomonadaceae; genus Pseudomonas; species Pseudomonas sp. S04. The sequence continues at coordinate 3,042,848 of NZ_CP019427.1, forward strand.
TGTCAGCAGCCAGACCGAAGGCCTGAAAGCCTACGAGGTGATCCCGATTGCCCTGGTGGCAGCGGCGGTCAGCACCGCGACCGGTATTCGCGATCAGGAAACCGACCTGGCCACCGAAGCGGTGTTCCTCGACGGCAGCACCAACAAGGTGATCGCCCAGGTAGTCCGCAAGGGCACCGGCAGACCGCTGGAAAACGACTCGCAAGTGATGACCGCCAACGACGTGAAGAACGTGGTCGATGGCTGGGCCCACGACCTGGGCCAGTCGTACATCAAACTCAAGGCCAAGTAAGCGCCTGGATGGGAGCGAGCCGGCTCGCTCCCATATCACTGGCCGACAAACCAGCGCAAATACGGGTTGGCGGCATCCCCTTGCATCACCTCACGAATATCCCTGGCCCAGGCATCACGATCGCCATCGTAGGCGTGCAGGCTGGCGCGGTAGAACTGCATCAGGCGCTGCTGGTGGGCATTCATGCGTTCGATGAACGTGGCGTCGGCATTGCGCAGTTCCGGCGGGCGCCGCAGGTCGAGCAAGGCGGGGAGTACCCGGCTGATTTCCTTGGCGCGCACCCACGGTGCGTACTCGATGCGCGGCTGGTCGTCGGTGACGGGCAGGGCCTGGCCGGCGAACTGCTGCAGGCCCTGGCGATCGGTGACCCAGGTGGCCAACAGCGCCGCGGCCGAACTCACCCCGACATCCTGCAAGGTGCTGCGCACGGTTGCCTGGGCATAGCGTTGGGTGATCCGCGCCGCATCCAGCTCGATGGGGTCGAGCGAGCCCACCAGGAGCATTTCATGGAACTCGCTGGTCCACACGTTGGCGTACGGGAACACGTCAAGGAAGCTCTGTACCAACGCCCGTGAGTCGTCGATGTTCTGGGTTGGCAATGGCAGCCACTGGGCCACCAGGCCGTTCTTTTCCAGGCGGCTGGCAGCCAGTTGATAGAAGTCCCGCGAGTACAGGTTGACTACACCGGCCGCAGAGGGCGGTGGCGGCTCCAGGGTGATCAGGTCATAGGTCTGTTCGCTGCGCAGCAGTTCCTGGCGACCGTCGCGCAGGCGCACCTGCAGCGCCGGGTCGGCGGCGGCGTTGAAGTTGCCTTTGAACAACGGCGCGGCCTTGACCACCGATGGCAGCAGCTCGGCGACCACCCGCCGTTCCAGGCCCGGGTACTGCAGCAAGGCGCCGGCGGTGATGCCGGTGCCAAAGCCGATGACCAGGGCCGAACGTGGCTCGCCCTTGTGGATCAGCAGCGGCAGCAGGGCCTGGATCCGCATGTAGCGCAGCGACGGCATGGCATCGCCGGTGTTCGATACGCCTTGAATGTACAGGCGCTGGAACGCGCGCTGGCCCTTGCCCTGGGTGACCACGGCGACGGTGCCGCCACGACCTTCCTCATAGAACACCAATTCGCCGTTGCGCGCTCCTGGCAGCAGGCTCGCAAGCTTGTCCACCGGGGTCAGCAGCGCGACCCCCAGCGCCAGCACTCCGACAGCCACCACACCCTGGCGGGTGCCTTTGTGTACTGCGCTGCCACGGCTGACAGCCAGGTAACCGACGGCCGCAGCGACCAGTGCCAGCAGGCCCAGGGTGTGCACCAGGCCGAGCAGCGGTATCAGCACAAAACCGCAGAGCATCACCCCGACGATGCCACCCAGGGTATTGAACGCCACCACAGCACCGACATCCCGGCCCACCCGGTCATGGCCCACGCACAGGCGCAAGGCCAGGGGGAACGCGGCACCCAGGAGCAAGGTCGGGAGGAATACGATACTCAGGGCCGCCACGGCAAAACGGCTACTCATGGCCACCAACTCACTGGCGCCCAGGGCCAGCACCGCTGATTCGGCCTGGGTTTGCGCCAGCACCAGCCAACGTCCCAGCAGGGCTACTTCGAGCAGTGCCAACAGCCCCGCACCGGCAATCAACAAGCCGAACAGGCCCCATGGATCGCGTACCCGCGCCACGCGCCGGGCCATCCACACGCTGCCCAGGAACAACCCGCACAGGTAGGTCGCCAGGACCACGGCGAAGGCATAGGTGCGGGTACTCATGAATTGCACGATCGCTTGCGACCAGACCACCTCGTAGCCCAGCGCCACGCCACCGGCGATCGAGTACAGCCACAGTGCCAGGCGCGCGGGTGCGGCCTGGGGTGGGCGTTCCACGGGCGCCGCGATGGCCGTCAGCGGTTGGCGTTGAAACCACAACAGCGCGCCGGCGGCGACCAGCAGGTTGAGCATGGCCGCGGCAATGGCGCTGCCGCGCACGCCGAGGGCCGCGATCAGGACGAAGGCGGTCAGCAGGGTCCCGACGATGGCCCCGGCGGTATTCGCTGCATACAACTGGCCGCCGGCCTTGCCCAGTTGCTGTGGGTCGGCGGCCAGCGCGCGCACCAGCACCGGCAGGGTGCCGCCCATCAACACGGCGGGAATCCCCACCAGGGCAAACGGCAGCACCCAGGCTGCCAGTCCGATGTGCTCGGCCAGCCAACTGAATGGGCTGGCCGCCAGGCTCATGCCCACCGTGGCACCGACACCCAGCAGCGCCACCAGCACCTCCAGCCCGGCGTACAGCAGCACCGGCCGTTGCAGGCGGTCGGCCAGGCGCCCGAACAGCCAGCCGCCCAGGGCCAGTCCGGCGAAAAATGCGCTGATGCCGGTGGTGATGGCGTAGACCTCGACCCCGACCACCAGCGACAACTGCTTGATCCACAGCACCTGGTATACCAGCGCGGCAGCGCCCGAGACCAATAGCAGCAGGGCCGGGATCAACAACGCCGGGGCACTGGCGTGTGGGGCGGGAATGGCCGTCGACTTGCTGGCGACTCGTGAGGACATTGTTGGTTGCCTTGTACAGAACTTGAAAAATGTGGTGGACCCAGAGCACTGGCACCAAGGATGGTGAAGGCCATCGCGAGCAAGCCGCAAGCGGGCGCTCGCTCCCACAGGGGAAAAAGAAAAAACGCCGTTCACCGGTGAGGGTGAACGGCGGTGTAGCGGCTATTACTGTGCAGCTTTCATTTTTTCAGCGATTTTTGCATCTACCGCAGCGCGGATCTGGTCGACGCTGAAGCTCGCCGGTTTCTGGCTAGGTGGGTACTCGATGAACGTCTGCAGGAAGTGCGCAGACTTGGTCACCGCCTGGGCTACCAGGTAGACGTTTTTGGTGGTCCAGTCGTAGTACTGATCGGAAACCACGTCAGCACGCTCGTACGGGTCCATGCGCAGGTTGAAGATTTTTGGTACGCGCAGGCACACGAACGGCTCGCTCCAGACCTTGAAGCCGCCGGGTGCACGTTGTTCACAGAACACTGCTTTCCAGTTGCCGAAACGCATCGACACCAGCACGCCGTCGTCGTTGAAGTAGTAGAACTCCTTACGCTCGCCCTTGGGTTGCTGGCCGGTTACGTACGGCAGTTGGTTGAAACCGTCCAGGTGCACCTTGAAGCTGTTGCCACCGGCGACTGGCGCCCAGCCCTTGAGCAGCTTGTCCTTGACCCCGGTATCGCCAGCGGCAGCCAGCAGGGTTGGGAACCAGTCCAGGCCCGAGAACATCTCGTTGGACACTTCGCCAGCCTTGACCTTGCCCGGCCAGCGGATCATCGCCGGTACGCGATAAGCGCCTTCCCAGTTGGAGTTCTTCTCGTTGCGGAACGGCGTGGTCGCCGCGTCCGGCCAGGAGAACTGGTTCGGGCCGTTGTCGGTGGTGTAGACGACGATGGTGTTGTCGGTGATTTTCAGGTCATCGAGGGTTTTCAGCAGTTTGCCGACGTCGCCGTCGTGCTCGATCATGCCATCGGCATAGTCGTTGCCGGGCATGCCGCTCTGGCCCTTCATCGACTCACGCACGTGGGTGAACAAGTGCATGCGGGTGGTGTTCATCCAGACGAAGAACGGTTTGTCCGCCTTGGCCTGTTTCTCGATGAACGCCTGGGCGGCGGCGGTGGTTTCGTCGTCGATGGTTTCCATGCGCTTGGTGGTCAGCGCGCCGGTGTCCTCGATCTTGCCGTCGGCGAAGCTGTGGATCACGCCACGCGGGGAGTTGGCCTTGACGAACTCGGCATCATCCTTGGGCCAGTAAGGGCGCTCTGGCTCCTCTTCGGCGTTGAGGTGATACAGGTTGCCGAAGAACTCGTCGAAACCGTGGTTGGTCGGCAGGTACTCGTCCTTGTCGCCCAGGTGGTTCTTGCCGAACTGGCCGGTGGCATAACCCTGGGATTTCAGCGCCTGGGCGATGGTGATATCGCGGGCCTGCAGGCCAACGCTGGCGCCCGGGGCACCGACTTTCGACAGGCCGGTACGCAATGGCGTCTGGCCGGTGATGAACGATGAGCGCCCGGCGGTGCAGCTGTTCTCCGCATAGTAGTCGGTGAACATCATGCCTTCTTTGGCAATCCGGTCGATGTTCGGCGTCTTGTAACCCACCACGCCCATGGAATAGGCGCTGATGTTGGTCTGGCCGATGTCATCGCCGAAAATCACCAGAATGTTGGGTTTTTCTGCCGCCACGGCGGTCGCCGAGATGGCCATGACCGAAGTCGCCACCAGGGCGAATTTCGGCAGCCACTTTTGTATGCGAGTCATCTGACTTGCTCCTTGTGCTTACTGGAGTCGTGTTGGAGTACGACGAACGTTTACTGCGATCCTGCCTACGTCTTTTACTTCTTTTGCTCAGTTGTGCCGGTGTCGAACGGATAGATCCGGTTCCATTCGGTGCTCATGTCGACGACACTCCAGCCGCGTTTGTTGGCTTCATCCAGGGCCTTGTCCAGGCGACCGATGTTCGACTGCCGGTCGTAGGCCCATTCACGCTTTGCATCGGTATGGTGGACCAGGCCCATGAACCTTTTACCGGGGCCGGCAGCCGTCCACTGGAGCATTTGCAGGTCACCGTCGGAGTTGCCGAAGGCGAGAATCGGCTGGCGCCCGATGACCTGCTGGATGCTTTCCGGTTTACCCGGGCCATCGTCGTTGTGGGCCAGTTTGGGCAGGCGCAGGATCGAGGCGTCGTTGCCATTGAGCTGGAACTGCGTGGCAAAGGTGGTGCCGATCACTTGCTCCGGTGGAATGCCGTAGACCTGCTCGGCGAAGGCGCGCATGAACTCGACTTCACCGCCGGACACGATGTAAGTCTTGAAGTCCTGGCTGCGCAGGTAGTCGAGCATCTCCAGCATCGGCTGGAAAATCATCTCGGTGTAGGGCTTGCCGGTCTTCGGATGGCGGGCCTGGCTCAGCCAGGTCTTGGCGTTATCCATGAAGGCGGCGGTGGTGATGCCGGTATGGGTCGCGCCGATGATCTTCATCAGGCCATCCATGCCGCTGGCGGCCAGGGCCTGGTGGTCGTTCTCGAGGACCGCCTTGAACGGCTGCTCGGTTTTCCATTGCGGATGCTGGGGCGCCATGCGCTTGACTTCCTCCAGGGCGAACAGCACCTGGAAGTACATCGGCTGTTCGCTCCACAGCGTACCGTCGTTGTCGAACACGGCGATGCGCTCGGCCGGCTTGACGTAGTCCTTGGAGCCTTCGGTGGTCACGGCCTGGACAAATTCGATGATGCTTTTTTTCGACGGGCCATCGTTCCAGGAGGGCAGCGGCTCGGCCGCCAGTGCCAAGAGCGGCAGGCTCAGGGCCAGGCTCAGCAGGAGCTTGAAGGCGTGACGTTGGCGGGGGGCAGCGTGGTTCGTCATGAAAAGTCCTTATCGTGACCGGGGTTCAAGGGGCGCAAGGCCGAGGAGTGCGTCGCGTTGGCAGTTACCGCCTGATCATGCAGCGTAGCCAAGGATTGCTTGAATTGCGGCAATGCCTGGTTTTCCGCCGGCTGGCGCCCATACCGCCCACGCAACAGCGCCTGCACGTTGTTGCCCAGGCCGCCGATCCCCAGGCCCAGGCGGCTGCGCCGGGCCCAGAGGTACAGCGCGCTCAAATGCGGCGGCTGGCCGTCGAGTTGTTCGGGGATCTGCTTCCAGGCGTAGTCGGCAGAGGCCTGCCAGGCGGCATGGCGTGCGTTGCGACGCTCTTGGAGGGCGCGCCAGGCCCGCAGGCACCAGGGCTGCAACAGGTAGCCGGCGGTGGCCAGTATTGCCAGCAGCACTACCAGCATCAGCCAGTGCCGCGAGAGGTGGAAGCGGCCCTGTTGCCCCAGTTGCTTGAGGTCCTGAGTAATCGAAAACACCGGCCGATAGCTGGCGTTGGCCGCAGCCTCGAAGGTCACTGCCGGAACTTCGGCGCTACGTGCCTGTTGGGTGCTGGCGTCCCACCAGTGCATCTGGATGGCCGGCAGGCTGTAGTGTCCCGGGCGTTGCACCTGGTAGACGACGCTATCGATCCGCTGGCCGCCGCTGATGTGGCCGCGGCCATCGTCGAGGTTGCTGACTTGCGCAGTCTTGGGATAGCGCTTGAGGCCGTCGACCTCGCCCAGGGGCGGCGCTGGCAGGGCCATCGCCAATGCACCGTCGGCCTGCAGGGTCAGTTGGCGGGTGAGGGTGTCACCGACCTTGAGTGCCGGCGATGACTGCTGGAGTACCTGGGTCAAGCGCACGCCCTGGGCCACCAACACCGCTTCGCCGGGCTTGAACCCGGGAGGCTGCTGGGCGATGAAGTGCAGGGGTTGGCTTTGCGCGCTCAGTGGCTGGCTGGCCTGGCCGGGCGTGGCCTGTACGGTCAATGCCGGGATGTCGAAGCCCTGGGCCTGGTTCGGGGTGATCAGGTAGAGGTAGCGCATGCCGAAGAAGGTTTTGCCCTCCAGGGTCTGCGTGGTGTGCTGGGCTTCGCCGTTGGGCGGCATCACCAACGCGCCCGGCAGCTTCAGCTCCGGCAGGGTCGGGGCGCTGGTGAACCAGCTGTCGGTCAGCACATCGACCTGCAATTGCACGACGCCGCCCACCATCACCGCAGCGCCAGGCTGCAGTTGGGCCTGCACCCGCAGTTCGGGTTCAGCCGCCAGCACACGGCCGGTCAACAGGCACAGCAGCAGGGCGCCGCTGGCGGTGAAACACTTCGCGAGTCTGCTGCTCATGGCTTGCCCGCCTGATCCTGGAGGCTGAACTTTTGCTTGAGGAACTTGGCCGGCGAGGTGGTCAGGTTCTGCAGCCACAGCTCATCGGAAGTCGCCTGCTGGGTCTCTAGCGATTTGCTCTGGCCCTTGCCCTTGGGCTTGTCGTATTTGACTTCGTCGGGCTTGACCTCCGGGGTGTTCTGCTGCGCGCTGTCGGTGTCTTTTTCCAGGGCGATGGCCAGCGCCAGGTTGGCCGTGGCCTCGGGGAACTGTGGCTGTAGCTTCAATGCCTGGGTGTAGGCGGCAATCGCCTGGTCGAACTTGAAGCGCCGCACATAGATGTTGCCCAGGTAAAAGTACGCCTGGGGCGTGTCGAGACGGGCGAAACTGGCCAGTGCCAGGTCATAGTCGGCGGCGTTGTAGGCGGCGATTCCCTTCCAGTACGGGTCCTGGAACAACTGGGCGGCAGCGGGAAAGTGCTGGTGCTCGAAGGCCCAGCGGCCTTGCTGGTCGCGGGTGAAAAACGCGTCGGTGAGGGCGTTGGCCTGGCTCTCTGGCGCCTGCAAACCCAAGCCCAGGCCCAGCAGCAGCGCCGCCGCCCAGTTCAGGCTCCAGCCCCGGCGCACGCTGAAAAAGGCCAGCAGCAACAGCGGCCAGCACAACCAGTAGCCGGCGTCTTTCCAGTGCAGTTCACGCTGTTCGGCGCTGGCATTCTGGAAATGTTGCTGGGCATGCAACTCGATCCAGTCCAGGTCGTCGTCGTTGAGGGTCAGGCTGCCCAACGGGGCGTCGGTGGCAGCGGCCAGTTGCTTGAGGGCGGCCTGATCGAAACTGCCCAGGGTCGGGCGGCCATTGCTGTCGGTGCGGGGCTGGCCGTTGGCGTCGGTGATGATCCCGCCATCGCTACTGCCCACGGCCAGCACCAGTACCTGCAACTGACTGTTGTCCAGCAGCTTGTCGAGATTGCCCAGTTGGCTGGTGTCGGCGCCGTCAGTGATCAGCAGTAGGGTGCCTGGGGCTTTTTCCGCCACCAGCAAGCGCTTGGCCTGTTCGATCACGCCGGCGACATCCTTGCCCGGTTTGTTCAGCAACTCGCTGCCCAGGGCCTGGATGAAGCTGTCGAGCAACGCCGGGTCATCGGTCGGTGGGAGCACCAGGTGGGCGCTGCCGGCGTAGGCAATCAGCCCGGTGCGTGCGCCGCTGCGGCGCTGGACCAGGTCATGCAGCTTGTGTTTGGCCGCTTCCAGGCGAGTCGGCTGGACATCGCTGGCGTCCATCGAGGGCGACAGGTCGAGGGCGATGATCAGCGGCGCGCGGTTTTCCAGGAAGTCCGGGCGATCGCGCTCCCAGGTCGGGCCCGCTGCGGCGATGGCACCCAGCACCAAGGTGGCGCAGACCAGATGGACCGGGCGCAGGCGATGGCTGTCCTCGGGGGTGATCAGCAGGTGCGGCAGCAGGTGCGGGGCAATGTTGCTGCCCAGGCGCCGCCGCAGGTCGCGGCTGCGGCGCCAGAGCAGCGGTAGCAGGGCGCCGAACAGCGCCAGCAAGAGCCAGAGTGGGCGCAGGAAGTGCAAGTCGCTGAGGTTGATTTCCATCTCAAGCCTCCTGGCGCGATGGGGCGCTGCGAAGGCGAGGCCAGAGCAGGGCGAGCAGGTGATAGACGGCCAGCAGCGCGATAGCGGCCCCCAGGGGGATCCAGAACAGGTCGCGCTTGGGCTGGTGACTGAAGTGCTGCTCCTGATGGGGGGTGATCTGGTCGAGGGTGCTGTAGACCTGATCCAGGGCTTGGCGGTCTTCGGCGCGGAAGAACCGCCCGCCGGTGGCCGTGGCGATCTGCTGCAGGCCTTGCAGGTTGACCTTGGCTTCGCCGTCGGCATTGGGGTCGCCGATGCCGATGGTGTGAATCACCACGCCCTTGGCCGCGGCCATGCTGGCGGCGTGGTCCGGGGTGATCGCACTGCTGGTGTCATTGCCATCGGTCAGCAGGATCAGGACTTTTTCCTGTTCGTGGGCCTGGTCGAGCATCTTCAACGCCAGGCCAATGGCATCGCCGATCGCGGTATTGGGCCCGGCCATGCCGATGCCGGTGTCATCGAGCAACAGCGCCAGGCTGGCATGGTCCAGGGTCAGCGGTGCTTGCGGGTAGGCGCCGCTGCCGAACACGATCAGGCCCAGGCGATCGTCCTTGCGGCGGTCGATGAAGCCGTGGACCACTTCCTTGACGGCTGCCAGGCGATCGATTTTCTGGCCATTGGTATCGCTGTAGTCGGTGGTTTCCATGGACTGGGAAATGTCGATGGCGAGCATCAGGTCGCGCACCGGTTGCTGGCGTTCGATAGGTTTTTCCACCAGCACCGGGCGCGCCACGGCCACCACCAGCAGGGTCCAGACCAGCAGGTTCAGGGCCAGTTGCCAGCGATTGCTGCGGCTGCCGGTCTGGCTCGGCGCCTGGCCGACGGCGCGGCTCATGGCGGCGAAAAACGGCACCCGCACGGCACTGCGCGCTTCGCGGTAGTCGGGCAGGAAGTGATAACCCAGCCAGCAGAGCGGGAGCAGCAGCAACAACCAGGGGTAATCAAGCTGCCACATGATGATGCTCCAGCCAGTGTTTGCAGGTGCTGAACAGCTGAATTCGCTGCGCTGCCGGCAACGCCAGCAGGACTGTATCCGGGGCGTAGGCCAGGGTTGCCAGTTGCTGGCTGAAATCGGCGGGTAACGGCTGCGCGCTGTGTCGCACCAGAAATGCTTGCCAATCCTCACCGCCCAGAGCCGCAACCTGTAGGAGCGAGCTTGCTCGCGAAGGCGCCCGACTATTCACCCTGGATGTCGACTGAGCGGCCGCTTTCGCGAGCAAGCTCGCTCCCACATTAGTATTTGCATTGCAGTCGTTGGAGCCCCGGGAAGGCATCGACAGCGCTACGCGCTTGAGCAGCTCCGGCAATTCGCGCAGGGCGGCCAGTGGGTCACTGCTGCGTTGCAGTTCCGCCAGGCGTGCGAGGGCTTCACGTCGATAGCGGTCCCGGCGCCATAACCAGTAGCGCCGGCCGGCCCACGCCAGCAATCCCACCAGCAGCAGGCCGAGCAGTAGCCACCAACCCCAGGTTTGCGGCAGATAGCTGACCGGCGCTGGCAGGCCCAATTCAGTGAGTTGCTCGATGCTGGGGACGTGCGCAGTCATGGCCGGCCTCCGAGCTTGCCCAGCTCGGCGCGCAATTGTTCATGGGCTGCCTGGGCGGTGCTGAACATCATCAAGGGCACCTGGCTGCGGCGCAGCAGGCTGGCGACATCCTTGAGCCGGCCGCTGAGGAAGTCCCCCAGGGGCTGATGGACCTGCCGCTGGGCCACCGCCAGCTCCACCTGCAATTGACCCTGGGTCACCAGCAGGTGGCCGTTTTTTGGCAGATTCAGTGCCAGTGGGTCATAGACCTGCATGGCGATCACATCGTTGTGGGCGCTGAGCTGGCGCATCAGTTGCAGGGTGCGCGGACCGGCGCCGGCAAAGTCACTGATGATGCAGATCAGGTGATCGTGTCCGGCCACGGCCAGGCAGTGCTGCAAGACCTTGTCCAGTTGGTCCTCGCCTTCGCGATCGGGGTTGTGGGCGCTGAGTTCCTGGTTCTGCTGGGCGATGCGATTGCACAGCGCCTCGATCCGTTTGCGGCTGCGCAACGGGCCAATGCTGTCGATCCGCTGATCGTTGAACACCAGACCGCCGACCCGGTCGCCGGCATTGAAGACCATCCAGGCCGCCAGCGCGCCGAGCTCGGCGGCCAGGGCCGACTTGAAGCTGCGCTGGGAGCCAAAGAACATCGACATGCGCTGGTCGACCAGGATCAGCGCCGGGCGATCACGCTCTTCGGTGAAGGTGCGCACTACCGGTTTGCCGGTCCGCAGGGAGGCGCGCCAGTCCAGGTGCCGCAGGTCATCGCCGGGCTGGTAGCGGCGCAGTTCGTCGAAGTTCAGGCCACGCCCGCGCAGACGCGAGGCGTGGTTGCCCGCCAGGATGCTGCCCTGGGGCTGGCGCGCGAGGAAACTCAAGTCGGCGGCCTGGTACTGCAGCGCCATCAATTGCGCCAGCGACACGTACACCAGGCCATCCAGTTCCTGAGTGTTCATGGGCATCACCTCAAGCCGGGACCGCGACTTTGTCGAGCAGGCGGTCGAGCACCTGATCGGCCGTCACGCCATCGGCCACGGCGTCGTAGCTCAATTGCAGGCGATGGCGCAGCACCGGATGGACCACGGCGCGCACATTGTCCGGGGTGACGAAGTCCTGGCCTTGCAGCCAGGCATCCGCGCGTGCGCAGCGATCCAGGCCAATGCCGCCACGCGGGCTGGCGCCGATGGCGATCCAGCGGCCGAGGTCGGCGTCGTAGTCGGCCGGGTGGCGGGTGGCATTGATCAAATCGATCAGGTAGCGATCGATGGCCGGCGCCACGCTGATGGCACTGACTTCACGGCGTGCAGCAAAGATCACTTCCTGGCTCAGGGTAAATCCTGCTGGCGCCGCGGTCTTGGCGCCCAGGGCCTGCTCCTCTTCACGCAGCAGGCGCAGGACCTGGCTTTCGTTGTCCGCGCTCGGGTAATCCAGCAGGACCTTCATCAGGAAGCGGTCCATCTGCGCTTCGGGCAGCGGGTAGGTGCCTTCCTGTTCGATCGGATTCTGGGTCGCGACCACAATAAACAGCTCGGGCAGCACGTGGCTGTTGCCGGCCACGGTGATCTGGCGTTCCTCCATGGCTTCGAGCAGCGCCGCCTGGACCTTGGCCGGGGCCCGGTTGATTTCGTCCGCCAGGATCAGGTTGCCGAACAACGGGCCTGGCTGGAACTGGATCTGGTTCTGCCCGTCGACCTGGTGCAGCACCTCGGCGCCGGTGATGTCGGAGGGCAGCAGGTCAGGGGTGAACTGGATCCGGCTCATCTTCGCATCCAGGTGCTTGGCCAGCGCCTTGACGGTGCGGGTCTTGGCCAGTCCAGGCAAGCTTTCGAGCAGCAGGTGGCCGTTGGCCAAGAGACCGAGCATGATCTGGCGGATGACCTGATCCTGGCCAAGTACCGCTTCGGCAATGCTGGCTTGCAGGGCGTTGATGTCATTAAGCGCTGTCATGGGACGGTCCTTTGCGTAGACGGGTTAAAACATGAACGTTGGCATAACCGGGATAAACGATAGACCCAAGTTTCAACTACCACTAATAAGATCATCCCGGTGAATGGCCAAAGACTGGACCCGGACGTATCCTTGAAGATCCCATCGCTCAGCTCTCTCTTACCAGGCGTACTGAAGACGCAAGGTCCAGGTGTTGACGTCCGGCGAACCGCTGCGTTCGGCGACGGTGTCGGAATAGGCGATCAGGCCGCCGAACTGCGGCGAGAGCATAAAGCCCAGGCTGGCGCCGAGGATGCCGTTCTCTTGCTTGTTGTCCTGCCAGTCACCGTTGATCCGGGTTTCGCCGCCGCGGTTGTAGGTGGCATCCAGCGATGCCCACAGCGCACGGTTGAAGGTGTAGCTGTAGTGTCCTTCAATGGCGTATAGGGCCTTTTGTTCGAGCGTGCCGTCGCCGTGGTAGTCATCGTTGTCGCCGTACAGCGAGACGTAGGTGTTGAGCTCCAGCCAGGTCGGGCCGATTGGCGTGCCAAAGGCAATTTCCGGCTTGAAGGCCCAGCGGTTGGCGCCGATGTTGATCACCCGGTTCTTGTCATAGTCGCCCGTGGGGGCGGTGACCCAGAGTGCGCCGGTGAGGAAGGTTTCCGGGGTCCAGTTGGCAAACTCCTCCTGGGTCAGCGCCGGGCCGCCGAAGATATTGTGCACCAGCACTACCTGGGTGTCGGCCATGCCGCCGTTGCGCTTGGTGCCCTTGAAGAACTCGGCGTTGTCGAACGAGGCGCAGATGTCGGCGTAAGGCTGCAGGACCTGGATCGCGCTGTTGCGCCCGTCAATGGCGAACGAGCGGGCAAATCGGGCGATGTACAGGTCGGCATTGACCGACAGGCCGTCTAGCGGCAACGCGGTGTCGATCGGGGTGTTGCTGTCGATCCGGTTGTAATAGCCGAAGACCATGTTCAGGTCGGTCGGCAGGTTCTGCCAGTCCCGGGCGTTGTCGGCAGCGGCGAGAACAGGTGTCAACGCCAGGGTGAAGACGCCCAAGCGACCCAGTTTGGAGGTAAAACCCATCGCTGTGCTCCTTGCAGAAGGTAATTCGGCTGGGCCGGCTTGATCAGTTGATCGGTGTCAGTGCTGGCTGTTTCCACTGGCCATTGGCGACTTCGGGCTTGGGCAGGTACAAGCGCAATACCGCATAGAACGGGCCGTGGGGTGCTGGCAACCAGTTGCTGCGCTGCTCCTTGAGTGGCACCGAGTGCTGCACGTAGAGGGTCAAGCCGCCATCGGCATCGCGCTTGAGGTTGGGCAGCATGCGTGAATTGATCAGGTAGCGTTGCTGGTGGTTGGCTACCAGCAGCTTGCTCTTGCCGTCGTACATGGTCAGCGACCAGAAGGCATCCGCCGGCGGCAATTGGTCCTTGGCAAAGTGCAGGGTGTAGCTGTGCTTGGCGCCGTTGGCCGGTTTGCCGCTGCTGTCGACGAAGTAACCGATATACGCCGCTTCATCGGCGGAGTTGCCGAAGATGCCCATGTTGGCGCCCGCGTAGCGGTACAGGTAGTTGTTGTTCAGGTGATCACGGGTGCCGAAGAAGTCGCCGCTGACGACCTGATGGGTGTCCACCTGGTCTTTCTTGAAGGCGGCGAACTCGGCCTTGGCGTCACTGATGCCATCGTCCAGGGCCTTGCGTTGTTCGACACTGAGGGTCTTGAGGTCGAACGGCTGGCCGGCAACGATGCCGATCCTGGCGAAACGCGCGAGCAGGTCTTTCTCGGAGTCCTGGGCCGGGGCGAAGGCCAGCATGAAATTCAGGTAGCGGAACAGCTCCGGGCTGTCGGTCATGCTGGCGGTCGGTTTCGGCCAACTGATCTTCGCCGGGGTCGCCGGTGCCGGTTGCTTGAGGTATTGGCTCAGGGTCTGGACCTTGTAGTTGCCCTGGATTTTCCGGACCTTTTCCAGGTCTTTGTCATCGAACAGTTGGGTGCGATAGAGGGCGTAGGCGATGTTGCTTTCGCTGCGCACCACGCGATCGATGTTGACCGGTTGCTGGCCTTTCCAATCCGGCCCGACCACCATGAAGTGTCCGCCTTTGTTACCGGTGCTGCGGGTGCCCAGGTACGCGAAGTTGTGCGTGAAGAGGTCGATCAGTTGCACCGAGTAATAACGCTCCTCGGCTATCTGCGGCAAAGTCAGGACCAGCGGTTCGGCGCGCAGGTCCATCCACACGAAGGAGTAGGGGGTGTCCGAGTTGGGCGTGACAAACGCAGTGTCCTTGGGCGTGAACACCTTGGCGGTGTTGCCGATACGGTTGAACGGTGCCTTGAAATTCGCCCCTGTCTTGTCCACGGCCTGGGTGTACAGGGTCTTGTACATCTCCACCACCGGGAAGCCGTAGAGGTAGGCCTCCTTGGCGATCCCGCGGGCCTCTTCGGGGCTGGCCGTGAAATCGGCCCAGGCGCTGGCGCTGAGCAGCAGCGAGACGCCAGCGAGCAACAGACGGGTCGGTTTTGCAAAAGTCATGGCACTGTCCTGTGGGTCGCGCGGTTATTTGCCGAAGGTCACGTTGATGCCGGCAAACAGCGTGAACTGCGGCAGGCCATCGCCCTTGCGCTCGACCGTCCATTGCGGTTCAACGAAGGCGTTGATGATGTTGCTGCCGGATTTCCAGGCCTTGCCCGCACCAAAACCGATGGGGATGTAATGGGTGTTGTTCTTCAGGTCGAAGGTCCAGGTGCCCGTGGAGCGCAGGTACCAGCCTTTTTCCAGGTTGTGCATGAGAAAAGGCTGCAAGGTGGCGGTTTCGACGTGTGCCCGGTCGTGGTCACCAGCGAACGAGCTTTGATACTGCACCAGTGCGCCCAGCAGGCCACGGGGCGTCGCATCGATGGCCACGGCGGCCAGGCCAGCCTGCCATTTGCCGGTGCCCAACTCATCCTGTTCGGCGGTCGGCGCGGTGATCTGCGGGCCGATGCCCAACTGCACGCCTTCGGTCTTGAGCAGGAAAATGTCGAACAGGTTCAGATCACCGATGCCGGTGCTGTAGCCACTGTGTGGATCGGGGCGGGTACTGATGGGCAGGGTCGCGCGCAGCAACTGCGGGACTGCGATGAAGTCATTGGCGGCCATCGGCAAGGTGCCGCGCAACAAGGCATCGTTGGTGTGGGCGTTGCTGTCGAAGAGTTGCGGGGTGTAGTAGTCCTGAAGGTTGGCGCCGGGCGCCAGGCTCAGCGGGTTGTTGCTCTTGTTGGCGGTCTCGGCGTTGTCGGCCAGCGCACCAGCAGCAGGCAGCAGTGTGACGGCCAGCAGCAGGACGCTGCTTGAAATTCCCTTTGACATCGTTCCTTCATATCCCTGTTGGCTCGATTGATGGTCGATTGCTTTGTAGTATTTATTCTGGAGGGCCGTAGGACGAGTCAGGCTTGGTTAGCATTAAACACGGTAACGACCGCTCGTCGTCATTAAATATTTCGATATGTGTCGCAGTTCACCTAAATTTCTCGGGCGAAAGTCATTTGAATCATTGGCTTAGGTGATGAGATTACGGTAATGCCCTGATGGTTGGGACGGCCCTTGGGCGCGGTTTCGATGGAAGGTTGGCGCTGATGCCGGTAGATGGAAATCACGATCAAGGACAAAGCGCGTACATCCGACTACGTCCGGGATTTCTGCCTTGAAGGTCGCCATTTTTTGAAGGTTACCCCGGGGCGCATCATCCTTTAGTTTGAGTTTCGATGGGATGGGGAGCTATACCGATCCGGCAACTTTTGCGGCCAACGATGAAGCGGAAGTACTGATCAGTATCAAATGGGCGATCTGGCTCTTGGGCGGCGGATACTTGAAGTATTCAGTCGTTTCGTGTGTTTTGTGATGTACTTTGCTCGATTAAGTACACTCTGATGAAGCTTGATAATGTTGGTTATTTTAATGGTTTGATCTGTCGCTGATAGCATCTGATGGGTGTATTTGCTTATTGCGCTGTCGAAGTGTCCGGTGTAAAGGTAAGTGTCTCCACCATTAGGTAGCAAAATGGCATCCCCTGCTTGGGGGATGCCTCCTTTGAATTGAAATGTCTCTGCATTGTCATTGAAGTAATTGAAGCGGTTGTGTGCGTGTTCTACGCTTTGCACCCGGCCAGGGGTCAGCGAATATGTGAGATCTTTACTGTTAAACAGATTTTCAGCATCGCTTATCAATTTTGTTGATTGTGCTGGAAATTTTGGGTTGCTCACAAGCTGGATGGTTTTTTTAAACATTTGTATGGCGTGATCTGGTTGAGCACTTTTTACCAGTGCCGGTAGCCCGGTGTTGCTGTTTATCGCGGGTGCTGATGTGTGTGGCATGGGCAGATACTTGAAGTAGTACGCAAGTAAAGATCCCGGGGCATGCCCTGAGGGGTCTTGTAAATTTATAGGGTTGTGTGAGCAGTATGAATAAGCATTAAATCCACCGTCTCCAAATGGACTCCAACTGTCTGGGCTGTTAAATCGCATCAACACCGGATTAAACGCCCGATAACCATTGCCCAACAGATAGTGCCCGGTCACTGGATCCCGCCGCTCACCATTGAACCCCAGCAGGCTCAGCAATCCGCTGTCGGCGGGGTGATGACCATAAGGTGAGTAGGCGATGGGATGACGTACACCGCCACCAAGTGTATGCAGCACCGAACGCTGCTGGTCTGTGGCCAGTAATGTGGCCGTCATTTGATCCCCGTTACGTTGCAGCTGCGCCAGCAACTGGTCGTCGTGCTGAATAATCGTGTGCCGCAACAGCCCTTGGATTTCCGTGGCCAGTCTGCTCTTGCAGTAAAAACGTTGCAGCGGTGACTGCCCGGACGGTGAGGTAGCGACGAGCCGGTCCAGCGGATCGTAGCGGTAGTAGCAGAGTACGAAGGCACGGTCTGCAGGCATGGCGCGAGGTCCTCTGTGCTCATGATTGCGGGCCTTCAGGTTGGGCGTCGGCGCCAGCGTTGTCTACTGGCAGAACTGCTAGGGAATGCTGTGCGTAAGGGGTGGGGGCGGATTGTCAATGCCGAAGGGGAGGCCGCAGGTCGCGCCAATTTCAGGGGGCATACTTCGCGGTCAGTACAAGGAATTGTCTGACAGCTTGCTGGGGTAGGCTCACTGGCACATTCGTGGTTAACTTTGGCTCCTCGCAACACCAGACGATTGTTCATAACCACTGCATTAATAAGGATACTGTTCATGGCTCAAGTCACTCTCAAAGGCAACCCAGTCCAGGTCAACGGCCAACTGCCACAAGCCGGTGCCAAGGCACCAGCCTTTTCCCTGGTTGCCGGCAATCTGTCGGACGTGACCCTGGCGGACTTCGCCGGCAAACGTAAAGTGCTGAACATTTTCCCAAGCGTCGACACCCCGACCTGCGCGACCTCGGTGCGTACCTTCAACGCCCAGGCCAATGACGTGGCCAACACCGTGGTGCTGTGCATCTCGGCTGACCTGCCGTTCGCCCAGGCCCGCTTCTGCGGCACCGAAGGCCTGGAAAACGTGCAGAACCTGTCCACCCTGCGGGGTGCCGAGTTCATCGAAAACTACGGCGTAGCGATTGCCGACGGTCCACTCAAGGGCCTGACTGCCCGTGCCGTGGTAGTGCTGGACGAAAACGACAACGTGCTGCACAGCGAGCTGGTGAAAGAAATCGCCGAAGAGCCTAACTACGCAGCAGCGTTGGCCGTTCTCAAGTAATAGGCTTTACAATTATTCACGGCCTGGCTCTGTCCAGGCCGTTTTCATTTGTGCTTCAGTAATTTAGCAAACACTCGCAAAAGTCAGCTGAAGGTAAATTGCCGGTAAAGGCGCTTTGCTAAAAGGCCTCTAGTGCTTATCTTTCAGCCTCCCGTATAAAGATGCCCACGCGCCCAATGGTTAATCACTCCATGCAATCCTCCGCTTCCCGTAATTCTCGTCGCTGGCTGTTCGGCCTGCTGGTCCTGCTGCTGGTTGGCGGCCTGTGCTGGAAATTCTGGCCCAGCAGCTCCGCCAGCAAGGATGCCCCGGCATCCAAGGCGGCGGCCGGCCATACCGGCAGGGCAGGTGGCATGCGCCCGGGTTTCGGTGGCGCGGCGGGGGCGGTTCCGGTGCGGGTGGCTCCAGCGGTACTCGGCGATTTCCCGCTGTACTACAAGGCCCTGGGCACTGTTACCGCGCTCAACACCATCAATGTGCGCAGCCGGGTCGGCGGCGAACTGGTGAAGATCGCCTTCGAAGAAGGGCAGATGGTCAAGGCCGGCGACCTGCTCGCCGAGATCGATCCGCGCCCGTACCAGAACGCCTTGCTCCAGGCCGAAGGGACCCTGTTGCAAAACCAGGCCCAACTGAAAAACGCCCTGGTGGACCTGGAACGCTACCGCGGCCTGTACGCCGAGGACAGCATCGCCAAGCAGACTCTGGATACCGCCGCGGCGCTGGTGGGCCAGTACCAGGGGACGGTCAAGACCAATCAGGCGGCGGTCAACGACGCCAAGCTCAACCTTGAATTCACCCGCATCCGCGCGCCGATTACCGGGCGTGTCGGCCTGCGCCAGCTGGACGTCGGCAACCTGGTGGCGGCCAACGACACCACGGCCCTGGCGATCATCACCCAGACCCAACCGATCAGCGTGGCCTTCACCTTGCCGGAGAACAGCCTCGACGTCGTGCTGGCCCGCTACCGCTCCGGGGCCAAGCTGCCGGTCGAAGCCTGGGACCGTGGCGACACCCAGTTGCAAGCCACCGGCGTACTGCAGAGCCTGGACAACCAGATCGACACCACCACCGGCACTTTGAAATTCAAGGCGCGCTACGACAACCGTGACCAGGCGCTGTTCCCCAATCAGTTCGTCAACGTGCGTTTGCTCGCTGACACCCTCAAGGGGGTGATCCTGGCACCCTCGGCGGCAATTCAATTCGGCACCAACGGCACGTTTGTCTACGCCCTGGATGGCGACAAGAAAGTCACCATTCGCCCACTGAAAATCGGCGCCACCGACGGCGACAACACCGTGATCAAGGAAGGCCTCAAGCCGGGTGATCGGGTGGTGCTGGAAGGCACCGATCGCCTGAAAGAGGGCAGCGAGGTGGAGGTGGTCAACGACAGCAACCAGGTCCCGGCCGCGCCGACCGATAACCTCCACAGCCAGGCGAGCGATGCCGCGCCCGCACCAGAGGCCAATGGCAAGGCGCATAAGGGCGGCGCATGAACATCTCCCGCCTGTTCATCCTGCGTCCGGTCGCGACTACCCTGAGCATGCTGGCCATCGTTCTGGCCGGCCTGATCGCCTATCGCCTGCTGCCGGTCTCGGCACTGCCCCAGGTGGACTATCCGACCATTCGGGTCATGACCCTGTACCCCGGCGCCAGTCCGGACGTAATGACCAGTGCGGTCACCGCGCCCCTGGAGCGGCAGTTCGGGCAGATGCCCGGCCTGACCCAGATGGCCTCGACCAGCTCCGGCGGCGCTTCAGTGCTGACCCTGCGCTTCAACCTCGACATCAACATGGACGTCGCCGAGCAACAGGTGCAGGCCGCGATCAACGCCGCCAGCAACCTATTGCCCAACGATTTGCCGGCGCCGCCGGTGTACAACAAGGTCAACCCGGCGGACACCCCGGTGCTGACCCTGGCGATCACCTCCAAAACCATGCTGCTGCCCAAACTCAACGACCTGGTCGATACGCGCATGGCGCAGAAAATCGCCCAGATCAGCGGCGTCGGCATGGTCAGCATCGCCGGCGGACAACGCCAGGCGGTGCGGATCAAGGTCAACCCCGAGGCCCTGGCGGCCAATGGCCTGAACCTGTCGGATGTGCGCACCCTGATTGCCGCTTCCAACGTCAACCAGCCCAAGGGCAACTTCGACGGCCCGACCCGGGTGTCGATGCTCGACGCCAACGACCAGTTGACCTCGCCCAAGGACTACGCCGAACTGATCCTTGCCTACAACAATGGCGCGCCATTGCGGCTCAAGGATGTCGCGCAGATCGTCGATGGCGCCGAGAACGAGCGCCTCGCGGCCTGGGCCAACGAAAACCAGGCGGTGCTGCTCAATATCCAGCGCCAGCCGGGGGCCAACGTGATCGAGGTGGTTGACCGGATCAAGGCGCTGCTGCCGAGCATCACCGACAACCTGCCAGCCGGGCTGGATGTCACGGTGCTGACCGACCGCACCCAGACCATCCGCGCCTCGGTCACCGACGTGCAGCACGAATTGCTGATCGCCATCGCCCTGGTGGTGATGGTGACCTTCCTGTTCCTGCGCCGCGTCAGCGCCACCATCATCCCTTCGATTGCCGTGCCGCTGTCGTTGATCGGCACCTTCGGGGTGATGTACCTGGCCGGTTTTTCGGTCAACAACCTGACCCTGATGGCCCTGACCATCGCCACGGGGTTTGTGGTCGACGACGCGATCGTCATGCTGGAGAACATTTCGCGCTACATCGAGGAGGGCGACAGCCCGCTGCAGGCGGCACTCAAGGGCGCGAAGCAGATCGGTTTCACCTTGATCTCCCTGACCTTGTCGCTGATCGCGGTGCTGATTCCGCTGCTGTTCATGGCCGACGTGGTCGGGCGGCTGTTCCGCGAGTTCGCCATCACCCTGGCGGTGGCGATCCTGATTTCCCTGGTGGTGTCCCTGACCCTGACGCCGATGATGTGTGCACGCTTGCTCAAGCCTGAGCCCAAGCCTGAAGAGCAGGGCCGTTTCTATCGTGCCAGCGGCGCGTGCATCGACTGGATGATCGCTGCCTACGGACGCAAGTTGCAGTGGGTGCTCAAGCACCAGCCGCTGACCCTGATGGTGGCCATCGGCACCCTGGCTCTCACTGTGTTCCTCTACATGATCGTGCCCAAGGGCTTCTTTCCGGTGCAGGACACCGGGGTGATCCAGGGGATTTCCGAAGCGCCGCAGTCCATCTCTTTCGCCGCCATGAGCCAGCGCCAACAGGAACTGGCCAAGATCATCCTGCAAGACCCGGCGGTGCAAAGCCTGTCGTCCTATATAGGCGTGGACGGCGACAACGCCACGCTCAACAGCGGCCGCCTGCTGATCAACCTCAAGCCGCACAAGGATCGCGACCTCAGCGCAGCCCAGGTGATCACCCGCTTGCAGCCACAACTGGACAAGCTGGTGGGCATTCGCCTGTTCATGCAGCCGGTGCAGGACCTGACCATCGAAGACCGGGTCAGTCGCACCCAATACCAGTTCAGCATGTCGTCACCGGATGCCGAGTTGCTCAGCCTGTGGAGCGGCCGCCTGGTCGAAGCCCTGGGCCACCAGCCGGAGCTGACCGACGTCGCCAGTGACCTGCAGGACAAGGGCCTGCAGGTGTACCTGGTAATCGACCGCGACGCGGCTTCGCGCATCGGCGTGTCGGTGGCCAACATCACCGATGCCCTGTACGACGCCTTCGGCCAGCGGCAGATCTCCACCATCTACACCCAGGCCAGTCAGTACCGCGTGGTGCTGCAGGCCAAGGATGGCGAGAAGATCGGCCCGCAGGCGCTGGAGCAGATCCACGTCAAGACCACCGACGGCGGCCAGGTTCGATTGTCCAGCCTGGCGCGCATCGAGGAACGCCAGGCCCAACTGTCGATCGCCCATATCGGCCAGTTCCCGGCGGTGATGATGTCGTTCAACCTGGCGCCCGGCGTGGCGTTGGGGCAGGCGGTGGAACTGATCGAACAGGTGCAGAAGGACATAGGCATGCCACTGGGCGTGCAGAGCCAGTTCCAGGGGGCGGCCCAGGCGTTCCAGGCCTCGTTGTCGAGTACCTTGCTGCTGATCCTGGCGGCCGTGGTGACCATGTACATCGTGCTCGGGGTTCTCTACGAGAGTTACATCCACCCGATCACCATTCTGTCGACCTTGCCCTCGGCGGCAGTCGGCGCCTTGCTGGCGTTGCTCTTGAGTGGCAATGACCTGGGGATGATCGCGATCATCGGCATCATCCTGCTGATCGGTATCGTCAAGAAAAACGCGATCATGATGATCGACTTTGCCCTCGAGGCCGAGCGCAACCAGGGCATGGACCCGGCGACGGCGATCTATCAGGCGGCGCTGCTGCGCTTCCGGCCGATCCTGATGACCACCCTTGCAGCGCTGTTCGGTGCGGTGCCGCTGATGCTGGCCACCGGTTCCGGCGCGGAACTGCGCCAGCCCCTGGGCCTGGTGATGGTCGGCGGGCTGTTGGTCAGCCAGGTGCTGACGCTGTTCACCACGCCGGTGATCTACCTGTACTTCGACCGCCTTGGCCGGCGCTGGCGACCCGCGCCTGAGCGCCTGGAGTCGGTAGAACAGCCATGAACCTGTCCGGACCTTTCATCAAGCGCCCGGTCGCGACCATGCTGCTGAGCCTGGCGATCATGCTCCTGGGCGGCGTCAGCTTCGGCCTGTTGCCGGTATCGCCACTGCCGCAAATGGACTTCCCGGTGATCGTGGTCCAGGCCAGCCTGCCGGGTGCCAGCCCCGAGGTGATGGCCTCCACCGTGGCCACCCCGCTGGAGCGCTCCTTCGGCGCCATCGCCGGGGTCAACACCATGAGCAGCCGCTCCAGCCAGGGCTCGACGCGGGTGATCCTGCAATTTGACCTGGACCGCGACATCAATGGCGCGGCGCGGGAAGTGCAGGCGGCAATCAACGCCTCGCGCAACCTGTTGCCCAGCGGCATGCGCAGCATGCCCACCTACAAGAAGGTCAACCCGTCCCAGGCGCCGATCATGGTGCTGTCGCTGACCTCGGACGTGCTGGAAAAAGGCCAGCTGTATGACCTGGCCTCGACCATCCTCTCGCAAAGCCTGTCCCAGGTGCCGGGCGTGGGCGAAGTGCAGATCGGCGGCAGCTCCTTGCCGGCGGTGCGCATCGAGCTCGAGCCGCAGTTGCTCAACCAGTACGGCGTGGCCCTGGATGACGTGCGCAACACCATTGCCAACGCCAACGTGCGCCGGCCCAAAGGCTCGATCGAAGACGATCAGCGGATGTGGCAGGTGCAGGCCAACGACCAGTTGGAGAAGGCCAAGGACTACGAACCACTGATCATCCGCTACCAGAACGGCTCGGCGTTGCGCCTCAGTGACGTGGCCAAGGTCAGCGACGGCGTCGAGGACCGCTACAACAGCGGCTTCTTCAACGACGACTCGGCAGTGCTGCTGGTGATCAACCGCCAGGCCGGCGCCAACATCATCGAGACGGTCGACGAGATCAAGGCGCAATTGCCGGCCTTGCAGGCGGTGCTGCCGGCCAGCGTCAAGCTGAACCTGGCGATGGACCGTTCGCCGGTGATCAAAGCCACCCTGCACGAAGCGGAAATGACCCTGCTGATTGCCGTGGGGCTGGTGATCCTGGTGGTGTTCCTGTTCCTCGGCAACTTCCGCGCCTCGCTGATCCCGACGCTGGCGGTCCCGGTGTCGCTGGTCGGCACCTTTGCGGTGATGTACCTCTATGGTTTTTCCCTGAACAACCTGTCGCTGATGGCGTTGATCCTGGCCACCGGGCTGGTGGTGGACGATGCCATCGTGGTGCTGGAGAACATTTCCCGGCACATCGACGATGGCATCGCCCCGATGAAAGCGGCGTACCTGGGGGCCCAGGAAGTCGGCTTCACCCTGTTGTCGATGAACGTCTCGCTGGTGGCGGTGTTCCTCTCGATCCTGTTCATGGGCGGGATTATCGAGAGCCTGTTCCGCGAATTCTCCATCACCCTGGCCGCCTCGATCGTGGTCTCGCTGGTGGTGTCCTTGACCCTGACCCCGATGCTCTGCGCCCGCTGGTTGAAACCCCATACCCCAGGCCAGGAAAACCGCCTGCAGCGCGGCAGCCGCAAGGCCAACGACTGGATGGTCAAGTACTACGCCAGCAGCCTGGACTGGGTACTGCGCCATCCGCGCCTGACCCTGTTCAGCCTGTTCATCACTATCGGCGTCAACGTGGCGCTGTACGTGGTGGTACCCAAGACCTTCCTGCCACAGCAGGACACCGGCCAACTGATCGGCTTTGTGCGCGGTGACGATGGGCTGTCGTTCAGCGTGATGCAGCCGAAAATGGAGATCTTCCGCCGCGCGGTGCTCAAGGACGATGGGGTGGAAAGCGTCGCTGGGTTCATCGGCGGCAGCAACGGTACCAACAACGCCTTCATGCTGGTGCGCCTCAAGCCGATCAAGGAACGTAACCTGTCGGCGCAGAAAGTCATCGAGCGCCTGCGCAAGGAAATGCCCAAGGTGCCCGGCGCGCAACTGATGCTGATGGCCGACCAGGACCTGCAGTTTGGCGGTGGCCGCGAGCAGCAGTCGTCGCAATACAGCTACATCCTGCAAAGCGGTGACCTGTCGGCGCTGCGTGAGTGGTACCCGAAAGTGGTGACGGCGCTCAAGGCCCTGCCGGAGCTCACCGCCATCGACGCCCGCGAGGGCAGTGGTGCGGCGCAAGTGACACTGGTGGTCGACCGGGACCAGGCCAAGCGCCTGGGCATCGACATGGCCATGGTCACCTCGGTGCTCAACAACGCCTACAGCCAGCGGCAGATCTCCACCATCTACGACAGCCTCAACCAGTACCAGGTGGTGATGGAGGTCAATCCCAAATATGCCCAGGACCCGATCACCCTCAACCAGGTGCAAGTGATCACCTCGACCGGCGCGCGGATTCCGCTGTCGGCCATTGCCCACTACGAAAACAGCCTGGAAAACGACCGCGTCAGCCACGAAGGGCAGTTTGCTTCCGAGAGCATCGCCTTTGACATGGCTGAAGGCGTGACGGTGGAGCAGGGCGGGGCCGCGATCGAGCGGGCGATCGCCAAGCTCGGTTTGCCAGAGGAAGTGATCGCCAAGATGGCCGGCACCGCCGACGCCTTTGCCGCGACCCAGAAGAGCCAGCCGTGGATGATCCTCGGCGCCTTGCTGGCGGTCTACCTGGTGCTTGGGGTGCTGTATGAAAGCTACGTGCACCCGCTGACCATTCTCTCCACGCTACCGTCCGCCGGGGTCGGCGCCTTGCTGTCGATCTATGTACTGGGCGGCGAGTTCAGCCTGATCTCATTGCTGGGGTTGTTCCTGCTGATCGGCGTGGTGAAGAAAAACGCCATCCTGATGATCGACCTGGCGCTGCAACTCGAGCGCCATCAGGGCCTGGCGCCGCTGGAATCGATTCGCAGCGCCTGCCTGTTGCGCTTGCGTCCGATCCTGATGACCACCCTGGCCGCCATCCTCGGCGCCTTGCCCTTGCTGCTCGGCAGTGCCGAGGGCGCGGAAATGCGCCAGCCGCTGGGCCTGACCATCATTGGCGGGCTGATCTTCAGCCAGGTGCTGACGCTCTACACCACCCCGGTGGTCTACCTCTATCTCGACCGTTTGCGCCACCGGGTCAACCGCTGGCGTGGGGTTCGTACCGATGCTGCTCTGGAAACCGCGCTATGACTGACCGTTACCCACTCAACCGCGACTGCCTGTCGCCCCAGCGCCTGGTGACGGCCCGTGGCTCGCGATTGCTGAGCCTTTCCCTCAGCGCCCTGATGCTCAGTGCCTGCGCCGTCGGCCCGGACTATCAGCGCCCCAGCGTCGCAGAACCGGCCCAGTACAAGCAGGCACAGGGCTGGCGCCAGGCTAATCCGAGCGATTCCCTGGCCCGTGGCGCCTGGTGGGAGCTGTATGGCGATCAGCAGCTCAATGGCCTGGTGGAAAAACTCAACAGCTCCAACCAGACCGTCGCCCAGGCCGAGGCCCAGTACCGTCAGGCCCAGGCCCTGGTCGCCAGCGCGCGGGGCGCGTTTTACCCCACGGTCGACCTGAGCGCCGGGAAAACCCGCTCCAGCCAGGGCACGGGGAGCAGCAGTTCATCCTTGAGCAGTTCCAGCAGTGGCATCCGCAACACCTACAACACGCAGTTGGGGGTGAGTTGGGAAGCGGATATCTGGGGCAAGCTGCGCCGCGGCCTGGAGGCCAACGAGGCCAGCGCCGAGGCGAGCTTTGCGGACCTGGCGGCCATGCGCCTGAGCCAGCAATCGGAACTGGTACAGAATTACCTGCAACTGCGGGTCATCGATCAGCAACGGCGCCTGCTGCAGGCCACCGTGGAAAACTACCAGCGCTCGCTGAAAATGACCGAAAACCAGTACCGCGCCGGGGTGTCTGGCAAGGACGCGGTGGCCCAGGCCCAGACCCAGCTCAAAAGCACCCAGGCCGACATGATCGACCTGATCTGGCAGCGCGCGCAGTTCGAGAACGCCATTGCGGTGTTGATGGGCCAGGCGCCCGCCGAATTCACCCTGGCCGAAACCCAGGACATCCCGGACTTGCCCGAAGTGCCGTTGGGCCTGCCTTCGCAATTGCTCGAACGGCGTCCGGATATTGCCTCGGCCGAGCGCTCGGTGATTGCCGCCAACGCCAATATCGGCGTGGCCAAGGCCGCCTACTACCCGGACCTGACCCTGAGCCTGTCCGGTGGTTACAGCAGCAGTACCTCGACCGACCTGATCAGCTTGCCCAACCGTTTCTGGTCGGTGGGGCCGCAACTCAACCTGCCATTGTTCGACGGCGGCCAGCGCTCGGCGGAAGTCGATCGCAACGAGGCGCTGTATGACCAGACTGTGGCCAAGTACCGGCAGACCGTCCTCGACGGGTTTCGCGAGGTAGAAAACTACCTGGTCCAGCTCAGGGTCCTGGGCGACGAAGCCGTGGTGCGCCAGCAGGCGCTGGATGCCGCCCGGGAGTCGTTGCGCCTGATCCAGAACCAATACAAGGCCGGCTTGATCGCCTACCTCGACGTGGTGGTGGTGCAGGCCACGGCCTTGAGCAACGAGCGCAGTGTGCTGACCTTGCAGCAGAGCCGACTGATCGCCAGCGTGCAGTTGATTGCGGCGTTGGGCGGCGGTTGGGACGGGCAATTGATACCCGCTGAAAGCCAATGACCTAGGCTCCGTAGGGGCTTGTCGAGCTTGTTACAGTCTTTCTGTCGCGCTGGTGGCCTTTTGATTACTTTGCAGGTGCTTTCGCCCTTGGAATCAGTACAATCGGCAACTTTCGCCCAGGGTGCACGGACGCTTCAGCCAGGGCATAGTCGAGAAGTCTGATGCTCATCGGTAACTATTCCCCTGCGCTGGTCCTGATTTCGCTCTGCGTGGCTGTTTTGGCGTCCTACACTGCCCTCGACATGACCGGGCGTATCGCTACGGCCAAGGGTCGGGCTGCTCACCTGTGGACCGTCGGCGGTGCACTGGCCATGGGCGTCGGAGTCTGGTCCATGCACTTTATCGGCATGCTGGCCTTCAGTTTGCCGATCGACCTGGGCTATGACTTCGGCATCACGGCCTTGTCGCTGCTGATCGCCATTCTCTCCTGCGGTTTCGCCCTGTGGCTGGTCAGCCAACCCCAGTTACCTGCCTGGCAGTTGGGGTTTGGTGCCTTGATCATGGGGGCGGGCATCAGCGCCATGCACTACATGGGCATGGCAGCCATGCGCATGACCCCAGGCATCGATTATGACCCGAGCCTGTTCGGCGCCTCCCTGTTGATCGCGGTGGGGGCTTCGGCTGCAGCGCTATGGATCGCCTTCCGCCTGCGCCAGAACACGCCTTATGTGCGCTTCGCCCGTGGCGGTGCGGCGGTGATCATGGGCCTGGCCATTGTCGGCATGCATTACACCGGGATGGCAGCGGCACGCTTTGCCGATGGCAGCTTCTGCGGTGCGGCGGTCGATGGTTTGAGCGGCAAGGGCCTGGACAATCTGGTGCTGGTGACCACGTTGGCGGTGCTGAGCATTGCCTTGCTGACCTCGATTCTCGACGCGCGCCTTGAGGCGCGCACCTCGGAGCTGGCCAATTCCCTGACCCTGGCCAACCGCGAACTGACCCAACTGGCGCTGCATGACACCCTGACCGGGCTGCCCAACCGGGTGTTGCTGGCCGACCGCATCGACCAGGCCATGCTCATGGTGCAGGAACAAAGCGGCTGTTTTGCCCTGATGTTCATCGACCTGGACGGTTTTAAACCGGTCAACGATGCCTTCGGACATCACATGGGCGATCAGTTGCTGCGTGAGGTCAGCGTGCGCCTGCGCGAGGACTTGCGTAGCCAGGACACCCTGGCGCGGATCGGCGGTGACGAGTTCGTGTTGCTGGTGCAACTGCACGAGCCGGACGATGCGCTGCGCTTGGCAGCGCGCCAGGTGGGCCTGCTTTCCCGGGTATTCCGGGTCGGTGAGCACGATCTACAGATCTCGGCCAGCATCGGCATTGCGGTCTATCCCGGCAACGGCCACACCGCGCAAGAGCTGTTGATGAACGCCGATGCGGCGATGTACCACGCCAAGGGTACTGGCAAGAACGGCTATCGCTTCTTCGATGTGTCGATGAACAACAACGCGCGGCGCCAGTTGCAGTTGCTGCAGGACCTGCGCAACGCGCTCGAACAGGATCAGTTCCGGTTGTATTACCAGCCCAAGTTCGATGCCAGCAACGGTCATCCGGTGGGGGCCGAAGCGCTGTTGCGCTGGGAGCACCCGACCCAGGGCATGCTGCTGCCGGACAAGTTCATCGAGCTGGCGGAAAAAACCGGCTTGATCATCCCGATTGGCGATTGGGTGCTCAATGAAGCCTGCCGGCAGATGCGCCTCTGGCATCTGCAGGGCTACACCAACTGGCGCATCGCGGTGAACCTCTCGGCGCTGCAGTTCTGTCACACCGAGTTGGTCCACAGCGTCGCCAAGGCCCTGGCTACCCACGGCCTGCCTGCCAACAGCCTGACCCTGGAAATCACCGAGACCACGGCCATGAGCGACGCGGACGCGAGCATGACGGTGCTCAATCAGCTATCGGAAATGGGTGTCGACCTGTCCATTGATGACTTTGGCACCGGTTACTCGAGCCTGATGTACCTCAAGCGCCTGCCCGCCAACGAGCTGAAAATCGATCGCGGCTTCGTGCGCGACCTGGAGCGCGACAGCGATGACGCCGCGATCGTCTCGGCCATCGTTGCCTTGGGCCAGGCATTGGGGCTGCGGATCGTTGCCGAGGGCGTGGAAACCGACATGCAGCAGGATTTCCTGACCCAGTTGGGCTGCGATTCGCTGCAAGGCTACCTGCTGGGCCACCCGTTGCCGGCGGAACGCTTCATGCGCGACATTCTTCGGGCGGAGCAGGTGGTGTAGGAGCAAGGCTTGCCCGCGTGGCGGCCTCTGGGGTGTTGGATTAGGCGGAGTACATATCCATTCTTGCGGTAACGGCCACTTATGGTTCCGCCTGACGGCGGCTCACTTTTGAACAGCGCAAAAGTAAGCAAAACGCTCTTTCCCCACCACTCGGTGCCTCGCTTAGGCTCGGCATGCCCGTACTCCGACATTGATTTGGGGGGCCGCCGCAATGGGCCCTCCCTGGCCCAGTGCGGCTAAACCGGCGTCCTGCCGGTTTACCCCCCAAATCAATATCGGACTCCGGCCAGCGTGGTTAACGGGGCGCCCAGGATCAAAAACAAAGCGAGGCGGCCTTAGAGCCGACCTGATCGCTGGGGCATGCGCGGTGTAGCTTCTACTTCCTAAGACGCTGACGAAGTCAGCAATCTTTTGATCTGGCTCTGGCTCTGGCTCTGGCTCTGGCTCTGGCTCTGGCTCTGGCTCTGGCTCTGGCTCTGGCTCTGGCTTTTGATCCTGGGCGCCCCGTTAACCACGCTGGCCGAACGCAGGCTTGAAGCCGTGGGTAACCCGGCAGGACGCCGGGTTAGCCGCCCCGCGCCATGGATGGCGCGTGGCGGCGGCCCACGGATTCAAGCCGGAGTGAGGGAACACCGAGCCTAAGCGAGGTGCCGAGTGGTGGGGCAAGAGCCTTTTGCTTACTTTTGGGCTCCTCCAAAAGTGAGCCGCTGTAAAAGCGGAACCATAGGAGGCCGTTACCGCAAAAATGGATATGTACTCGGTCTAATCCAACACCCCGGTCGGCCCAGAGGCCGCCCCGGGGAAGATGTCAGGCCAGATCCACCAGGACGATCTCACTGTCCTCGATCGCGGTGACCCGCAACACCCGCTCATCGGCAACCGCCACACCGTCCCGCGCCTCGGCGCGCAAGCCATTGACTTCAATGACCCCCGTGGCCGGCACCAGATACGCCCGGCGGCCGTTATCCAGGGCGTATTCGGCGCTTTCCCCGGCTTTCAGGTTGGCCGCCACCAAACGTGCATCGGCGCGAATCCGCAGGCTCTGGTCGTCGCCGGCCTTGCCGCTGGCCAGGGTCACGAAACCTTCGCGCTGGCCCTTTGGAAAAGGCTTGGCGCCCCAGGACGGAGCCGAACCAGCCTCGTTGGGGATGATCCAGATCTGGAAGATCCGGGTCGCCGTCGACTCCAGGTTGTACTCGCTATGGGTGATCCCGGTCCCGGCGCTCATGACCTGGACGTCTCCGGCCTCGGTACGGCCCTTGTTGCCCAGGTTGTCCTCATGGCTGATGGCGCCTTCGCGAACGTAGGTGATGATCTCCATGTCGCGGTGCGGGTGCTTGGGGAAGCCGGTGCCCGGGGCGATCACATCGTCGTTCCATACTCGCAGGTTGCCCCAGTGCATACGCTTGGGATCGTGGTACTCGGCGAACGAGAAGTGATGGTGGGCGTCGAGCCAGCCGTGGTTGGCGCCGCCCAGGGAGGTGAAGGGTCTGAGTTCAAGCATGATCGTCTCCTGAAAGGTTCGTCATACAACGAGAACCGGTGGTTGATGGCGTGCATCTTCCATCAGGTATGAATCGATAAAAAGCGTAAAAACCCCTTCAAAACGATCTATAAATTAGATATTTATTTACGAGGCCTGCTTCGGCAACACCTTCACTTCATCACTTAAACCAATGATGGATAAGCATTTGACTAGAACTCCCGGGCAAATGCAGACACCATAGCCCGCAACAGCCTCACACCCTGGAGTCAGCGTGCCGCAACACACCCCCGATCTTCCCCCCGAGCTTTTGCCCCTGGCCGAGATGCCCTTGTTCAAGCGCCTGGCCGCGCGTTTCTTTGGCCATGGTCTGACCCGTTTGCGCGCCCAGCATCGGGCTTCCTGGCTGCACGGCCAGGCGGACGGCTTTCGCAGCGGACATACCGCCGGGGTGGATTACGGTTATCAGGAAGGCAGGGCCGAAGGGTTGGAGGAAGGGCGCCAGGTCCTGCTGATTCGCGATAGCCGCTGCACCGAGCACCCGGCACCACGGGTCGACGAGCACTTGTTCGACGACTGGCGACTGCCCCTGAGTGCTGACCTGAAGAAGCGCGTCAAGGCTGATGTCGCGCGCCTGCTGCCGGGGGCAGCGCAACCCAGCGCCGCGCAGTGGAAGATGATCTTCAGCGATACGCCGTCTACCTCGGTGATTGCCGGGGCGGGCGCCGGCAAGTCGACCACCCTGGCGTTGCGCATCGTATTGCTGACCCAGTACCTGGGCTTTGAACTGGACTCCCTGACCGTGGTGACCTTCACCCGGGAGTCGCGCAAGGACTTCATCAACAAGCTGATTGCTCTCTACGCCTTGTGGGGCCGGGCGCTGTCGCCAAAGGACGCGCGCGACCTGGTGCGCACTTTTCATTCGCGGATTTTACCGATGGTCCGCAGCCTGCCTGGCTTCGAGCGCCTGCAAGCCTTCGAGAACCTTAGCGAGCGGACACTGCTGGATGACACGCAGGTCGACAGCAACCCCTTCGACCTGCGGATCAACGACACTCAGCGCCAACAGCTCAACGCCTGTTTTCACCGATTGTTTACCGACAACCTGCGTTTTCGCGAGTTGATCACGCCATTGTCGCGGCACGCCTTGCAACTCAAGGAACTGGAACGCGACCACCCGGATGTACAAAAACGCATGGCAGTGACGGAGCTGGCGGCCAAGCGCGACGAAGAGCTGTGCGATGTCGTCGAGGATCTGTGGTTGCGTGCCGGCGCCTGGCCGATCAAGGGCATCGAGCCTAGCCGGCAGACGTTCGAGATCAATGGCGCGACCTTCCATTGCCACGGTTACATCCCGAGCCTGGACGCCTGGGTGGTGCTGGGCTTCGACCCCCAGGAAAATCCCCAGGTAAGCCGCCCCAACGCCAAGCTCACGGTGCGCGCAGAATGGGCAGTAAAGCGCACCCTATTTCAAGCTTTCTGTCGTAAGCCTTTGATTTGGCTAGATAGTTATCAGTCGTCAAAACGGGTCTTGGCGACGCTGGCAGGGGATGCCAGCGCCGGTCCCGGGTTCGACTACAAGGTCAAGGGCGAGCTGGCCAGCGCGCCGTTGCTCGACTGTTTTGTCGGTGCCGCCAGCTTCATCGAGAACCTCGGCCTCGACGTGCCCACCGCCGTGGGCCAGATGTCCTTTGCCAAGGATGATCCAGACCGGTTTTTCTTTGAGGCATTGAGCCTGTTCTGGCGCACGTTCGAGGATCATCTACTGGACCAGAAGCCACCAGTGATGACCTACAACCGGATGTTCGCCTTGTTCAGCGAGCACTCGCCGGAAAACCTCAGGCTGCTCAGCGATGAACTGCTGCGACCGATGTCGCACCTGATGATCGACGAATTCCAGGACGTATCGCCGCAGATCGTCTCCTGGTTGCGGGCAACTCTTCGCGAAATCCGTCGCCGCGGGCCGGCCATGCATGTCGGCCGTGGGGCCCAGCGTTCTTCACTGCTGTGCGTGGGTGATGACTGGCAATCGATCTACGGCTGGCGTGGCAGTTCGCCCAAGTACTTCATGGAGTTCAACCAGCAGTTCTCGTCACCCAGCACTACCCGGGTAATGCTCAGCGATAACTACCGTAGCCACCAGTACATCATTGATGCGGCCGAACATATCGTGCGTGCCGCCCCGGCGATCCCAGGCAAGAAGGCCAAGGCGTGCGGGCAGGCGACATCTTTGTTGCCGGTGCAGATCCATGAGCGGGATGAGGCTGCGCTGGGCAAACGCCTGACGGAGCACTACCAGAAGGGTGATTCAATCTTAATGTTGTATCGAAAAAGCAGCGATAAGTTATTGATAGAGAAGCATATTTCATCTGTAGTTAATGTTGATTCTAGCTTGCCGTACGAGGCCAGACGCCTCAAGCAGTTGACCTATCACAGTGCCAAGGGGCTCCAGGCGGACGCGGTGTTCCTGCTGGGGGACTGCCAGCACCTGACCAGTTCGCCCTACAAGAATCAGGTCTATCGGATGGCGGGACTGGGCAAGGACGCAGATGCCGATCCGTACGACAGCGCGCAGAAAGACGAAATCCTGCGCTTGGCGTATGTCGGCATCACCCGTGCGGTCAGTCATTGCTATTGGTACGTCGATGCCCAGGAAGGCCCGATGGTGAACATGCCGCGGGCCTCCGACCGGATCGCCGCCAAGCCGTTTTTCGCCGATCACCGTACAGGTGGTGGGAGCGAGCCCGCTCCCACAGATTTCAAAGCCATCGGGTTGGGGGCTCAGGCGTAACTCTTGAGCGCCTGGGAGGGGATGAAGGCTTCGAGTTCATCCTCCACGGCTTCGATGATGCGCTCCACATCTGCCGCGTTCATCACCGTGGCGCAGGGAATCCCGGCGATGGCCAGCAGCGTCTCGCCGCTGACACGGTCGAACAACCGCGCAATCATGCTCCCCGGGGCATCCATGTTGGCCTCGAAGCCCACGGGATGAAAATGCCAGCGCATCAACTGGCAGGCGTTGGGAAAGGTGACCTTACTCTGCGAAGCCTTGTTCATCTGTTGCCCACCTGGGTGATCGAGCGCTTCCGTTAGCTCATGGCAGGAGAGAGCGCCCTCTGTGGCGCCACCGGTTGAGTGAATAAAAATAGCACTCGTTCAGCCTGCAGTTACTGGGTTTTTCAGGCCATTTGGCGATTGAACGCGGTTTTTATGCGCTGGATCACGTTCCGGCGTTGCCCATTGCCATTGAAGCCCGCGGGCAAGTTCGGCAAGCTCGGTGCTTTATGTCGTCGAGTGCCCTATGCCTGCCCCAGAAGATGGCCCGTTGTTGACCCAGGCTACCGGCGAAACCGTGCTGCGTTATCACCTGTGCTGGAAGCACCGCGACCTCGACGGCGTGATGGCGCTGTATCACCCGGACATCCAGTACCACGACTTTTTCCAGAACCGGGTCCTGGGCTTGAGTGAGCTGCGTGAATACGTGCGCAGTAGCATGCCCCGTGATCCCGAGGAGGCGCTGGAGCATTCGGACCGCATCCGCCTGGATGGCGATACCGCGTTCATCCAATACCGCATGACCCTGCGCGGTGGCGAAGGGCTGGTGTCGTTTCGCTCAAGCGAGGCCATCACCGTGCGTGACGGGCTGATCTGGCGCGTCAATGAGTACGCGTCCCTGGTCCACGAACCGCGTGACAGCCAGACACCAGGTGCGCCGCGTCCGGCAGCCAGCCGGCTGGGGCTGTCACCCCGGCAGCTGAGTTTCATGGCCCAGGACCTGCAGCAGTACTTCGAGCGCCAGCAAGCCTATCTCGATCCGCAACTGGATCTGCAACGGGTCGCCGAGGAGTGCGGTTACAGCCGTAACCAGATTTCCTACCTGCTCAACCAGGTCCTGGGGCAAAGCTTCTACCGCTACGTCAACCAGGCGCGCTTGCAGCATCTGCTGGCGGCACTGGACCGCGCCACGCCCCCGGTGCGCATCGACGAACTGGCCTTCGCCGCCGGGTTCAATTCGTTGTCGGCGTTCTATAGCTGTTTTCGCCAGCACACCGGGCTGTCGCCCAAGGCCTACGTCAAACAGATTTCTTTGCGTGCACGCGCGCAAGACAAGCCCTGAGCCAACCCACTAGGATCGACGCCATCGAAACTTGAATGGCGGAGACTTGCATGCCGGCGTGGCGCACGATCAGTTTGTGGATGGACCAGCTCGAGGAGCCGCTGTTGCCGAGGCCTGCCCTTGAGCACGACCTGGATGTCGATGTGGTGATCATCGGCGCCGGGTACACCGGTCTCTGGACCGCGTACTACCTCAAGCGCCAGGCCCCGGAGCTGAACATTGCCATTGTCGAGGCGCAAACTGCCGGTTTTGGCGCGTCGGGCCGCAATGGCGGCTGGCTGATGGGTAACCTGCTGGGCGAAGACCGCCTGCTGGCCGGCTTGTCCGTCGAACAACGGCGGGCCTCCTTCGACTTGCTGCACAGCATTCCCGATGAAGTGGCGATCGTCATCGAACGGGAAGGCATCGACTGCGATTACCGCAAAGGCGGGGTGCTGTATTGCGCCGCTCGTTACCCCGAACAGGAGCACAGCCTGCGCCAGTACCTGGACGGGCTGTATGCCCAGGGCCTGAATCAGTCCGACTATCGTTGGCTGACCCCCGAGCAGCTCAACCAGCAGATCCGGGTTGCCAAGCCCTATGGCGGCATCTATGCGCCGCACTGCGCGACGATCCAGCCGGCCAAGCTGGTGCGGGGCCTGGCACGAACCGTGGAGCGCATGGGGGTGAAGATCTTCGAAAACAGCCCAGTGACTGCCTGGCAATCGGGCAGCGTGCGCACCGCCAAGGCCAGCGTGCGTGCGCGTTGGGTGGTGCCGGCGGTGGAGGGTTATGCCGTGACGCTGGCCCCGCTGGGTCGTTATCAATTGCCGGTGCAGAGCCTGCTGGTCGCCACCGAGCCGTTGTCCGCAGCGACCTGGGACGAAATCGGCCTGAGCCGCGGCCAAGCCTTCAGCGAAAGCAGCCGCCAAGTCACCTATGGCCAGCGTACAGCCGACAATCGCCTGGTGTTCGGCGCCCGTGGCGGTTACCAGTTCGCCGGTCAACTGCGGCACAACTTCGACCTGACCAGCGGCGAGGTGGAGCTGCGGCGCTACCTGTTCGGTGAATTGTTCCCGCAGCTCAAGAACGTACCGATCACCCATTCCTGGGGCGGCAACCTCGGCATGTCGCGCAACTTCAAGCCGCACATGCTGTGCGACGTGCGCAGCGGCATTGCCCTGGCGGGTGGTTATGGCGGTGAAGGCGTCGGCGCCAGCAACCTCGGCGGCCGGACCCTGGCCGACCTGATCCTGCAACGCGACAGCCAGTTGGTGCGCCAGCCCTGGGTCGTCCCCCAAGGCGGCCTCGACGCGTTGCGCACCTGGGAGCCGGAGCCGCTGCGCTGGCTGGGCTACAACGCGATCATCCGCAGCTTCATCCACGAAGACCGCACCCTGGCTGACCTGCACAGCGCGCCCTGGCGCCGCAAGCTTGCCACGCAGGTGGCGGGGTTCATGGAAGGCTTGATGCACTAAACGCGCTTCACTCACCCACAGGTATCGACATGAGCATTACCCAGTTCAAGAACACCCATCATGTGCCGCTGCAGGAATCCGCCCCGGTCGCCGTTCCGCTCGGTACGCCGGTAGCGGTCACCTCGACCACCAGCGTGGAGCGTAGCGACGGCGTCGAAACCGGGATCTGGGAGTGCACCCCAGGTCGCTGGCGGCGGCAGATCGTCGCGCAAGAGTTCTGTCACTTCGTCCAGGGCCGCTGCACCTTCACCCCGGATAACGGCGAGCCCCTGCAGATAGAAGCCGGCGATGCCCTGATGCTGCCCGCCAACAGCACCGGGATCTGGGACATCGAGGAAACGGTGCGCAAGACCTACGTATTGATTTTTTGATCCTCTGATCAACCGAAGACCTGCCAATAAAAACGCCAAACAGGAATCGAATCATGATCCGCTTACCCCGTGCACCCCTGATGCTGGCCCCGCTGATGTTGGCTGCGTCCCTCAGCCAGGCCGGCGAGACCGTGAAGGTCTACAACTGGTCGGACTACATCGCGCCGGACACGATGAAAAACTTCCAGAAAGAAACCGCTATCGGTTTCAGCTATGACGTCTACGACAGCAACGAAACCCTCGACGGCAAGTTGATGACCGGCCAATCGGGGTATGACGTGGTGTTCCCCTCCAACCACTTCATGGCGCGGCAGATCGCTGGCGGGGCGCTGAAGAAGCTCGACAAGAGCCAACTGCCGAACTGGCAGAACCTCAACCCGGTGTTGCTCAAGGCCCTGCAAGACAACGACCCGGGCAACGAGCACGGCTTTCCCTACCTGTGGGGCAGTACCGGGATCGGCTATAACATCGCCAAGGTCAAGGCGGTGCTGGGGGACAACGCCCCCGTGGATTCCTGGGACCTGATCTTCAAACCCGAATACATGGAGAAGCTGCAGAAGTGCGGCGTGGCAATCCTCGATAACGGCCCGGAACTGCTGCCCGCGGCCTTGAACTACCTGGGTTTGCCCCACCACAGCAAGGACCCGGCGGACTACAAGAAGGCCGAAGCCCTGCTGATGAAAGTACGGCCCTACGTCAGCTATTTCCATTCCTCCAAGTACACCAGTGACCTGGCCAACGGTGATATCTGCGTTGCGGTGGGTTTCTCCGGTGACATCCTG
This sequence comes from Pseudomonas sp. S04, assembly GCF_009834545.1. NCBI lineage: Bacteria > Pseudomonadati > Pseudomonadota > Gammaproteobacteria > Pseudomonadales > Pseudomonadaceae > Pseudomonas > Pseudomonas sp. S04. The sequence continues at coordinate 3,080,287 of NZ_CP019427.1, forward strand.
CAGGCCGAAAGCCGGGCCAGGGAAGCCAACAACGGCGTCGACATCGGCTACGCGATTCCCAAGGAAGGCGCGGCGATCTGGTTCGACATGGTGGCCATGCCCGTCGACGCTCCCGACGAAAAACCGGGCTACGCGTTCATGAACTACCTGCTGCGCCCCGACGTCATGGCCAGCATCAGTAACCATGTGCACTACGCCAACGGTAACCAGCAGGCCGATAGCCTGATCGACCCGGCTATCAGGAACGACACCAAGGTCTACCCGAGCCCGGAAATGATGGGCAAATTGTTCGCCCTGCAAGCCATGCCCCTGAACATCGACCGGATTCGGACCCGGCTGTGGAACAAGATTCGTACCGGGAGTTGATCGGCAATATCCGGTAGGGGATTGCGTCCCTGTGCTTGGGGGGGGGCATACCCCAACGGGGTAATGGGCGCGACAGTCGGGGTTCTCTAGAGTAGCGGTCCTTCGCCGGCGTGATCCGGTGCTTGAATATTGCTGAGGAGAGGACATGCGTGCACGTGAATTGGGCATCACCCTGGGCTTGGGCGTACCGGGACCGTTGAATGCCATTACCGATGTCCCGGGAGTTCGGGTCGGACACAGTACGCTGCGCGAGCAAGTCAACGGCAAGCAGGTCAGGACCGGCGTCACGCTGATCCAGCCGCGGGCCGGTCATGCGCGGCAGCAGCCGTGTTTCGCCGGTTGCCATGTGCTCAACGGCAATGGTGATGCCACGGGACTGGAATGGATTCGTGAAGCCGGCTTGCTGGCAACCCCGATTGCCATCACCAACACCCACAGCGTCGGCGTGGTGCGTGATGCCCTGGTGGCGCTGGAGCGCGACAGCCTGGCGGACCCCGCGACCTACTGGTGCATGCCCGTGGTGATGGAGACCTACGACGGCGTGCTCAACGACATCTGGGGCCAACACGTAGCCCCGCAACACGTGGCAGAAGCGGCCGCCAATGCCAGTGCCGGCCCCGTGGCGGAGGGCGCGGTCGGCGGTGGCACCGGGATGATCTGCCATGAGTTCAAAGGTGGAATCGGCACCGCGTCGCGCCAGGTAGCAGCCGGGCAGGGTGGCTATACCGTCGGCGCGCTGGTCCAGGCCAACCATGGCAAACGCCGCGAACTGCGGATCGACGGCTACCCAGTCGGCCGCCAACTGGTGCCAAGCCCATCGCCCTTCGAACACCAGGGCACGCCTGGCATGGGCTCGATCGTGGTGATCCTCGCTACCGACGCGCCCCTGCTGCCGCACCAGTGCCAACGCCTGGCCCAGCGCGCCTCGATCGGCATCGCCCGCACCGGCGGCGGCACCGAAGACTCCAGCGGGGACATCTTCCTGGCGTTCGCTACCGGCAACCAGGACCTGCCGCCTGCGGACTACGGGCGCAAGGACCTGCCATTGAGCACGCCACTGGCGATGCTCAACAACGATTACCTCTCGGCCCTGTTCAGCGCAGCGGCCGAAGCGGTGGAGGAGGCGATCATTAATGCGTTGCTCGCAGGCGAGGATATGTGCAGCGACGATGGCCGCCGCGTGGATGGGCTCAAGCCCGAGTTGCTGTTGCCGGCGTTGCGTGCCTCAGGCTGGTCCAGCCCCGACCTCTAGGCGGCTACTTTTCCTTGCGGATGGTGGCGACATCATCCGCCTTGACCTTGACCGTCGCGCCAGAAATGTCCTTGAACTCGACAAAACCGTCTTCAGCGGTGGTGTCCGGCATATCTTCGGTCAGGTATTGGGTGCCGTTCTGCAGGGTCACCACCGTTGGGGTCGAGCAACCTGCCAGCGCCAGCAAGGTGACCACGGCCAGGGGCATGCACAGAGTACGGATGTTCATACTAAAACCTCTCAATCCAGAATCACTCGATCGGCCTGATGCAAGGAGCAGCGGCGCGATATCACTAGGCCCTTGGTCCCGCTTATCCCGGGAAAGTTCGCTTAGGCCCTGAAAAAGCTGGAAAAATACCACATCAGGGTAGATGGAATGGACAAAACCCGGCCATTTATCTTTTTCCATTTGCCAGCGGCGCGGCTGAACTGCTATCTGTATGCATAACCAGTATCCGCTCGCCATGGCCCTTTCTATCTGTGACCGTCAATCCGCTCGAAGATCCGTTCTACTACCTGAATAACTTTCAGCAGGTACTCGCCTGGCTGCAGCAGCGTTATGCCGATGTGCTCAGCCCGCAGGAGCAGGCGTTCATTGAGTCTTTCGGCCAATTGCCGCGAGCTTCCCAGGCGCTACTGGTGCGCATGGTGATGCGCAAGGGCGAACACTTTCGCCCGGGCAAGTTGCAGTACCCGGAAATTGGCGCGACGGCGCTGGCGGTGCAGCCGTTACTGGCGCTGGGCTGGGTCGACGATCAGGCGCCATTGCCTCTGGATGCGTTGTTCGAGGTGCTGCTCAAGGCCGAGATCCTGGCCTGTTTCGGCACGGCCATCGACCAGCCCAAAGCGAAAAAAACCGCCTGGCTCGATGCCTTGCGTGAGGCATTCCCCCACCCGCAAACCCTGCGACAGTGGTACCCGGCCCTGGATGATCGGGTCCTGAGCCTGACCATCATGGGCCTGTGCGATCGCCTGCGCTTGATGTTCTTCGGCAACCTTTACCAGGACTGGTCGGAGTTCGTGCTGGCGGACCTGGGCATCTACACCTACGAGAAGGTCGAGTTCTGCGCAGAGTCCCGGGGCTTGCGCAGCCGTGAGGACGTCGAGGCGTTTCTTTACCTGCATGGCTGCCAGCAAGCCTTCGAAGGCGCTGAGGACGTGAGCCAGGTGGTGGCTCGGATTCACGCCCTGGACAGCGCCAACCCCTGGCTGCAGAGACGCCGCGACAAACTGCTGTTCCTGCTCGGGCAACACTGCGAACGCCTGGCCGACTGGCCGGCAGCGCTGGACATCTATCGCCAGTGCCACTATCCGGGTGCCAGGGCGCGCCTGATCCGTGTGCTGGAGCGCTGCGCCGAGTATGCCCTGGCGCTGGAGTTGGCGACCCAGGCCGAGCTCGCGCCGCAAAGTGCCGCCGAGCAGCAGCAAGTGCTGCGGATGCTGCCGCGCTTGCGGCGCAAACTTGGCGGGCCGCCGGCGCCACGCCTGAAGCCGCGGGAAGTCGAGCGCCTGGACCTCAACCTGCTGCGTGTCGACCCGGCGTTGTCGGTGGAGTTTCATGTCCAGGCCCACCTGGATGACCCGGCGGCACCGGTGCATTACGTTGAAAACAGCCTGATCAACTCATTGTTCGGCTTGCTCTGCTGGCCGGCGATCTTTGCGCCACTGCCCGGGGCGTTCTTCCACCCGTTCCAGCGCGGGCCGGTGGACCTGCTGAGCGAGGATTTCCATACCCGCCGCGCCGAGTTGTTCCAGGCTTGCCTGGGCGAACTGGACGATGGCCGTTATGCCGCGACCATTCGCCAGCGTTTTCACGCCAAGGCGGGTGTGCAATCGCCCTTCGTGTTCTGGGGAGTGTTGACCGAGGAACTGCTGGAACTGGCATTGCTCTGCCTGCCGCCGGAACACCTCAAGCACTGGTTCGATCGCCTGTTGCAGGACATCAAGGCCAACCGCTCCGGCATGCCCGACCTGATCCAGTTCTGGCCGCAGCAAAAGACCTACCGGATGATCGAGGTCAAGGGCCCCGGCGATCGCTTGCAGGATAACCAGGTGCGCTGGCTGGAGTTCTGCCATGCCCATCAGATGCCCATCGCCGTGTGCTACGTGCAGTGGGCGTTACCTTGCGAGTGAGCTACAGCATCGCGGTGCGTGCCCTGTGTGAGTTCACCGCCAAGTGCGGCGACCTCGACCTGCGCTTCACCCCATCGCCCACGGCGCTGGAGGGCATCGTCGGGCATCGCACCGTGGCATCGCGGCGCAGTCCGGGCTACCAGAACGAAGTGGCGGTGCAAGGCCAATACCGGCAGTTGACCGTGCGGGGGCGGGCAGACGGTTATGACCCGGCGCAGAACCGCCTGGAAGAAATCAAGACCTACCGCGGCGACCTCGAGCGTATGCCGGCCAACCACCGGCAACTGCATTGGGCCCAGGCGAAAATCTACGGCTGGTTACTGTGCCAGCAACTGCACCTGGCCGAGATCAACCTGGCGCTGGTGTATTTCGACATCGTCAGTGAGCAGGAGACCAGCCTGGTGTCAGCCTGCAGCGCGCTTGAGCTGGAGACCTTTTTCAACCAGCAGTGCGGGTTGTTCCTGGCCTGGGCCGAGCAGGAACTGGCTCATCGCGAGGCGCGCAATCAGGCCGCACAGGCCCTGCGGTTTCCCCACCCGGACTTTCGTCCCGGCCAGCGTCACCTGGCGGAATCGGTGTTCAAGGCGGTCAGCACCGGCCGCTGCCTGATGGCCCAGGCTACCACCGGCATCGGCAAGACCCTCGGCACGCTGTTCCCGATGCTCAAGGCCCTGGCGCCGCAGAAGCTCGACAAGGTGCTGTTTCTCACCGCCAAGACTCCAGGCCGCAAACTGGCGCTGGATGCCGCACAGGTACTGGTCGACAGCGCACCGGGGTTGCCCTTGCGAGTGCTGGAAATGGTCGCCCGGGACAAGGCCTGCGAGCACCTGGACAAGGCCTGCCACGGCGAGTCCTGCCCGTTGGCCAAGGGTTTTTATGATCGCTTGCCGGCAGCGCGCCAGGCAGCCAGCCAATTGACCCTGCTTGATCAGGCGGCGCTGCGCCAGATCGCCCGGGAGCACCAGGTGTGTCCCTACTACCTGAGCCAGGAAATGGCGCGCTGGGCCGACCTGGTGGTCGCCGACTACAACTACTACTTTGATTTCAGCGCGCTGCTGTTCGGTCTGGCCCAGGCCAACCAGTGGCAACTGGCGGTATTGGTGGACGAGGCCCACAATCTGGTGGAGCGCGGGCGCCAGATGTACAGCGCCAGCCTGGACCAGTTCAGCTTCAACAGCATGCGCAAGATCGCCCCCCAGGTCCTGAAGAAAAGCCTGCAGCGGGTCAACCGTGAATGGAACGCGCTGCACAAGGAGCAGGCCAGCCCTTACCAGGCCTATGCCAACGCGCCGGACAAACTGTTGCAGGCGCTGGCGCTGTGCACCGCGGCCATCGGCGACTACCTCAACGACCACCCGCAAGGGCTGGACGCCGAGGTGCAGCGTTTCTATTTCGATGCGTTGCAGTTCTGCCGGGTCGCGGAGCTGTTCGACCAGCACTTCGTGTTCGACATCAGCAAGCGCCAGTCCAGCGGCCAGCGCAGCCTGGCGCTGCTGTGCCTGCGCAACGTGGTGCCGGCCGGCTTTATTCGCCCCAGGCTGACCGCGGCGCGCAGTGTGGTGATGTTCTCCGCGACCCTCAGCCCGCAGCGCTATTACCGCGACCTGCTGGGGCTGCCGCCGGCGACGGTGTGGATCGACGTCGAGTCGCCATTTCATGCCGACCAGCTCCAGGTGCAGATCGTCAGCCAGATCTCCACTCGTTTTGTCCATCGCCAGGCCTCCCTGGCCCCCATCGTCGAGTTGATGGCGCGCCAGTTCAGCGCACGCCCCGGCAACTACCTGGCGTTTTTCAGCAGCTTCGATTACCTGCAACAGGTGGCCCAACTGTTTGCCCACAGTCACCCGCACATCCAGCAATGGTCGCAGTCCCGGGGCATGGACGAAAGCAGCCGCCAGGCGTTTCTCGAACAGTTCACTGCGCAGAGCCAGGGCGTTGGTTTTGCGGTACTCGGCGGGGCATTTGGCGAGGGCATCGACTTGCCCGGGGCACGGCTGATTGGCGCCTTCATCGCCACCCTCGGGCTGGCGCAACTGAACCCGGTCAACGAGCAGTTGAAGCAGCGGATGGCGGCGATTTTCGGCGATGGTTATGACTACACCTACCTGTTTCCCGGCGTGCAAAAAGTCGTACAGGCCGCCGGCCGGGTGATTCGCACCCAGCAGGATCAAGGGTTGGTGATGTTGATCGACGATCGATTCGCCGAGCCCAAGGTCCAGCAGTTGCTGCCACGCTGGTGGTCCGTCAGCAGCCGTGCGTAAGCTCGATGCCGTCAGGGGATGCGGAACTTGAACAAGGTGCAGGGGTAACCGTCCACCGGCAACCGGTGTTGGCTCAGTTCGCTTGCACCCAGCGCTGGGATGACCTTGGCCCAGAACGCCTTGGCCGCGAGGTTGGCGTCCAGGTGGAAAACCTGCCAGCAGCCGGGAAACTGCTGCAGCAGGGCGTCTACCACATGGCGGCCAACGCCCTGGCCACGGTATCGACGGCTGACGAATAGATAGCTGATATTGAACGTCACCCCGGCCAGGTGTGCCGTATCGTCCACCGTGACAAAACCGGCCAATGCGCCATCCACCCGGATCAGGAAGGGCTGGGTGGCGGGCTTGCGCCAATAGTCGGGCGGCAGTTGCACAGTGAACAGGCCGCGCTCGGCGAGGCTCAGCGGCAGCCATTCACTGAAGTCATAGAGGTAGAACTGCATCAGGTTCTCGATGCAGTCCAGCTCATCGCGCTGAGCGCGCAGCAGTTCGATGCCGGGCATGGGGTAGGGTCCTCAAACAAACCACACTGTAGGAGCGAGCTTGCTCGCGATGGACGTCAACGATGACGCGTTTCTCCTGATTAAACACGGCGCTCTCGGGTTTTTCGCGAGCAAGCCGCAAGCGGGCGCTCGCTCCTACAAATTTTGCTGGCAGGACAAAAGGTTCATTGCCCAGCCCATCACCCGACCATCTCTTTCAACCGATACCACGCCATGCCCAATGCCAGCAGCGGGGTGCGCAATGCGCGGCCACCGGGGAAGGTCAGGTGCGGCACTGCGCTGAACACGTCGAAGCCCTGGCTGTGTCCGGCGTGGATCGCTTCGCCCAGCAGGCGTGCGCACCAGTGGGTGACGTTCAAGCCGTGGCCGGAATAACCCTGGGCGTAATACACGTTCGGGTGCGCCGATAGACGGCCGATCTGCGGAAAACGGTTGGCGGAAATCCCGATGCGCCCACCCCATTGATAGTCGATGCGCACATCGGCCAATTGCGGGAACACCTTGAGCATCTGTGGGCGCATGTAGGCGCTGATGTCCGCCGGGTCCCGCCCGGAATAATGGCAGGCACCGCCAAACAACAAGCGCCGGTCGGCCGATAGCCGGTAATAGTCCAGGCCAACTTTCTGGTCACACAGCGCCAGGTTCTGCGGGATCAACTGATCCGCCGCCTGCTGCGACAGCGGTTCGGTGGCGATGATGTAGCTGCCGGCGGGCAGGACCTTGCCGCTGAGCTTGGGCTCCAGCTCCTCTAGGTGAGCGTTGCAGGCCAGCACCAGTGTGCCGGCGCGTACCGAGCCGCTGGCACAGCGGACTTTGACCGTACTGCCGTGAACGATCTCCAGCACCGGGCTGTGTTCGAAGATCCGCACCCCCAGGGACTCAGCCACCTGTGCCTCACCGAGGACCAGGTTCAGCGGGTGCAGATGCCCGGACCCCATGTCCACCAGCCCCCCGGCGTAGACCTTGGAATTGACCACCTGGTCGATGTCCTGCGCCGCCACGAGCCGGGTCTCGTGGGCATAACCCTGGGCCTGGAGGCTCTGTTGCTCAGCCTTGAACGCGGCAAACTGCGCCGCGGTGTTGGCCAGTTCGCAAAAGCCCCAGCGCAGATCACAGTCGATGCCGTGCTGGCGGATACGCTCGGCCACCACCTGCACCGACTCGATCCCCGCGCGCTCCAGGTAACGCACGCCGTCCTCGCCGACGTAGCGGGCAAATCCCGAGACGTCATGACCGACGCCGCGGATCAGTTGTCCGCCGTTGCGCCCGCTGGCGCCCCAGCCGATCCGCCGAGCCTCCAGCAGGATCACCGAGAGCCCGCGCTGGGACAGTTCGATGGCGGTATTGACCCCGGTAAAACCGCCGCCGATCACACAGACGTCGGCCTCCAGGTCCGCGCTCAGCGCCGGGCGTTGGCGCATGCCCTTGGCGCTGGCCGCGTAGTAGGAGCGGGCGTGCTCGGTGTCTGGGTTGAATTGAGTGGCCTGGTTCATTTGTTGGACTTCACTTTGCTCCAGGAGCGAGTCATCAGGCGCATGATTTCTGGCGTCGGGGTGGTGGAAATGTAGAGTTTGTCGAGCACCGCCTGGGGCGGGTAGACCTCAGGGTTGTTTACCAGCTCGGCATCCATGAACGGCTTGGCGGCCGGGTTCGGGTTAGCGTAGCCGACGGTGGCGCTGACCTTGGCAATGACCTCGGGGTCCAGCAGGTAGTTGATGAACTCGTAGGCTTGCTTGGGGTTGCCGGCATCGGCGGGTACCGCGAGCAGGTCGAACCACAGGTTGCTGCCTTCCTTGGGGATGGCGTAGGCGATGTTCACCCCGTTCTTCGCTTCCTTGGCCCGGTTGGCGGCCTGGAACACGTCGCCGGAGTAGCCGAAAGCGATGCAGATATCACCGTTGGCCAGGTCCGAGACGTACTTGGAGGAGTGGAAGTAGGTGATGTAGGGCCGAATGGTCAGCAGCTTGGCTTCGGCCTTTTTGTAGTCTTCGACTTTTTCGCTGCGCGGGTCCATGCCCATGTAGTTGAGGATGGCCGGGTACACTTCATCGGCCGAATCCATCATCGACACGCCGCACTGGCTGAGCTTTTTCAGGTTCTCGGGTTCGAACATCACTGCCCACGAGTCGATATGGTCAACTCCCAGTACCTGCTTGATCTTGTCGACGTTGTAACCGATGCCGTTGGTGCCCCACAGGTAGGGCACCGAGTGCGCGTTGCCGGGGTCGTTCTTTTCCAGCAGGGTCAAGAGTTTCGGGTCGAGATTCTTCCAGTTCGGCAATTGCTCGCGATCGAGCTTGAGGAAGGCCCCGGCCTTCACCTGGCGAGCCAGGAAGTGGTTGGACGGCACCACTACGTCGTAGCCGGTACGCCCGGCGAGCAGCTTGCCTTCCAGGGTTTCATTGGAGTCGAACACGTCATAGATGACCTTGACCGAGGTCTTGGCGGTGAAGTCGGCGAGGGTGGTTTCGCCGATGTAGTCGGTCCAGTTGTACACGCTGACGCTGGGCTGCGCATGGGCAACGGCACTGCACAACAGCGCCAGGGCAACGGGAACCACGGATTTCATAAGACGCATTCGACACCTCTTGGAATAATTGTTTTCGATGTACAGGACCCAATGTAGGAGCGAGCTTGCTCGCGATGACGTCGGATCAGTCGACATCAGCTCAAGGATCAGCTCCCCATCGCGAGCAAGCGGAGCGCCGCCCGGCCCGCTCCCACAGTCCCGGTATCAGACGCTCAGCAGCAGGAACTCGCGTTCCCAGGAGCTGATCACGCGCTTGAAGTTTTCATGTTCGGCGCGTTTCACCGCGACGTAGCCGCGCACGAACTTGCTGCCCAGGTAGCTTTCAATGGTCGGGCAGTTCTCCATGTGCGCCAGGGCGTCTTCGATGGTGATCGGCAGGCGCAGGTTGCGTCGTTCGTAGGCCCGGCCCTCGACGCCGGCGCTCGGTTCGACTCGTTCGACCATGCCCAGGTAACCGCACAACAGGCTGGCCGCGATCGCCAGGTAGGGGTTGGCATCGGCGCCGGGCAAGCGGTTTTCCACGCGCATCGCGTCCGGGCTCGAGGTCGGCACCCGCAGGCCGACGGTGCGGTTTTCCACGCCCCATTCGACGTTCACCGGCGCCGAGGTGTCCGGCAGGAAGCGCCGGAACGAGTTGACGTTGGGGGCGAACATCGGCAACAGCTTGGGAATGTACTTCTGCAGGCCGCCGATATGGTGCAGGAACAGTTCGCTCATGCTCCCGTCTTCATTGGCGAAGATTGGCTTGCCGGTGGCGATCTCGACCACGCTCTGGTGCAGGTGCATGGCGCTGCCTGGCTCATCGCCGATCGGCTTGGCCATGAAGGTGGCGGTGACGTTGTGCTTGAGCGCCGCTTCGCGCAGGGTGCGCTTGAACACGGTGATCTGGTCGGCCAGGTCCAGTGCGTCGCCATGCCGGAAGTTGATTTCCATCTGCGCCGGGCCGTCTTCATGGATCAGCGTGTCGAGGTCCAGGCCCTGGGCTTCGCACCAGTCGTAGACATCTTCGAACAGTGGATCAAATTCGTTGGCGGCATCGATGGAAAACGACTGCCGACCGCTTTCGGCACGGCCCGAACGGCCCAGTGGCGCCTTGAGTGGCAAGTCTGGGTCTTCGCAGCGTTGGGTCAGGTAGAACTCCATTTCCGGGGCCACGATCGGCTTCCAGCCTTTGTCGGTGTACAGCTGCAGGACTTTCTTGAGCACGTTGCGCGGCGACAGTTCGATCGGGTTGCCGAACTTGTCGAAGGTGTCGTGGATCACGATCGCAGTGGGCTCGATGGCCCATGGAATCACGTACACCGCGTCGGACACCGGCTTGCACACCATGTCGATGTCGGCCGGGTCGAGCAGGTCGTAGTAGATGTCGTCGTCGACAAAGTCCCCGGTTACCGTTTGCAACAGCACACTTTCCGGCAGGCGCATGCCTCGCTCATGCAGGAACTTGTTGGTGGGCGCTATCTTGCCGCGAGCGATACCGGTCAGGTCAGTGACCACGCATTCGACTTCGGTAATCTTGTGATCTTTCAGCCAGGTGGAGAGCTGATCGAAAGGGGCGTTCATAAAGACCTCGTTATTGGTTTTATCCGCGCCAGAGTCAGGCTTGCTGTGCACAGAGACTTCCCCTGTAGCGCGTTGACGACTATCTTGGGCCAGCGTTACGGTTCCATCTATCCACTTTCAGCAGCCATCAAGCGCACCAAAAGAGTGCGCGCGGATCTCCCCCATGACAGCGCCAAATCCCTTGCATGTGCAGGCTTTCAACACCGCAGACGTCGCCGACCAGATACGCGCGACCCCTGGGTGGGTGCAGCACTACCAGCAGATGTCGCCCGGGCACTTCGCCGGCCTGGTGCGCTATCTGGACTTGCAGGGGGTAGAGATTTACGAGGAATGCATGAACACCCGGGTCGAGCAGAATTTCAGCGCGCCACCGGGGGCCTTGGCGTTCTGTTTCGACCGCAGCGACAACGCGCTCTACGTGCTCAACGGCGAAAGCCGCAATATCTGGATCACCCCGGAGAATTACCAGGAAGTGGCCGTGGTCTTCGGTCCGCAGTTCCTGCAGCGCCATGGCGTTAGCATCGAACGCCTGGAAGGCCTGTTCATGGCGCCGCTCAACTCGCAGCAGAACGCGCTGTTCAGCCGCTGGCTCAGCGGCACGCTGACCCGGCTGTCCGAAGCCATCGACCCGCCAAGCCGGGAAGCCCTGACCCAGCAACTGCTGGACGACTGCCTGTTCATCCTCGACAACGCCTGCGTCTGCCTCGACCAGGGTGCATTGCAGCGCCGGGCAGGGGAGCGGGTGCTCATGAAACGAGTGGGCGAGTGGGCAGCCGATACCCCGGAAGAACAGCTCAATCTGCTGCAGTTGTCCCAGGTCGCCGGGGTTTCCCTGCGCCAGTTGCAACACGCCTTCAAGACCTACACCGGCATGGCTCCAACCCAATGGCTGCGCCTGCGCCGCCTCAACAGCGCCCGCCGCGAACTGCTCGGCAGCCACCCCGGCCAGACCACCGTGGCCGAAGTGGCAATGCACTGGTCATTCTGGCACCTGGGACGTTTTTCCAGCAGCTACCGGGCACTGTTCAAGGAACTGCCGAGCGACACCCTCAAGCGTGCGGGGGCTACAGCAACCAGTGGGCGCGTGCGGCGTTAAAACGTCGGCGGAGTAATCACCCAGATCACCACCGCATCCACTTCGCCAGGGTTGCCGTAGCGGTGTGGTTCCTGGCTGGAGAAGCTGAAGCTGTCGCCTTCGCTGAGCTGGAAATGCCGATCGCCGACCCACAGCTCGAAGCTGCCGCACAGCAGGTAGCCAGCTTCTTCGCCGTCGTGGCTGTAGCTTTGCTGGCTGTAGGTGCCGGGAGGGAAGCGCGAGTGGAGCATTTCCAGTTGGCGGTTGGGTTGGGGGGTGAGCAGGTGGTCGACGATGCCGTCTTCGTAGTGCACGCTCAGGCGGCTGTTCTTGCGCACCACCACGCCCTGGTCTTCGGGGGCCGTGGGCACTTCGCTGGCGAAGAACCACTGGATGGTCACGCCCAGGCTACGGGCGATGTTGAACAGCGCCGGGATCGACGGGTAGGCGAGGTTGCGTTCCAGTTGGCTGATGTAACCGGCGGTCAACTCACTCAACTGCGCCAGCTGCGCCAGGGTCATGCCCCGGCGTTTGCGCAGGCCGCGAATCCGCGTGCCGAGGAAATGCGGCGCAGCGCTGCCGATGTCGGGCGCAGGCGTGTTGCTGTTGCTCATGGCGAATTCCAGACCGGGAGGGGCTTGAGCGCGGGCCGTGTAGGAGCGAGCAAGCCGCAAGCGGGCACTCGCTCCTACAGTTAAAAGCGGGAATTTGCGCCCAAGCCAAAACCTAAAGTCCCGGAGTATAAACAGGCTTAAAGCTCCCAGGCGACTTTCAGGCCTTCGTAGATGGCTTCTTCGGCGGTGCGCGGTGCCAGGCAGTCGCCGATCCGGCGAAACTCCACTAGCCCTTGCAGTTCGGCACCTAGGGTATCCACCGGTTGGTGGCCTTGGCACAACACCAGGGTGTCGATGTTCTCCAGCAGCATTGGCTCGCCACTGGCGGTGTGTTGCAGGTACACCGTGTTGTCGTCGCAGCCATAGAGCCGGGCATACGGAGTGATCGGGATGCCGAGCTTATGCAGTTCGCCGGCCAGTTGGTCACGCACGTACAGCGGCAGGTTTTCCCCGCAATGAGTGCCATTGACCGCCAACTGGACCTGATGCCCAGCCCGCACCAGGCGCTCGGCGATACCTGGGCCGATCCAGTCGCAGCGCCAGTCCACCACTACCACTGAACGGCCGATCGGCACCTCGTCCTTGAGCACCTGCCAGGCGTCGACCACCTGCAATTCACCGCCACGCTCGAAGTTTGGCCAGTAAGGTTCGGCCCCGGTCGCAACGATCACCAGGTCCGGCTGTTCGCGCTCCACCAGTGCCCGGTCGACCCGGGTGTTGCGCACTACGCGCACCCCGGCCAATTGCATCTCGCGCTGCAGGTTGGTGCTGGCTCCACCGAACTCGGCGCGGCGCGGCAGCAGTTGGGCCAACAGCACCTGGCCGCCGAGTTGCGAGCTGGCTTCGTACAGGGTCACCTCGTGCCCGCGCTGGGCGGCCACCGCTGCGGCCTTCATTCCGGCCGGGCCACCGCCGGCGATCATGATGCGCTTGCGCCGAGTCGCTGGCGCGCGTTGGCGGTAGATCAGTTCGCGCCCGGTTTCCGGGTGCTGGATGCAGGAAATCGGCAATCCCTTGTGGAAGTGCCCGATGCACGCCTGGTTGCAGGCGATGCACGCGCGCACGTCTTCGGCACGCCCGGCGTCGGTCTTGTTGGGCATTTGCGGGTCGCAGATCAGCGCCCGGGTCATGCCGCAGACATCGGCCTGGCCCCGGGCCAGGATCAGTTCGGCCTCCTGGGGCTGGTTGATCCGGCCGGTAACGAACAGTGGAATCTTCAGGCCAGCTTTGAAGGTCCCGGCTTCTTTGGCCAGGTACGCCGCTTCGATGGCCATCGGCGGCACGATGTGCACTGCACCGCCCAGCGAGGCCGAGGTGCCGGCGACGATGTGCACGTAGTCCAGCTGGGCTTGCAGCGCTTGCACACTGGCCAGGGACTCATCTTCGCTCAAGCCTTCGGGGTCACGCTCGTCCGCGGAAATCCGCAGGCCGATGATGAACTGCTCATCGGTGCTGGCGCGCACTGCAGCGATCACTTCCCGCAGGAAGCGCAGGCGTTGTTCGAGGTCTCCGTTGTAGTGATCGGTGCGTCGGTTGACCCGGGGGTTGATGAACTGCGCGGGCAGGTAACCATGGCTGGCGACCACCTCGACCCCGTCGATCCCAGCCTGATGCAGGCGGCGAGCGGCCGCCGCATAACCGGCGACGATCTCATCGATCATCGCCTGGTCCAGCGCCCGTGGCATCACCCGGAAGCGCTCGTTAGGCACTGCAGAGGCGGAGTAGGCCACGGCCAGCAGACCGTCGCTGGACTCCATGATTTCCCGCCCCGGGTGGAAAATCTGCGACAGCACCAGGGTGCCATGCTCGTGGCATGTCCGCGCCAGCTCACGGTAACCCTCGATGCAGGCGTCGTCCGTGGCCATCAGCACATGGGAGGTGTAGCGCGCACTGTCGTGGACCCCGGCCACCTGCAGCACGATCAGCCCGACACCGCCTTCGGCGCGTGCCCGGTGATAGGCGATCAGTTGCGCGTTGACCAGGTTGTCGGTCGGCATCGAGGTGTCGTGCCCGCTGGACATGATGCGGTTTTTCAGGCGTTTGCCGCGGATCTGCAAGGGCTCGAACAGATGGGCAAAGGCGGGGGACGAGGTCGGCATGGTGCGCTTACTCCAGGCAGGCTGAAGCCGAAAGGCCGTGCTTCGGCGTTGTTATTATTGCCCTATAGAAATTTACCGGCAGTAAAAAATCAACTTGTTTTTTTACTAAGGCTTGCAGTACTTTCATTTGGCGCCCGCTCCTGGGGCGAACCTCACAACAATAAAAATGGGTCACGCCGGTCCTGCTCCGGGTGGCACCTGCACGAGGACTGCTAGATGAAAGCCAATAGACTCAAGCTCGCTCGTTATCCCTTGCTGTTGTCCCTGGCCATGGCCATGGGCAGCGTTCAGGCGGCGCCGGACATGGTGGTGGTCGGATACGGCGGCGCCGGACAGAAAGCCCAGGACGTGGCGTTTTTCCAGCCCTTCAGCGCGCTGGACCAGAGCAAATTGATCCAGAGCGAATACAACGGCGAAATGGCCCGGATCAAGGTGATGGTCGACACCGGCAACGTCGATTGGGACGTGGTGCAGATCGAAGGCCCGGACCTGATGCGCGGCTGCGAAGAGGGCATGTACGAGCGCCTGGACTGGACGCAACTGGGGCATGCCGCACAATTAATTCCCGAGGCCGCGCAGGAGTGCGGTTCCGCCGCGTTGGTGTGGAGCGTGGCGATTGCCTATGACACCGACAAGCTGGCCCAGGCCCCGGCCTCATGGGCGGATTTCTGGAACGTGGAGAAAATCCCCGGCAAGCGCGGCCTGCGCAAACGCGCGGTGTACAACCTGGAGTTCGCCTTGCTGGCCGACGGGGTCAAGGTCGAGGACGTCTACCAGGTCCTGGGCACTCCTGAAGGGGTCAACCGCGCCTTCGCCAAGCTGACCGAACTCAAGCCCCATATCCAGTGGTGGGAAGCCGGCGCACAACCGGCACAATGGCTGGCCGCCGGCGACGTGGTCATGACCTCGACCTACAGCGGGCGGATTGCCGCCGCCGCCCAGGGCGGCAGTCACCTGGGCCTGGTCTGGCCGGGCAGCCTGTACGGCATGGACTACTGGGCGATCATCAAGGGCTCCCGGCATGTCGATCAGGCCAAGCGGTTTATCGCCTTCACCAATCAGCCCGATGCCCAGGTCAAGTACGTGCAGCAGATTCCCTACGGTCCGACCAATACCGAGGCCGCGGCACGCCTGGATCAGTCGCTCGCGCGCTGGGTGCCGACCGCGCCGCAGAACCTCAAGGGTGCGCTGTCGATGGACGTCGGCTTCTGGGTCGATCACGGCGAAGAACTGGAAGAGCGTTTCAACGCCTGGGCCAGCAAATAAGCCGCGCGGCTGGACGCTTGCCCCGTCCAGCCTTACTGTCTGCCCAGCCATCTGCCTGGAGAACCTCGCCAATGAAGCAATTTGTCAGCCCCCCTGATGCGCCGGTCGAGCGCAGCGCCACCGAGCAGCGCCTGCGTGAAGAGTTGGCGGCGTGCTATCGCTTGATCGCGCACTTTCGCATGACCGACCTGATCTTCACCCATATCTCGGTGCGCCTGCCTGGGCCGGAGCACCACTTCCTGATCAACCCCTACGGCTTGATGTTCGATGAAATCAGCGCCTCCAACCTGGTGAAAATCGACCTTCACGGACATGCCGTAGAGCCGTCGCAATACCCGGTCAACCCGGCGGGTTTTGTCATCCACAGTGCGATCCACGGCGCCCGTGACGACGCCCAGTGCGTGCTGCACACCCACACCCGCGCCGGTTGTGCGGTGGCGGCCTTGAAGTGCGGGCTGTTGCCGGTCAATCAGATTTCCATGGAGTTCTACGGCCGGGTTGCCTACCACGACTACGAAGGTGTGGCGCTGGACCTCAGCGAGCAGCAGCGCCTGGTGCACGACCTGGCGGACAAGCCGGTGTTGATGTTGCGCAACCATGGCCTGTTGACCGTGGGCGCCACCGTGGGCCAGGCGTTCTTGCGCATGTATTACCTGGAAAAGGCCTGCGAGATCCAACTGGCGGCCCAGGCCTGTGGCGAATTGCTGCTGCCGCCCCACGAGGTCTGCGCGCACACCGAGCGCCAGTTCAACGACCCCGGCCGGCCCCTGGAAGAGGGCCAGTTGAGCGATCCGGATGCCATGCAACTGGCCTGGGCGGCGATGTTGCGCCTGCTCGAGCGCATTGCCCCAGGCTATCGTGACTGAACGCGGTTGAGGCTGGAGACTGGGCGCACTCTTGCTGTACAGTCGTTCAACGCAGGGGCGGTGCAGGGCCCCAATGATCGATCCAAGGAGAGAGTCGCCCATGAGTCAGGAAGCCCGTTTTTCACGCATGGAACCGGAGCTGCGCAAGGCCAATCTGATCGAGGCGACCCTGGTGTGCCTCAAGCGCCATGGCTTCCAGGGCGCATCGATTCGCAAGATCTGCGCTGAGGCCGGGGTCTCGGTGGGGCTGATCAGCCACCACTATTCGGGCAAGGACGAACTGGTGGCCGAAGCCTACATGGCGATCACCGGGAGGGTCATGACTTTGCTGCGCGAGGCCATGGAGCAGGCCGCGCCGACTGCGCGGGAGCGATTGTCGGCGTTCTTTCGTGGCTCGTTTTCCGCCGAACTGCTGGACCCGCAACTGATCGATGCCTGGCTGGCGTTCTGGGGCGCGGTGAAAACCGCCGAGGCAATCAACCTGGCCCACGAACACTCCTATGGCGAGTACCGCGGTATCTTGCGCAAGGTGCTGGCCGAACTGGCCCAGGAGGAGGGCTGGGAACACTTCGATGCCGACCTCGCGGCTATTGGCCTGAGCGCCTTGCTCGATGGCCTGTGGTTGGAGTCCGGACTCAACCCCGGGACCTTCAGCCCGGAGCAGGGCATGCAGATCTGTGAAGCCTGGGTCGATGGGCTCCTGGCCGGCGGGCGCCAGCGTTTCTGCGTACCGACCGGCAGCTGTTGATCGATCGTTCAGCAGAGGCTAGGATCAGCCGCTGAAACGCAAAACCACTCTAATAAGAAACACGCCTTCGGGCACACGCAGGACTTCAAGCGATGACTCCTCGGGTACTGATCGTCGACG
Source organism: Pseudomonas sp. S04 (assembly GCF_009834545.1). NCBI lineage: Bacteria > Pseudomonadati > Pseudomonadota > Gammaproteobacteria > Pseudomonadales > Pseudomonadaceae > Pseudomonas > Pseudomonas sp. S04. The sequence continues at coordinate 3,097,683 of NZ_CP019427.1, forward strand.
ACGATCCGCTGATTCGCGAACTGCTGCACGCCTACCTGTCCCAGGAAGGGTACGCGGTCCACTGCGCCGAAACGGCGGAGGCCGCGGATACCTTCCTCGCCAGCCAGGCGGTCGACCTGGTGATGCTCGACATCCGCCTGCCAGGCAAGGACGGCCTGACCCTGACCCGCGAACTGCGGGTGCGCTCGGAGGTCGGGATCATCCTGATCACCGGGCGCAACGACGAAATCGACCGTATCGTCGGCCTGGAGTGCGGCGCCGATGACTATGTGATCAAGCCGCTGAACCCCCGGGAACTGGTGTCCCGGGCGAAAAACCTGATTCGCCGGGTGCGTCATGCCCAAGCCCCCCAGCCACTCGCCGCCGCGGCCAAGCCGGTCAAGCAATTCGCTGCCTGGGCCCTGGATACCGATCGCCGGCGCCTGATCGATGACGCCGGCAACGAGACCCTGCTGACCCACGGCGAATACCAGTTGCTCAGCGTGTTCCTGCGCAACAGCGGCCACACCCTGAGCCGCGACCAGTTGATGGACCAGATCCGCAACCGCGAGTGGGTGCCCAACGACCGCTCGATCGACGTGCTGGTGGGGCGCTTGCGGCGCAAGTTGCATGACGACCCGGCCGAGCCGCAGTTGATCATTACCATTCACGGCGCCGGTTACCTGTTTACCGCCAGTGTGGCGGCCTGAGGCGATGGTGCGCGCCCTCGGGCTGTTACTGATGCTCGGCGCCGGTACCGCCATGGCTGCCGAGAAGGTCCGCTATTGCGATTACCCGGTGTACCCACCGATCTCCTGGAGTGACGGCAAGCAGGTGCGCGGCCTGGCCCCGAGCGTGGTCAAGCACCTGTTCGGCGCGCTGGGCTATGAGGTCGAGACCGTGGTGCTGGGCAACTGGAAACGCTGCCTGCTGGACGCCGCCGAGGGTCGGGTCGACGTGGTGCTGGCCTACAGCACTGCGCAGCGCGAGCAAAGCCTGGTGTTTTCCCGGGTGCCGGTGCTGCGCGAGGACGTCGCGGTGTTCATCAATCGGCAACACCCGGTGCGCTTCGAACGCCTCGAAGACCTCGCCCAGTACCGCGGCGGCCTGCTGTTCGGGGAAAGCTACGGGGTGGATTTCGACCGGTTGGTGGCTCGCAGCAACAATATCGAATGGGTCTCCAACAGTGAGCAGAACTTCGGCAAGCTGATTCGCGGGCGCATCGACTTCATCACCCAGGAGCGGCGCACCGGCGAGTTGTACGTCGAACACCTGAAAGGCGCCCAGGACATCGTCGCCTTGCCCCAGCCCCTGAGCGTCGACTACCTGCGGATCGCAGTGTCGCGGCGCTCGGCGCTGGCCAGCCAGATGCCGCAGATCGATGCCCAGTTGCAGCGCATGGTCGAGGCCGGCGACATCGAACGCTGGCTCAACGAAAGCGAAGTCACCTACCGCGACATGGTCAGCCTGCCGGCGGACGCGCAATGATCCGCGCCCGGCCCGGTGGGTTGTTGCGACGCCTGCTGCTGTTCATCCTGTTGTTCAGCCTGTGTTTTACCGTGCTCGCCAGCACCGTGCAGCTGTACTTCGAGTACCGCCGCGAGATGCGTGACATCGACTCGCGCATGGAGCTGATTCGCGCCGGTTACCTGGCCAGTCTGGAACGCAGCCTGTGGGACCTCAACCAGGAGCAGTTGAACGTCCAGCTACGGGGCCTGGTGGATTTCTCCGACGTGGCGCGGGTGCGCCTGAGCAGCCCGGACTTCGAGTTGTTGCAGGGCAATCCGCAGCCGCTCGGGCCTTTGCGCATCGAGCGCTTCGAACTGGATTACCAGCCGCCTTCCGGGGAAAAACGTCACCTGGGGCAACTCGAAGTCAGCACTGACCTGGGGGCCGTGCACCAGCGGCTGTACGCCACTGGCTTGACCAGCCTGCTGTGGATGAGTGTGTTTCTCTGTGGCCTGGCGGTGGCGCTGTCCGGATTGTTCTACCGTCTGGTGACCCGCCACCTGCAAGTGATGGCCGGGTTCGCCCGGCGCATCGCTGCCGGCGAGTGGCAGGAACCCTTGCGCCTGGACAAGAGCCGCAGTGGCATCCCGGATGAAATCGACACCGTGGCCCACGCCCTGGACGACATGCGCCGGGCGATCCTCAGTGACATCGACCGCCGCGAATCCGACCGCCTGGCCCTGCAGCACAACCGCGATGACCTGCTGCGCATGGTCGAACGGCGTACCGCCAGCCTGATGCGCGCCAAGGACGAAGCCGAGGCGGCCAACCTCGCCAAGTCACGGTTCCTGGCGACCATGAGCCATGAATTGCGCACGCCGCTCAATGGCATTCTCGGCATGGCGCAACTGCTGCGCAGCCCGCGCCTGGACGAACTCGACGGCAAACGCCTGGATGCCCTGCACAAGGCCGGTGAAGGTTTGCTGAGCATTCTTAACGAGGTGTTGTACTTCGCGCGCCTGGAGGAGGGCGAAACCCACCTGGAGCCGGTGAACTTTTCCTTGCGCCAACTACTGGATGAGGTACTGACCCTGCTTGAGCCTCGGGCGCTGGGCAACCGCACGCGCCTGCATTGCCTGATCGACCCGCAGCTGGCGCCACGCCAGTTGGCGGCCGAACAGTTCCTGCGCCAGGTGCTGAGCAACCTGCTGGCCAACGCCATCAAGTTCACCGAGGGCGGTGAGGTCAGTGTGCTGGTGATGCTGCTGGCGCCGACACCGGGGCTCGACGGGCAACGCGTGCGGGTCAGCATTACCGACAACGGCATCGGCATTGACCCGGCCATGCAGGAAAAGATCTTCGAGCGTTTCACCCAGGCCAGTGAGGAAGTGGCGCAACGTTTTGGCGGCACCGGGCTGGGCCTGGCCATCTGCAAACACCTGGTGCAGAAAATGGGCGGCAGCATCGGGGTCGACAGCCAGCCGGGACGTGGCAGTTGCTTCTGGTTCGAGCTGACACTGGCGCCGGCGGGCGAGTTGGTCGATGAACCCGTCGAGCAGGCCAGCGGCCCGACGCTGAAGATCCTGGTGGTCGAAGATGTGGCGCTCAACCGTGAGGTGGTCAGCGGCCTGCTGCAACAGGACGGGCACCAGGTCTGGCTCGCGGAGGAGGGCCAGCAGGGATTGGCCGAGTGCGCCGCCCAGGCGTTTGATTTGATCCTGCTGGACGTGCACTTGCCGGGGATCAGCGGCGTCGAACTGTGCCGGCAGATCCGTGGCGGTGCCGGGCCGAACCGCGCCACGCGGATTTTCGCCCTGACCGCCAGCGTACAACCGGCACTCGTGCGCGGCTATCTGGATGCCGGGATGGACGGCATCCTCGCCAAGCCGCTGAAACTGGCCGAACTGCGCGCGGTCCTGGCGGGGCAGACGCCGTCAGCCGAACCCACAACGCAGGACGGGGCCATGGACTGGCCGCTGTTGGATACCCATCGCACATTGCTCGGCGAACAGAAGGTGCTGGGTCTGCTGACGGTGCTGCGCACTTCGATCATCCAGCACCGTGGGGCCCTGGCGGAAGCCATCGCGGCCGAAGACTGCACCGAGGTCGCACACCTGGCCCATCGCCTGGCCGGCAGCAGTGACTCCCTGGGTTTCCGCGCCCTGGCCCAGGTCTTGCGGGCGCTGGAGGACGCGGCGCTGGGCAACGCCGAATCCGCCCTGCGTGACCTCGCACCCCAGGTCGATGCCCAGTTCCACGAAGCCCTGCAGACCCTCAAAGGTCTGTTGCAGAGCTGACGTACAAATCTGTTACGACTTTCTACAACTTCGATCTTTACCGTCAACGCGAACTTACATGGCCTTCCAATAATCGAGGCAACCGCCACAGCGCGGTCTTCGAAGCTTATTGGAGATAATAATAATGAATGGCCGTAAAGCTGATCCCGTCCACCTCACTCGCCTGGGGTGCTGACATGACGCAAACCACTGAACGTACAGGCATCCACCTGACCCGCGCCCTTAAAAGCCGGCACATTTTCATGTTGTCGCTGGGCGGCGTGATCGGCACCGGGCTGTTCATGGGCTCCGGCGTGACCATCAATCAGGGCGGTCCGGTGGGCGCGATCCTGGCGTACCTGGTAGCAGGTTTCCTGATGTACCTGGTGATGGTCTGCCTGGGCGAATTGTCGGTGCAGATGCCGGTGTCGGGGTCGTTCCAGACCCACGCCACCAAGTTCATCGGCCCGGCCACCGGCTTCATGATCGGCTGGGTGTACTGGATGAGCTGGGCCACCACCGTAGGCCTGGAATTTACTGCCGCCGGCATGCTGATGGTGCGCTGGTTCCCTGAAGTACCGATCTGGTACTGGTCGGCGCTGTTCGTGGTGGTGCTGTTCGGCCTCAACGCCCTGGCCACCCGAGCCTTCGGCGAAGCCGAGTACTGGTTCTCGGGGATCAAGGTCGCGGCGATCCTGGGTTTTATCGTGGTCGGCGTGCTGGTGATCTTCGGCGCGATCCCGCTGAGCAGCGGTGCACCGGCACCGGGCATGAGCAACCTGATCGGCGATTCAGTGTTTCCCAACGGCCTGTCAGCGGTGTTCGCCGTGATGATGACCGTGGTCTACGCCTTCCAGGGCTGCGAAATCATGGGGGTGGCAGCGGGTGAGACCGACCAGCCGGAAAAGAGCATTCCGCGGGCCGTGCGCAACGTAGTGTTCCGCGTGCTGATTTTCTACGTGCTGGCGATCATTGTGCTGTCCGCCATCGTTCCGTGGCAGCAGGCGGGCCTGATGGAGAGCCCGTTCGTGCAGGTGTTCGACATGGTCGGTATCCCCTACGCCGCGGACCTGATGAACTTCGTGATCCTCACCGCGATCCTCTCGGTGGGCAACTCCGGCCTCTACGCCTCGACCCGGATCCTCTGGGCCATGTCCAAGACCGGCATGGCACCGAAAAGCCTGTCGCCCCTGAGCAAACGCGGCGTGCCACTGCGTGCCCTGAGCATCACCCTGTGTTTTGCCCTGGTGTCGCTGATGACCAGCTTCGTCGCCGCCGACACCCTGTTCATGGTGCTGATGGCCGTCAGCGGGATGTCCGGTACCGTGACCTGGATCGTCATCGCCCTGGCCCAATACAAATTCCGCAAGGCCTACCTGCGTGATGGCGGCAAGCTTGAAGACCTGAAATACCGCGCCCCGTGGTTCCCGGTGCTGCCGCTGGTGTGCATCGCCCTGTGCTGCTCGTTGTTCGTCTTCCTGGCCCTAGACCCAACCCAACGCCCGTCGCTGTACTGGGGCTTCGGCTTCATTGCCCTGTGCTACGGCGCCTACTTCCTGATCCACCGCAAACGCCAGGGCGCACTGGCCCCGCAACTGCCCACCGCATAACCCCGCACTCACCCCCTATAGCGAGCCTGCTCGCGATGGTCGCCAACGATGACGCACACTGCCTGATGCACCACGTCGTCCTTGCAACCATCGCTGGCAAGCCAGCTCCCACAGGTCCCTGCATACACCAGACCCTGTAGGAGCGAGCTTGCTCGCGATGGTCGTCAACGTTGACGCGCACAACCTGATGCCCCGCACCGTCCTTGCAACCATCGCTGGCAAGCCAGCTCCCACAGGTCCCTGCATACACCAGACCCTGTGGGAGCGAGCGCCCGCTTGCGGCCTGCTCGCGATGGTCGCCAACGATGACGCACACTGCCTGATGCACCACGTCGTCCTTGCAACCATCGCTGGCAAGCCAGCTCCCACAGGTCCCTGCATACACCAGACCCTGTAGGAGCGAGCGCCCGCTGCGGCCTGCTCGCGATGGTCGCCAACGATAACGCGCACAACCTGATGCACCGCGCCGTCCTTGCGCTGGCAGGCCAGCCCCCACAGATGCTGTCATCAGTTGTGCAAAGTTGTAACAGCGCGATCTCCAGCTAACCGCCACCAACAAACAAATCCTTTAAATACAACAAGATATTCACGATCAACCGCTGTTACAGCAGATTTTCCCAACGATTGCCGCCTTGTTGAACACTCGTTTAGTATGGCCTCAAGTCGCAGCACCTCAGGCCAAACACAATAATTCGAGGATTCCCATGACTACTGATTCTGCCGTGCTCAGCCAGGTTGAAGCCGGCGTTGCCTGGATCACCCTCAATCGCACCGCCCAGCGCAACGCGCTCGACATTCCGACCCTGAAATACCTGCACGCTTTGCTCGATGGCTACAACGCCGACCCGCAGGTGCGGGTGGTGGTGTTGACCGGCAGTGGCCGCAGTTTCTGCGCCGGTGCCGACCTCGATGAATGGGCGGCCGCCGAGGCCCGGGGGGCCCTGGAAAGCTACGGCTGGACCGAAACCGCCCATGCCTTGATGAACCGCCTGCACAGCCTGGGAAAACCCACCATCGCCGCCATCAACGGTACCGCCGTGGGTGCCGGGATGGACCTGACCCTGTGCTGCGACCTGCGCATCGCCGGGCAATCGGCGCGCTTCAAGGCCGGCTACACCAGCATGGCTTACTCGCCAGATGCCGGTGCCAGCTGGCACTTACCGCGCCTGATTGGCAGTGAGCAGGCCAAGCGCCTGTTGTTCCTCGACGAGCTGTGGGGCAGCGAACGAGCCCTGGCCGCAGGGCTGGTGGGCGAAGTCTGCGCCGACGAGCAACTGCACAGCGTCACCGCGCAACTGGCGACGCGTCTGGCCAATGGACCGACCTTTGCCTTCGCCCAGGCCAAGCAGCTCATGCGTGAAGGCGCTGACCGTTGCCTGGCGCAACAACTCCAGGCCGAACTGGCCGCCGGCCTGCTGTGCGGGCGCAGTGAAGACGCCAGCGAAGCCCTGCGCGCCGTCGCCGAGAAACGCCCGGCGCGGTTTATCGGACGCTAACGCCCCCACCTCATTCAGCACACGAACAACAGGTAGCAGCATGAATTTCCAACTGACCCAAGAACAAGAAATGTTGGTGGACGCCGTACGCAGCTTTGTCACCAAGGAACTGCTGCCCTATGAAGAGGCGGTGGACCGCGCCGACGACGTCTCGCCCGAGCTGGCGGCGCAGATTCGCGGCAAGGCGATCGCCGCCGGCTTCTATGCGTTCAACATGCCGGAAGAGGTGGGCGGTGGCGGCCTGGACTACCTGTCCCAGGCGCTGATCGAGCGGGAGCTGTCCAAGGTCTCCTGGGCGCTGCACGTGTTCGTCGCACGTCCCTCGAAGATCCTCATGGCGTGCACCGGCCAGCAGATCAACGACTATCTGTTGCCGTGCATCCAGGGCGAAAAAATCGACTGTTTCGCCCTCACCGAACCGGGTGCCGGCTCCGATGCCAACTCGATCAAGACCCGCGCGGTACGGGACGGCGACGACTTCGTGCTGAACGGCAGCAAGCACTTCATCAGCCACGCCGGGCACGCCGACTTCGCCATCGTGTTTGCCGTGACCGACACCTACGAGCATAACGGCCGTCCGCGCAACGCCGTGACTTCGTTCCTGGTCGACCGCAATACCCCGGGCATGACCATCCGCCGCGGCCCGAAATGCGTGAGCAACCGCGGCTACCACACCTACGAAATGTTCTTCGACGACTGCCGCGTGCCAGCCTCCAAGGTGCTGGGTGAAGTCGGCAAGGGCTGGGACGTGGCCAATGCCTGGCTGACCGCCGGGCGGGTGATGGTTGCCGCCAACTGTGTCGGCCAGGCGCAGCGGGCGCTGGACGTCTCGCTGCAATGGGCGGCGGACCGCAAGCAGTTTGGCCAGCCGATCGGCACCTACCAGGGTATCTCGTTCAAGTTGGCGGACATGGCCACGCAGATCCGTGCGGCCGAGTTGTTGACCCTGCACACCGCCTGGAAGATGGACCAGGGCAGCATGACCGATGGCGAAGCCGGCATGGCCAAGCTGTTCGCCAGCGAAACCCTGGGCAAGGTCGCCGACGAGGCGGTGCAGATCTTCGGTGGCATGGGCTTGATGGATGAGTGTGTGGTCGAGCGCATCTGGCGCAACGCACGGATCGAGCGGGTCTGGGAAGGCACCTCGGAAATCCAGCGGCACATCATTTCCCGCGAGCTGCTGCGGCCGCTGCTGCGCTGATCGGTCTCGGAGAACCCCCATGTCCCTGACGATTCGAGACAACCTCAAACGCCTGCTCGCCCCACGCCACGTCGCGTTTGTCGGCGGGCGCAGCATGGCCCGCGCCCTCAAGCGCTGCGCCGAAGGCGGATATGCCGGCCAGATGTGGCTGGTCAACCCGCAACACGACGAACTGGAAGGCGTGCCGTGCGTCCGCCAGATCAGCGATCTGCCCTGCGGGCCGGACGCGGTGTTCATTGCCACCAACCGTGAACTGACCCTGACCTGCGTCCGCGAACTGGCCGCCAAGGGCGCGGGCGGGGCGATCTGCTACGCCTCCGGTTTTGCCGAGACCGGCGCCGAGGGCCAGGCCCTGCAACAGCAACTGCTCGAGGCTGCCGGTGACATGGCCTTGCTCGGCCCCAACTGCTACGGCTTGCTCGACTACCTGCACAGCTGCGCGCTGTGGCCGGTGGCCCATGGCGGCAAGGCGGTGGAGCGGGGCGTGGCCGTGCTGACCCAGAGCGGCAATTTCGCCTACAACCTGTCGATGAGCGACCGCTCGCTGCCGGTGGCCTACATGGCATCGGTGGGCAACCAGGCGCAACTGGGCGTGGCGGAGTTGATGGACGTGTTGCTCGACGAACCGCGAGTCACCGCCATCGGCCTGCACCTGGAAGGTCTGAAGAACGTCCCGGCCTTTGCCCGTGCCGCGCACAAGGCGCTGGAGCAGGGCATCCCGGTGATCGTCCTGAAAACCGGAGTGTCGCAGATCGGCGCCGAGCTGGCGCTCAGTCACACCAGCTCGCTGTCCGGCTCAGATGCCCTGTACGACGCGCTGTTTGCGCGCCTGGGGGTGATTCGGGTGAGTGGCCCGGTGAGCTTCGTCGAGACCCTGAAGGCGGCGGCCTGCGGTCGCTTGCCAACGGGCAACAGCCTGATTGCGCTGGCCTGTTCCGGCGGCGATGCCGGGCTGATTGCCGACTACGCCGAACGTAACGAGCTGCGCCTGCCCAAACTCGACGCGGGGCAAACCGCCGAGCTGGCGCAGGTCCTGCCCAGCTACGCCAACCTGGTCAATCCGCTGGACTTCACCACCGCCATCTGGGGCGATGGCGAGGCCCTCAACCGGATGCTCGACAGTGCCCTGCGCACCGAAGCCGACGCGGCCATGCTGGTGCTCGATTACCCCGCCCAGTTCACCGGCGAGCGCAAGGAGTGCGACCTGTTGCTGGAGCTGTACTGCCAGGCACTGGTGCGCCACGGCAAGACTGGCTTCGTCACCTCGGCTTTTCCCGAGCTGCTGCCGGCCCATGCCCGCGAGCGCTTGCATGCCCAGGGCGTAGCTGCTTTGCAAGGAGTGGAAGACGGCCTGGCCGCCTGGGGCCGGATCGCCGGTTACCAGGCTAACCGCCAGGCGTTGCTGGCCCTGGGTGAATCAGCGTTGCTGCCGCTCTGTCCGCAGCCGCTGGCGGGGACGGGCCGGCTGCTCAATGAATGGGACTCCAAGCAGGCGCTGCGGGCCTTTGGCCTGCCGGTGCCGAATGGCGTGCGCAGCACCGTAGCGCAGGCCCTCGAGGAGGCCCAACGCCTGGGTTACCCCTTGGTGCTCAAGGCGCTCAGCGCCGAGTTGCCGCACAAGACCGAGGCCGGGGCCGTGGCGCTCAACCTCAAGGACGCCGCCGCCTTGACGGCCGCCCTGAGCAACATGGCGACCAGCATTGGCGCCTACGCCCCTGGCGTGGTCTTCGATCAGGTGCTGCTGGAACCCATGGCCAGCGCGCCGCTGGCGGAGTTGATTGTCGGCATCAAGCGCGAAAACGACTTTTGCCTGGCGCTGGTGATCGGTGCCGGTGGGGTCCTGGTGGAATTGCTCAAGGACAGTCGCAGCCTGCTGCTACCGACCACCGAGGGGGCGATTCGCAATGCCCTGCTGAGTTTGCGCAGTGCAGCCTTGCTCCAGGGCTTTCGTGGCCGTGCGCCGGCGGACCTCGAGGCACTGGTGGCCGCGATCCGCGCGGTGGCCGACTACGCCTGCGAAAACGCCGGGCAGTTGCTGGAACTCGATGTAAACCCATTGTTGGTCGGTGCCCACGGCACGACCGCGGTCGATGCGTTGATTCGCCTCGGCCATGCGTGAGGATAAACACATGCACACCACACCATTGACCGGTGGCCAGGCCCTGGTTCGCCTGCTGGCCAACTACGGGGTCGACACCGTGTTCGGCATTCCCGGGGTACACACCCTGGAGCTCTATCGCGGCTTGCGCGGCAGCGGCATCCGCCACGTCCTGACCCGGCATGAGCAAGGCGCCAGCTTCATGGCCGACGGCTACGCGCGGGTCAGCGGCAAACCGGGAGTCTGCTTCATCATCACCGGCCCCGGGGTAACCAATGCCGCCACCGGTATCGGCCAGGCCTATGCCGACTCGATCCCGATGCTGGTGATCTCCAGCGTCAACCACACCGCCAGCCTCGGCAAGGGCTGGGGCTGCCTGCACGAAACCCAGGATCAGCGCGCCATGACAGCGCCAATTACCGCGTTCTCGGCCGTAGCCTTGAGCACGGACGACCTGCCGCAATTGATTGCCCGCGCCTACGCGGTGTTCGACAGCGAGCGGCCGCGCCCGGTGCACATTTCCGTGCCGCTGGACGTCTTGTCGGCACCGGTGTCCCGCGACTGGAGCCAGGACGTGGTGGTGCGGCCCGGACGTGGCGCCGCGTGCGCCAGCGCCCTGGACCAGGCGGTGAGCAAATTGAACGCTGCCAAACGGCCGATGATCATCGCCGGAGGCGGCGCCCTGGACGCAAGCGCGCAACTGCAGCAACTCAGCACCAGGCTGGCCGCGCCGCTGTTCACCAGTGTCGCCGGCAAGGGTCTGTTGCCGCCGCAGGCAGCACTCAACGCCGGCTCGTCGTTGTGCGTGGAGCCGGGCTGGCAGTTGATCGCCGAGGCGGACGTGGTGCTGGCAGTGGGCACGGAAATGGCCGACACAGACTTCTGGCGCGAGCGCTTGCCGTTGAATGCCGAGCTGCTGCGAGTCGATATCGACCCCCGCAAGTTCAGCGACTTCTACCCCTGTGCCGTGGCTTTGCACGGCGATGCCCGGCAAACCCTGGACGGCTTGCTCGAACGCCTGCCGTCCGGCCCGCGCGACGCCAGCGCGGCGATTGCCGCCGTCGCCGCCTTGCGCGAAGCGGTGCAGGCCGGTCACGGCCCATTGCAGTCGATCCACCAGGCGATTTTGCAGCGCATTGGCGCCGAACTGCCGGACAACGCCTTTATCAGCACCGACATGACCCAACTGGCCTACACCGGCAACTACGCCTTCGCCAGCCTGGCCCCGCGCAGTTGGTTGCACCCCACAGGCTACGGCACCCTGGGGTATGGCTTGCCCGCCGGGATCGGCGCCAAGTTCGGCGCACCGCAGCGTCCGGGCCTGGTGCTGGTGGGCGACGGTGGATTCCTCTACACCGCCCAGGAACTGGCGACCGCCGTCGAGGAACTGGACAGCCCGCTGGTGGTGCTGCTGTGGAACAACGACGCCCTGGGCCAGATCCGCGACGACATGCTGAGCCTGGACATCGAGCCGATCGGCGTGCTGCCGCGCAATCCGGACTTTGCCGCCCTCGGCCGAGCATTCGGCTGCACCGTCAGCCAGCCGCAGAGCCTGGCCGAGTTGCAGACCGATTTGCGCCACGGCTTCAAACGCAACGGCGTCACCCTGATCGAGCTCAAGCATGCCTGCGCTCATTGACTTGATGGTTTGTTTGACGGAGGCAGGACCATGCGTTTTTCCGATCTGACCCAACGTATCGCCGGCGACGGCGCCGCCGCCTGGGATATTCACTACCGTGCACTGGCCTTGCGCGAGCAAGGTGCAGACATTCTGCTGCTGTCGGTGGGCGACCCGGATTTCGACACCCCGGCACCCATCGTCCAGGCCGCCATCGACAGCCTGCTGGCGGGCAACACCCACTACGCCGACGTGCGCGGCAAACGCACTCTGCGTGACGCCATCGCCCGTCGGCACCAGGCGCGCAGTGGCCAGGCAGTCACCACTGAACAGGTGATCGTCCTGGCTGGCGCCCAATGTGCGCTGTTCAGCGTGGCCCAGTGTGTGCTCAACCCGGGCGATGAAGTACTGGTCGCCGAGCCCATGTACGTCACCTATGAAGCGGTATTCGGTGCCTGCGGCGCGGTGGTGATCCCGGTGCCGGTGCGCTCCGAGAGCGGCTTTCGAGTGATGCCCGAAGACGTCGCCGCGCGCATCACCCCGCGCACCCGGGCCTTGGCGCTCAACAGCCCGCACAACCCTTCAGGGGCCAGCCTGCCGAGAAGCACCTGGCAAGCCTTGGCCGAACTGTGCATCGGCCATGACCTGTGGCTGATTTCCGACGAGGTCTACAGCGAGCTGCTGTTTGACGGCGAACACGTGAGTCCGGCCAGTCTGCCGGGCATGGCAGAGCGCACGGCGACCCTCAACAGCCTGTCGAAATCCCACGCCATGACCGGCTGGCGGATCGGCTGGGTGGTGGCGCCACCGGCGCTGGCTGCGCACTTGGAAAACCTTGCGCTGTGCATGCTCTATGGCCTGCCGGATTTCGTCCAGGATGCCGCCGTGGTCGCCCTCGACAACCACTTGCCAGAACTGGCGGCGATGCGCGAGGCCTATCGCCAGCGCCGTGACCTGGTCTGCGCAGTGTTGGCCGATTGTCCCGGGGTGCGGGCGTTGAAACCCGATGGCGGGATGTTCGTGATGCTCGATATCCGCGCCACTGGGCTCAGCGCCCAGGCGTTTGCCGACCGTCTGCTGGATCGCCACGGCGTTTCGGTGCTGGCCGGCGAAGCCTTTGGCCCCAGTGCGGCCGGGCATATTCGCCTGGGCCTGGTGGTCGACAGCGAACAACTGCGCGAGGCCTGCCAGCGCATCGCCCGTTGTGCCCATGAATTGATGGAGGCCCAGGCCCATGCTTGAACACCGTTCGCTGTACATCGATGGCCGCTGGCTGACCCCGTCGGGGCAGGGCGTGGCCGAGGTGATCAACCCGGCCACCGAAGAACTCGCCGGCCGCGTGCCGCTGGGCGATGAGCGTGACGTCGAACTGGCCGTGGCTGCGGCGCGGCGGGCGTTTGGTCCCTGGTCACGTACCGCCTCCAGTGTGCGTGCCGGCTACATCCGCGCGCTGGCCGAGCAACTGCGGCTGCGGGCGGACGAGATGGCGGCAGTGATCACCAGCGAACTGGGGATGCCGGTGCAATGGTGCCGCTCGGTACAAGTCGACGGGCCGATCATTGGCCTGGAGCAATACGCGGAGCTGGCGGGCCTGATGGATCAGGTCCGTGAGGTCGGCAACTCCCTGGTGATCCGTGAAGCAGTGGGTGTCTGTGCCTTCATCAATCCGTGGAATTACCCGCTGCATCAACTGCTGGGCAAACTGGCGCCGGCCCTGGCCGCCGGGTGCACGGTGGTGGTCAAGCCGAGCCAGGAAACTCCGCTGCACGCGTTCCTGCTGGCGCAGATGATCGAGGCCATCGGCCTGCCTGCCGGGGTGTTCAACCTGGTCAGCGGGCCGGGTTCGAAAGTCGGCGAAGCCCTGGCCAAGCACCCGGATGTCGACATGCTGTCGTTCACCGGCTCCACTGGCGCCGGAGTGCGCGTGGCCCAGGCTGCCGCACCGTCGGTCAAGCGGGTGTGCCTGGAGCTGGGCGGCAAGTCGCCGCTGCTGATCGCCGAGGACGCCGACCTGGCCGCTGCCGTGCAGTACGGCGTACAGGACGTGATGATCAACTCCGGCCAAACCTGCACCGCCCTGACGCGCATGCTCTTGCCCGCCCGTCGTTACGCCGAGGCGGTGGAACTGGCACGCGAGCAAACCCTTGGCCTGGCCATGGGTGATCCGCTGGATCCACAGAGCTTTCTCGGACCGATGTGCTCGGCGGCGCAACGGCGCACCGTGCAGGACTACATCCGGCTCGGCCAGGAGGAAGGTGCGCGGCTGGTGTGCGGCGGTGACCACGCGCCGGCGTTCGAGCGGGGCTACTACGTCACGCCGACCCTGTTCGCCGATGTCGACAACCGCATGCGCATCGCCCAGGAAGAGATCTTCGGCCCGGTGCTGTGCCTGATCCCCTACACCGATGAAGCGCACGCGTTGCAGATCGCCAATGACTCGCCGTTCGGCCTGTCCAGCGCGGTCTGGGCCGGCAGTGCTGAGCGCGCGTTGCACCTGGGCCGGCAACTGCGCGCGGGCCAGTGCTTTATCAATGGCGCGGCGTTCAATTACCAGGCGCCGTTCGGTGGCTATAAACAATCCGGTAATGGCCGGGAGTGGGGTGAAGAGGGGCTCAATGAATTCGTCGAAGTGAAGGCGATCCAGGTGTGACGGTTGACGCCCCACAGGGTGTTTGCACCGGGCCATGGCCCGGTGCCTTGCGTGGAGTTGGACCGGTAATCGATTAACAACGCAGCTTTTGATCAGAGGCCATGCAATGAGCGATAACAACAACAAAATTACTCAAGCGATCCATGCACATAGCTTCCCGCGCCGGGACTTCCTCAAGTACAGCGCGGCTGCGGCCGCCATGGCCGGTGCCTGCTCCATGGGTTTGCCGTTTGGCGCATTTGCCGAGGAGGCGATCCCCAAGCCCGGTGGCGTGCTGCGCCTGGGCCTGGCCGGTGGCAGCACCACCGACTCGCGCGATCCCGGCTCCTGGAGCGACACCTTCACCTTTGTCGGGTTCTCGGCGGTGTACAACACCTTGAGTGAAATCGCCGTCGACGGCAGCGCCATTCCGGAACTGGCGCTGAGCTGGGAGTCGAGCCCGGACGCGCGGGTCTGGACCTTCAAGTTGCGCCCGGGCGTGACCTTCCATAATGGCAAGAGCCTGAACAGCGACGATGTGGTGGCCTCGATCCAGCACCACCTGGGCGAGAAGTCGACATCGGCGGCCAAGACCGTGCTCGGCGATGTCGCCAAGGTCAGCGCCCAGGGCCCGGACAGCGTGGTGTTCGAACTGCACTCGGGCAACGCCGATTTCGCCTATGTGGTTGCCGATTACCACCTGGTGATCATGCCCAGCAAGGACGGTCTGCCGGACTGGCAGTCTGCGGTCGGTACTGGCGGCTATCGACTCAAGGACTTCGAACCGGGCGTGCGCATGACCCTGGAGCGCAGCCCCGACTACTGGAAACCCGGCCGGGCGCACTTCGCCAGCGCCGAACTGATCGCCATTGCCGATGGCGCCGCGCGGGTCAACGCCCTGGTGACCGGCCAGGTGGACGTGATCAACAAAGTCGACCTCAAGACTGTGGCGCTGCTCAAACGCAACCCCAACCTGGTGATCGAGGAAACCAAGGGCGCCCAGCACTACACCTTTCCCATGTTGACCGACAGCCCGGTGTTCCAGAACAACGACGTGCGCCTGGCGATGAAGCACGCGATCAACCGCGAAACCCTGCTGGCCTCGGTGCTCTACGGCTATGGCCTGGTGGGCAACGACCACCCGATCCAGCCCGGCAGCCGGTTCATCAACAGCGCGCTGGAGCAACGCACCTACGACCCGGACAAGGCGCGTTTCCACCTGAAGAAGGCCGGCATGGATTCGCTCAAGGTACGCCTGCAAGCGTCCGATGCAGCCTACACCGGGGCCGTGGACGCGTCGGTGCTGTTCAAGGAGCAGGCCCGAGCCGCCGGGATCGACATCGACGTGGTGCGCGAGCCAGCCGACGGTTTTTTCTCCAACGTGTGGATGAAGCAACCCTTCACCACCTCGTTCTGGTACAGCAGCCTGACCGCCGACCGGATGTTCAGCATCGGGTACGCCAAGGGTGCGGCCTGGAACGAAACCCACTGGGATAACCCGCGCTTCAACCAGTTGCTCAATGCCGCCCGGGGCGAGATGAACGAGCCGCTGCGCCGCGAGATGTACAACGAAATGCAGGCGCTGTGCCGCGACGACGGCGGGGCGATCGTGCCGTTGTTCGCCAGCTCCGTGGCGGCCCGTTCCAAGCGAGTCAGCCACGGCGGCCAGACCGCGCCGTATGGCGAGTTGGACGGGCTGCGGGTGATCGAGCGCTGGTGGCAGGCGTAAGAAATTCTCGAAGCGATGAAAATCCCTGTGGGAGCGAGCGCCCGCTTGCGGCTTGCTCGCGATAGCAATTGGTCAGGCAACATTGATTTTGAATGGACCGCCGCCATCGCGAGCAAGCCGCAAGCGGGCGCTCGCTCCCACAGTAGAAGAATAAGGAACCGCACGATGAGAAGTATTTTCAAGCTGTTGGGTCAGCGCCTGGCGCTGGGCCTGCTGTCCCTGTTCGCCGTATCGGTGATCATCTTCCTCGCCGTCGGCATGCTCCCCGGTGACATCGCCGAGGCCATGCTCGGCCAGTCAGCGACCCCGGAAACCGTGGCGGCCTACCGCGCGCAACTGGGCCTGGACCTGCCGCCATTGACCCGCTTCGGCCACTGGATCTGGCAGTTGCTGCAGGGCAACCTGGGGGTTTCGCTGGCCAACCAGCGGCCGATCGCCGAGCTGGTCGGCAGCCGCCTGGGCAACACCTTCAGCCTGGCGCTGCTGGCGGCGCTGGTCTCGGTGCCGCTGGCCTTGTTGCTGGGCATGCTCGCGGCGTTGTATCGCAACAGTTGGTTCGACCGTTTGCTCAACACCTCGGCCTTGAGTGCGGTGTCGTTTCCCGAGTTCTTCGTGGCCTACCTGTTGATCCTGGTGTTCGCAGTCAAACTCAACTGGTTCCCGAGCATTTCCAACCTGGCTCCAGACGCCTCGCTGGGCACCATCCTCGAGCGCTCGGTGCTGCCGGTGGCGACCCTGAGCCTGGTGGTGATCGCGCAGATGATGCGCATGACCCGCGCCTCGCTGATCAACCTGCTGGCCAGCCCCTACATCGAAATGGCCCGGCTCAAGGGCATCAGCCCGTCGCGGATCATCTTTCGCCACGCCCTGCCCAACGCGCTGGCGCCGATCGTCAACGTGGTGGCGCTGAACCTGGCCTACCTGGTGGTGGGGGTAGTCGTGGTCGAGGTGGTGTTTGTCTATCCCGGTCTTGGCCAGTTGCTGGTGGACTCGGTGGCCAAGCGCGACATTCCGGTGGTGCAGGCCTGCAGCCTGATCTTCGCGGCCACCTACATCCTGCTCAATACCAGCGCCGACGTGCTGTCGATTGCCAGTAACCCACGCCTGATGCATCCGAAGGAGTAGACCATGAGCCTGCTTAAACAATTGCTCCGGGCACTGTTCCGCGCGCCGCTTAGCGCCCAGTTCGGCCTGCTGGTGATCGTGCTGTATGTCCTGGTGGCGCTGTTCGCCCCGCTGTTGGCGCCGTTCGGTGAAACCCAGGTGGTGGGCGAGGGCTTCGCGCCCTGGGGCGGCGAGTTCCTGCTGGGCACCGATAACCTGGGCCGCGACATGTTCAGCCGCCTGGTCTACGGTGCCCGCAATACCCTGGGGATTGCCTTCCTGACTACGCTGCTGGCGTTCCTGCTCGGCGGCTTGAGCGGGTTGGTGGCGGCGATCAAGGGCGGCTGGGTTGACCAGGGCCTGTCGCGGGTGGTCGACATCCTGATGGCCATCCCGCAACTGATCTTTGCCTTGCTGATCCTCAGCGTGGTGGGCACCACGGCCACCTCGCTGGTGCTGGTGATCGCGCTGCTGGATGCAACCCGGGTATTTCGCTTGTCCCGCGCGGTGGCGATGAACGTGGTGGTCCAGGACTTCGTCGAGGCCGCGCGGCTGCGGGGTGAGGGCCTGTGGTGGCTGGTGACCCGCGAGGTGCTGCCCAATGCCGCGGCGCCGCTGATTGCCGAGTTCGGCCTGAGGTTCTGCTTTGTGTTCCTGTTCATCAGCGCGCTGTCGTTCCTCGGCCTGGGGATTCAACCGCCCACGGCCGACTGGGGCAGCATGGTGCGCGACAACGCGGTGCTGATCACCTTCGGTGACATCAGCCCATTGCTGCCGGCCCTGGCCGTGGCGTTGATCACGGTGAGCGTCAACTTCGTCGTCGACTGGATGCTGCACAAATCCAGCGGTCTCAAGGAATGCTGATGATGAATACTGCCAAACCGCTGCTGGAAATCCGCAACCTGCACATCGAAGGTCACTACGAGGACGCCTGGCACCCGTTGATCAAGGGCATCGACCTGACCCTGCAACGGGGCGAGGTGCTGGGCCTGATCGGCGAGTCGGGGGCCGGCAAGTCGACGCTCGGCCTGGCCGCCATGGGCTACACCCGCGATGGCTGCCGGGTCACTGGCGGATCGCTGCAGTTCGATGGCATCGACCTGTTGGCCGCCAAGCCCGAGACCTTGCGCAAACTGCGGGGGCTGCGCATCGCCTATGTCGCGCAGAGCGCAGCGGCGTCGTTCAACCCGGCCCATCGCTTGATTGACCAACACGTCGAAACCGCCGTGCAGAACGCCGGCATCAGCCGCGCGCAAGCCATGGCCGAAGCCGTCGAACTGTATCGGGTGCTGCGCCTGCCCAACCCCGAGCAGATCGGCCAGCGGTATCCGCACCAGGTCTCCGGTGGCCAGTTGCAGCGGGTCATGACCGCGATGGCGATGGCTTGCCATCCGGACCTGATCATCTTCGACGAACCGACCACGGCCCTGGACGTCACCACCCAGATTGAGGTGCTGGCGGCGATCCGCGATGCCGTGGCAACGTACGGCAGCGCTGCGATCTACATCAGCCACGACCTGGCGGTGGTGGCGCAGATGGCCGACCGGATCATGGTGCTGCGCCACGGCAAGCTGGTGGAAGAGGCCCAGACCCGGCAAATGCTCGACGCCCCGCAGCAGGACTACACCAAGTCGCTGTGGGCGGTGCGCAGTTTTCGCACCGAACCCAAGCCCTTGCCGCAGCAGGAACAGCCGTTGCTGGAATTGCGCAACAGCTGCGCCAGCTACGGCCAGCACCCGGTACTGCACGACGTATCCCTGAGCCTGTACCGTGGCCAGACGCTGGCGGTGATCGGTGAGTCCGGCAGCGGCAAAAGCTCCACTGCGCGCTTGATCACCGGCCTGCTGCCACCGACGGCCGGGCAGGTGCTTTACGACGGTCAGCCGCTGCCGGCGGATTTTCGCCAGCGCAGCAAGGAGCAACTGCGCAAGATCCAGATGATCTACCAGATCCCCGACACGGCGCTCAACCCGCGCCAGCGCATCGTCGACATCATCGGCCGGCCGCTGACGTTTTACCTCGGGCTCAAGGGCCAGGCCATGCGCGCCCGCGTGGCCGAGTTGCTGGAGATGATCGAACTCGATCCGGCGACCTTCATGGAGCGCCAGCCCCGGGAACTGTCCGGTGGGCAGAAACAACGGATCTGCATCGCCCGGGCGCTGGCGGCCGATCCGCAACTGATCATTTGCGACGAAGTGACCTCGGCCCTCGACCAACTGGTGGCCGAGGGTGTACTGAAACTGCTCAACCGTATTCAACAACAGCTCGGCGTCGCCTACCTGTTCATCACCCACGACGTGGCCACGGTGCGGGCGATTGCCGACGAGGTGCTGGTGATGCAAAGGGGCAGGGTGGTCGACCACGGCTCACGTGATGCCATCTTTACCCCGCCGCACCAGGACTACACCGGGCTGCTGTTTTCATCCGAACCGCAAATGGACCCCGACTGGCTCGACCGGTTGCTGGCCACGCGCGCTGCACACCCTTCAACGCCGACGCTTGCAGACGTCTAAGGAATCATCATGAAAGTATTGATCGTCCACGCTCACCCCGAACCGAACTCCTTCACCGCGGCCCTGCGTGACCAGGCCGTGACCACCCTCAAGGCCCAGGGCCACGAGGTGCAGGTCAGCGACCTGTACGCGATGAACTGGAATCCGGTCGCCAGCAGCCAGGACTTTTCCTCGCGGGAAAACCCCGATTACCTGGTCTACGCCCTGGAACAACGCCTGGGGGTCAAGAGCCAATCCCTGGCCGCGGACATCCAGGGCGAGCTGGACAAGCTGTTGTGGGCCGACTTGCTGATCCTCAACTTCCCGATCTTCTGGTTCTCCGCCCCGGCCATGCTCAAGGGCTGGATCGATCGGGTGCTGGTGTCGGGCATTTGCTATGGCGGCAAGCGTTTTTACGATCAGGGTGGGTTGGCCGGGAAGAAGGCGCTGGTGACGGTGACCTTGGGGGGGCGTGAGCACATGTTCGGCGACGGTGCGATTCACGGCCCGCTGGAAGACATGCTGCGGCCGATCCTGCGCGGGACCTTGGCCTACGTTGGGTTTGATGTGCTGGAGCCGTTTGTCGCCTGGCACGTGCCTTATATCAGCGATGAGGCGCGCCAGACGTTTCTGGTGGAGTACGACCAGCGCCTGCAGCACCTGGCGGATGAACAGCCCCTGGTGTTCCCGCGACTGGCCCAGTTTGACGAGCAGTTGTATCCGCGGCCCCCAACCATGGCCTGACCAGCCACCGGCCTTGATCGGGATCAATACGCTAAACCCCCACGGGTGCAGTCTTGGGTCAATACTGAACATAACTTCATCCGAGAATCCGACCATGAGCCAGTACCAACGCCTGCTGCTGATCATCAACCCGGCCCTGCGCCAGTCGCCGGCCATCCAGCAGGCGGGTGCGCTGGCCGGGGCCAGCGGTGCGAGCCTGCACATCGTCGGGCTGATCAAGTCCCTGGGCATCCTTTCCCTGCTGGAGGGCGATGACTGGGCCAGCGCACGGGCCAGCTATCTGCAGGAACAGGACCTCTGGCTCCAGGCGCAAGCCCATCAATTGCGAGTCAGCGGGGTTGAGGTCACGGCCTACACCACGTGGTCCGAAGACGTCAGGAGCGACATCCTGCAGCACGTCAGCGAACTGCAACCGGACCTGCTGATCAAGCAAGTGCAGCAGGAACCGTTGCTCAAGCGCACCTTCTTCACCCCGATGGACTGGCACCTGCTGCGCTATTGCCCGGTGCCGACCTACCTGGTGGGCGACCAGGCCCAGGCCTTGCCGCGCAAGATCGTTGCGGCCATCGACAGCGCCAATGATCAGCCACAGAATCAAAAGCTCAACGAGCGGATCCTCAAGCAGGCCGAACGCCTGGCGTTGCAATGCGATGCCGAACTGCACCTGGTCACAGCCTGTGACATAACCGCCGATTTTCTGGGTGACCTGGGCGCCGCCGGGTTGGCGTTGAGCGACTTGACCCGGCAATTGCGCCAGGACCTGGAAAACGCCTTCCTCAATACCGCCGAGCATTTTGGCGTAGCGCCGGAGCACCGGCACTTCATCAAGGGTGATCCAGTCCAGGTGCTGGCCGAATTCGCCCATCAGAACCAGGTCGATGTACTGGTGCTGGGGCGCAATCAGTCGCGAGGCCTGGAAAAACTCATCGGCAGCACCACCGAGCATCTGCTGTACCAGGCGTCCTGCAGCGTGCTGGCAGTCTGACGGATATCCCTGTAGCCGCTGTCGAAGGCTGCGTTGGGTTGCGCAGCGACCCCCGGCGGATGTATTGCCGAGTTGAATGAACGTCGTGCGGCCGTTGACGCAGCCTCGCGCTGCTCGACAGCTGCTACGGTTCTGCGTTTGGGGGGCGGGCGTCCACCCCCATTCGGGGTATGGTGCCGTTGCGTTAATCCGCCAATAGTAAGCACGTCCGCTCATCCAGAGCCGAGTCTGCTTATAAGGTGGAATGTGCAATGCGCAAGGCACTACACGTGTTTTCCAGTCTGTTGCTAGCTCCCTTGTCCTGGGCGGTGCATGCCGCCGAGGTGAACGATGCCCACACGCTGCGGCTGTACAACTGGGCGGACTACATCGGTGAAAGGACCCTGGCCGACTTTGAACAGGCCACGGGGATCAAGGTCATCTACGACACCTTCGATGCCTACGAGACGGTGCAGGCCAAGCTGCTCACCGGCCACTCCGGTTACGACCTGGTGGTGCTCAATGCCTCCCTGGTGCCGCCGCTGATCAAGGCCAAGGTGTTCCAACCCCTGGACAAGCAGCAACTGCCGGGTTGGAGCAACCTGGACCCCAAGGTGCTGCAGGACCTGCAGGGCTACGATCCCGGTGTGGCCTATTCGGCGCCCTACACCTGGGGCAGCAATGGCGTGACCTACAACGTCGACATGATCAAGGCCCGCATGCCCGATGCCCCTATCGGTTCGCTGGCGATGATCTTCGATCCCAAGATTGTCTCGCGCTTCGCCGACTGCGGCGTGACCCTGATCGATGCGCCCACCGAAGTCATCCCCCTGGCATTGACCTACCTGGGCCGTGACCCCCGCAGCGCCGCGCCGGCCGACCTCAAGGCCGCCCAGGACCTGTTGCTGTCGGTGCGACCCTACATCAAGAAATTCGACTCGGTGAACTACCTCACCAGCCTGCCCAATGGCGATGTCTGCATGGCGATGACCTGGTCCGGCGATTACGCCACCGCCCAGGCCCGGGCGGAGGAGGCCAAGCTGAAGATCAACCTGGCGTACTTCGTGCCCAAGGAAGGCTCGCTGATCTGGTTCGACAATATGTACATCCCCAGTGACGCGCCCCACGTGGCCAACGCCCACAAGTTCCTCCAGTACCTGTTGCAACCCCAGGTAATGGCCGACGTCAGCAACTACATCCACTACGCCAACAGCAACCAGGCCGCCACCGCGTTGCTGCAGCCCGAGGTGCGTGACAACCAGGCGATCTACCCCGACGCGGCCACGCGTGCGCGGCTGTTTGCGCAGAAGACCCAGGATGCCAAGGACATGCGCGCCATCACTCGGGTCTGGAGCACGGTAAAGACCGGGCTCTGAGTCAGTGTCGGCTCGCTCCCACCTTGATTATCCCAGCTGATTGATCATCACCTTCGAGACCTTTGCCATGACCACACCCAACACCGAGTTCTTCAACCAGTTCGATAACGCCCAACTGGTCAAGGCCGACAAGGCCCACCACATGCACGGCTACCACGTGTTCGATGAGCACCGGCAAAACGGCGCGCTGAACATCGTCGCCGGCGACGGCGCGTATATCTACGACAGTGAAGGCCAGCGCTTTCTCGATGCGGTGGGCGGCATGTGGTGCACCAACATCGGCCTGGGCCGCGAGGAAATGGCCCTGGCGATTGCCGATCAGGTCCGGCAACTGGCGTACGCCAATCCGTTCTCCGACATGGCCAATGCGGTGGCAATCGAGCTTTGCGAAAAACTTGCCAGCCTGGCTCCCGGCGATCTCGACCACGTGTTCCTCACCACCGGTGGTTCGACTGCGGTCGACACCGCCTATCGACTGATCCAGTACTACCAGAACTGCCGTGGCAAACCGCAGAAGAAACACATCATTGCCCGCTACAACGCCTATCACGGCTCGACCTGCCTGACGATGTCGATCGGCAACAAGGCTGCTGACCGGGTGCCGGAATTCGATTACGCCCATGAGTTGATCCACCACGTCTCCAACCCCAACCCGTACCGCGCCCCGGATGGCATGGACGAGGCGCAGTTCCTCGAATTCCTGGTCCAGGAGTTCGAAGACAAGATCCACAGCATCGGTGCCGACCGGGTCGCGGCGTTTTTTGCCGAGCCGATCATGGGCTCCGGCGGGGTGATCATTCCCCCTGAAGGTTATCTGCAGCGCATGTGGCAGGTGTGCCAGGCCCACGACATCCTGTTTGTCGCCGATGAAGTGGTGACCTCGTTCGGCCGCCTGGGCAAGTGGTTCGCCTCCAGCGAGCTGTTCGGCGTGCAGCCGGACATCATCACCACCGCCAAAGGCCTGACCTCGGCCTACCTGCCGCTGGGGGCGTGCATTTTCTCGACGCGGATCTGGGACGTGATCGCCGAGCCCGGCCAAGGGCGCTGCTTCACCCACGGTTTCACCTACAGTGGCCATCCGGTGTGCTGCACCGCGGCGCTGAAGAACATCGAGATCATCGAGCGCGAGAACCTGCTGGCCCACGTGCAGGAGGTGGGCAGCTACCTGGAACAACGCCTGGCAACCCTGCGTGGTTTGCCGCTGGTGGGCGATGTGCGCTGCGAGAAACTCATGGCCTGCGTCGAGTTCGTGGCCGACAAGGCCAGCAAGGCGCTGTTTGCCGACGAGGTCAACATCGGCGAGCGGATTCATCTGCGGGCCCAGGCCAAGGGGTTGCTGGTGCGGCCGATCATGCACCTGAATGTAATGTCGCCGCCGCTGATCATCACCCATGCCCAGGTCGACGAAATCGTCGAGACCCTGCGCGCGTGCATCCTCGAGGTCGCCGCCGAACTCCAGGCCCTGGACCTGTACGCCGGGCGATGAGCAGCCGCGGCCTGCCTATGCGCGGTCCTGGCTCACCGGCTAGACTGCGCGGCATGAGCAAAGCCCAGGACCACACACTGATCGCCATGCCCTGGCGTGCCCTGCATCAATGGCACGCCGGGCTGGCGCACGCCTTTACCCGGATCGATACGGCGGATGCGTTGCGCTGCCTGGCGCAGGCCTTGGGACACCTGGTGTCGGTGGAATCGGTGATGATCAGCCTGGAGCGCAAGGACCAGCCACCCCAATCCTTGTACCTGCAAGGCATTCCCGAGCAGTACCGGGAGTCGGTGATCGAACGCTATTTCTCCGGCGGTTACCTGCTCGACCCGTTCTGCCTGGCGGTGGAGCAGGGCCTGGCGGAAGGCTTCTATCACCTGGAAGAAATCGCCCCGGACGACTTTTTCGACAGCGACTACTACAAGGCCTACTACCTCAAGGGCGGTTGTTCGGAAGACAGTTATTTCATTGTCGATGTCGGCAATCAGAGCAAGGTGTCCCTGAGCCTGTTCCAGGGCTTTGGCGGCCAGGCCTTGAGCACCGGGCAACTGGACCTGCTGCGCGCAGTCGAGCCTATGGTCCGCCAGTTCATCCGCCAGTTTGCCCAGTGCAACCGGCTGATCACCCAACAGGAGGCGGTAGCTGCACCTGCGACGGTCGATCTCAAACCGAGTATCCAGCACGCCTTCGAGCATTTCGGTTGTGAGGTGCTGACCGAGCGTGAGCGTGAAGTGGCGCACATGGTGCTGCGCGGCCACTCGGTCAAGTCGACGGCCAACGAACTGCGGATCGCCGCAGAAACCGTGCGCATGCACCGCAAGAACCTGTACCTGAAGTTGGCGATCAACTCCCAGTCCGAGTTGTTTGCGCTGTTCATCGAGTGGCTGCGCCAAGACCGCATCTGACCAGGTGGTTTAACTTTTAATCAGTACTCTGACTTCACCGTGCTTATCCACGACGCCGGTTATTTTTTTGGTTAGCGTGTAGCTACCACCATCGTCATTGCTGTTTTTATCATCGAGCTCAACGGTGATTTGTTCTCCCGGCGCGTAGCCCTCTGTTTTTATAAGAAGCCCTGATACATCTCCACTGGGCAGGTTTTGGATTTCGGCAGAAAAATCGCTGTTCATCCACTGCGCTGAAATGATTTTTTTAGCATCCGTGTCAGGTGCTGTTTTCACCGTTTCAGCGGTGGCCGGGATCAGGTCGGGATAAATGACACTGCTACAGCCTGCTGTTAGCACGCTGAGTAAGAAAATCATTGTGGGCCACTGCAATGTGTTCATTTTTCTACGCTGGCCTCACAGGGGCATCGGTCATGCGGACCAAGGTATCGATTATCTTGCGCATGTTTTCAAACACCTCATCCTGGGCGTCAGCAGCGGCTTTGAATTTCCCAGGTTCGGGAAATTTCCCCCCAAGTGAGTGTGGCGCGGCCCAGCTCTGTATTGCCCGGTACTCGGAACCGATGCTGAAATAGAAATAGAGTTGGTAGAAGAGCCAACCGCGATCGTTGGGGTAACGCTGTGCGAACTTGGCCATTTGTCGTTGCGCCTCGATGTAGGAGGCCAGGGTTTTTTCGTCCAACCCTCGGTCATCGTAAAACCTGGCCATAGTTTCGTGGCTGGCGACCAAGTCCATCTGCCACTGCGCATTGCTCGGCTCCACTTGAATCAGCCGGGTTCGTATTGCCAAGGCTTGGGCATAATGAGCCAGCACTTCTGCCTCTAGTTTTGCGCCTGGCCCATTGTTGTCGTTTTTAATCGCTGCAAAATCCATGTGCGCCACTGCAAGTTCGCGTTGCCATTGGTTGTTGCCAGGGTCCAAGGCAGCCAAATCCTGGTACAAGCCAAATTGATCGGTCACGGCGTCACGTGCTGCTGCCCATTTCCCCCGCATTACCAGGGCTTCGCCGATCTTGCCGAAGGTCACTGCCAACTCGCGGACGAACAGTGGATTGGTTTCATTGCTCCTGAGCACTTTTATACGTATTGCCAAGGCCTCATGGTATTCAGCGGGCAAGGTGCCGGTCATTGAATTCACCCGGTCCGCAATTTCCTCGTAGGTTGCCGCGAGATCGCGTTGCAACTGCTGGTTACCAGGCGCTGACTTTGCCAGGCGCAGCAGAATATCCAGGGCCGGCTGATAGTAGGCCCTGACTTCTTCGACCCCCATATGGCCCGGGTTGGTTCTTGTGTAGTTCACCGCGAGTGCTTGTTGCCACTTGCTGTTGTTGGGCTGCAAGGCGACCAGTTGTTGGTAAACGATACGGGCCCTGGTGAAGTAACGTCGGGCAGCGTCACGGTAGCTCCAGAGTATTTGCTCCGAGTCTGCTGCCGCGCCAGGTTCCAGGCGTTGCACCTTGGGCATGAGCTTACTGGTGTATGGGTGGGCCTTCAGGTTGTTCCGGGCCAGCTCCAGAGCGGCCCGGTAACCGGCGTTGTAAGGGAATGGTTGCCTCGCCCTCAGGGTTTGCAGGTCACCCATGCGATCCAGCGCCACGGCCAGCGCATACTGTGCATCGGTATCACGCGGATGTTGTTCGGCGTAGGTGGATGCCGCAATCACCTGCGTATTAGCGCGCTGCAATTCGGTGTTTGTCTGAAAAACCTGTTCATCCCCAAGATTGCTCGGTTGAGCGCTGGCAAACGCTGCCGTCGTCAACAAGCCAAGTAGCATTGTTGCCATGAAAAGAGACTGCTGCCATTTGCGCAAAGCGCAGGCTGATTGACCAATAGGCAGGCGAAATGGGCCTTCTAGTGCGGGCAAAAGATACGGGTTATTCGCTTTTGTCTTGAAATTCATCTTGATGCTTCCGTGCAAATAACTCGCAATCCTATGGGTCACACTAAATTAGCTCATTTCCCACGCACATTGGGGAAGGGGCAGCCCAACCTGATCTCAAGGCTTGACGATTCGAGGTTATTAACTATGATTAATCTTTGATCGCAATGATGCATTACGATTCATGATGTGGCCCGGCACGACAAAGGCGAGGACAAGCAATTGATGACTCGCTTCAACCAGGCATGACGCTGCGCCGCGCCACTGGCGGCCAAGTGCCCAAAAAATAGCATTTCGCTGCATTGGAGTAATGATCATGGTTACTACCGCCAAGACCCGATCCGTCACGGCTCATGTCCCTGTGCAACTGGCTGAGAAGGTCGATTTGATGGCTGAGCGCCTTGAGCGCTCCAAGAACTGGATCGTCAAACAGGCCCTTTCTGCCTGGATTGACCAAGAAGAAGAACGCAGTCGCCTGACCCGAGAGGCCTTGGCTGATGTGGACGCCGGCCGGGTAATTGACCACCAGGCTGTCCAGGCTTGGGCCGACAGCCTGAGTACAGAATCCCCGCTGCCAGTGCCGCGCTGATGGAGTTGAAGTGGACCAGCAAGGGGCTTTCCGACATTGCCCGGCTGTATGAGTTTCTGGCCGCGGTGAACCAGCCCGCCGCCGCGCATACGATTCAACAGCTCACGGCTGCTCCTCGTACGTTGCTGACAAATCCACGCATTGGCGAACGGCTTGAAGAGTTCCAGCCACGGGATGTGCGCCGAATTATTATCGGCCACTACGAGATGCGGTACGAGATTCAGGGTTCCACCCTCTATCTGCTACGCCTGTGGCACACACGCGAGGATCGATAATGCGTGGATCGGACACATAAAAAACACCGATGGGGTGACAGCGTACCGGGGCAACCCGCCACCCGATACGCTGCAAGTTGAGGGTTTGCGTGGCTCACGCGCCTTGCGGCGTTTCACCCCGTGCCAGGCGGGCGTTGATCTGCTCGATCACTGCCGGCAACTCGGCAATGGTGTCGATCAGATAGTGCGGGCGGGCGCCTTCGAAGGTTTGGCTGATGCGGGCGTGTGCTTCGGCCAGTTGCTCGGGGCTCAGTGCCTGGAACTGTTCGTAGGTCAAGCCCAGGGCGTTGCCGGAGCAGGTCAGGGCGACTGTCCACATGCCGGCGCTGCGGCCTTCGAGGATACCCGGCCAGGTGTCGTCGACCTTGACGCATGCGGCGACGTCGCTGATTCCCAGGGCGATCACGTTAGCCAGGGCCTGTGCCGGATACGGACGGCCGTTGGGCACTTCGTCGGTGGCTACCACATGATCGGCGACGTAGCCGTTGGCCCGGGCCAGCTCTACCACCTTGGCCATCACCACCGCCGGATAGCCGGAGCAGGATCCGATTTTCAGACCCTGCTCGCGGAGCGCGGCGATGGCCTCCAGGGCGCCTGGGATCAGGGCTGAGTGCAGGGCGATTTTGTCGATCTGCAGCGGCATAAACCGTTCATAGAGTGCAGTGACGTCTGCATCGGTCGGCAGGCGGTCGAACACGGCACGGTAACGTTCGGCAATCTGCGGTTGATTGCACAGCGTGCGGATGTGGTCCCACTTGCCCATGCCCATCGGGCCACGGGCCTCTTCCAGGGACACGGCAACGCCGAACTCGGCAAAGGCTTCGACGAAAATCTGCGTGGGGGCAAAGGAGCCGAAGTCGACGACGGTGCCGGCCCAGTCCAGGACCACGGCTTGCAGGTGGCGCGGTTGTTGATAGTGCATGGTAGATCTCCAGTGTGTGGGTAGGGGGCGGCCGTCCTTCGTGCAAGGAAGTAGGGCGCAAAGGTCAATGGGTACGGTGTTGTCAGGTGGTCGGTATCGGGCTTGAGTCGAACAGCTCGGCGATCATTGGCCGGTTGCGGCGGATGCCCAGGCAGCACAGGTGGTAATCGATGGCGAACGGGTGATCGACGAAGGTGATGGGTTTGGTGCCCGGGGTCTGGGCGTACTCGACAGCCGAGACAAAACCAATGCCGATGCCCTTGGCGATGGCGTGGACAATGGCTTCGCGGCTGTTCAATTGCATCACGCAGTTGAGTTCGACGTTCAACCGCGTGCAGCTTTCCTCCACCAGTTGCCGGGTCCGCGAACTCTTCTCGCGCAGCACCCATTTCTCGGCACTGATCTGCTCGACATGCACCTGTTCTTGCTGTGCCCAGGGATGGTCGTCACGGACCACCGCGATGATCGGGTAGCGCCGGTACAGCTGGGTGTCGAAGCGCTGGTCGAACTCGGACAGGGCGAGGATCGCCACGTCGATGTCGAAGTTGAACAGTCGCGCCAGGGTCTCCTTTTCCGGGCTGAATGAGGTTTCCAGCTCGATGTCCGGATGCTGCTGCATCAGTTCATAGGTCAGGTTCATCGCGATAGGCGGCGAAACCGCCCCCAGGCGCAACATGCCAGTCTTGCGTTGCTTGAAACTGTGCAGCAGCTGCACGGCTTCGTCCTCCTGGCCGAACAGGCCCTGGGTAATCCCGTAGAGCTGGTGCCCGGCCGAACTCATGTCGATAAAGCGACCACGGCGGTGGAACAGTTCCACCGAGAACTTCTTCTCCAGGGCGTTGACCTGCTCGCTGACCGTTGGCTGGCCGATGCA
This sequence comes from Pseudomonas sp. S04, assembly GCF_009834545.1. NCBI lineage: Bacteria > Pseudomonadati > Pseudomonadota > Gammaproteobacteria > Pseudomonadales > Pseudomonadaceae > Pseudomonas > Pseudomonas sp. S04. Next base: position 3,127,378 of record NZ_CP019427.1, read on the forward strand.
CAGGTATTCGGCCGCCAGGGTGAAGCTGCCGGTTTTGGCCACGGCGTGAAAGGAACGGAGCCACTTGTGGTACTGGTACATGAGTGCGCCTGCCTGTGAGTCGAAACGGGGTGCCGAGCCATCAACGCCTGATGAACAGCGCGACCAGCGCACTGCACAGGCAGGCCGAGGTCACCACGATGAAGATCAGCGAGGTATTGCCGGTACTGTCGAGCATACTGCCGATCAGGGGTTCCGCCAGGCCAGCGAACAGATAGGAGGAGAAGTTCATCACCCCAGTGGCCGTGCCCGCCCGCTTGGCGCCGACCAGATCCGGGCACAGCGCCCAGAAGCTGGAGGCCGGGCCATAGACGAAGAACCCGCAGAGGAACAGCGCCACCAGGCCGATCATGCTGTGGGGCGGCAGGCTCCACATCCACAGGCTGGTCGCCGCGCCGAGGAACATGTAGAGCATGATCGCCAGGTAACGCTTGGAGCCGAACAGCTTGTCCGACACCCAGCCATTGGTCAGCGCGCCGATCGCCATGCCCACGGGCAGGGCCACGGTGATCCACTTCGGATCCACCAGGCTGTCGCCACTTTTCCAGTCGGCACCGAGAAAATGCACCGGCACCCAGACGATCAGGCCGTAGCGGGCGGCGTTCTGGAAGCCCAGGGATACCGCGGCGATGATCAGCCGGGCATTTTTCAGGACTGCCTTGTAGCGCTGCGCGGAAGTTTCGACCTCGCCTTGCGCCACCTCATGCTGTTTGTCGGCGGCATTGGCCACACCGGTGTCGGCCAGCGGTTCGAAGCCCAGGTCTTGCGGGCGTTCACGGGCAATCAGGTAGAACAGGATACCGCCGGCCAGCATCAGCAACACCGGCAGACGGAAGATCCAGCGCCACTCCAGTTGCAGCACCTCCAGCACCACGATCGAGGTCACGTAGGACAGCACCGAGGCGCACCCGGCGGCAAACACATAAAAGCCGTAGACCTTGCCGCGCTCGCCGGCGCTCCACCAGTTGGAGATCAGCCGGCTGCCCGGCGCCCAGCCCAATGCCTGGAAGTAACCGTTGATGCCCCAGGGCAGGATCAGGCTGGCAAACCCGGCAGAGAAGCTGGTCACCCAGTTGGCGCCGCAGGACAGCACGGCGCCCAGGGTCATGATCCGCCGGCCACCGAACTTGTCGGCAAGGTTGCCATTGATGGCCTGGCCGATGGCGTAGGCCCAGAGCATGGCGGCCGACACCCAGCCCAGGGTTTCCTTGCTCAGGCCAAACTCGGCCTGGATCCCTGGAATGGCAAAACCGAAGGTTTGCCGGCCGGTGTAGAAAAACAGGTAACAGAACATCGCCGCCAGCAACATGCGCCACTGGGCGACGCGGAACGAGGCCGTGTGGGTAGCGATACCAGGCAGGGTTTGGGCACGATTCATGATCTTTTCCTTATTATTGTTCGCCCCTCGAGCCATCGCCCGAGGGTGACACCGATTTACCGGTGCCGCAGGAAATCGCCGCGGCCGGTGGCGCCGCAGGCAGTGCGTGTTGAGGTAAAAGCTGGATCTAGGCCGCTTGGCAACCGATGAAGTTCTTGCCGCGCGCGCCCTGCAGGGCGAACTGGATGATGGCCTCGGCGTCCTGGGCGGTGACGCCGTAGTCGGCAAACTCGGTCTTCACGCCCACGCTGTGCAACAGGTCGCGCAACTGGGCCTGGGCCTTGGCCAAGTCGGTGCCGAAAACCCGTTGCAGGGTCTGGTCGCGCTCCTGGTCGTGACCCCAGGCCAGGCCCAGCACCAGGGGCAGGGTGAAGGAGCAGGCGATGCCATGGGACAGGCCGTGGCGCAGGGTCATTTCATAGGAAATGGAGTGGGCCAGTGCGGTCTTGGTGTTGGAGAACGCCATGCCCGCCTTGAGGGCGGCCAGGGCCATGCGCGAGCGCAGTTCCTGGCTGGACAGGTCGCGCAGCAACCGAGGCAGGCATTCGAGGATGTCCTCGATGGCCGCCACGGCGAAGGTGTCGGAAATCGGGTTGGCGTTGACGTTCCAGATTGCCTCCAGGGCATGGGACAAGGCGTCCAGGCCGGTGGAGACGGTGACGCTGGCTGGCACCGTCAACATCAGTTGCGGGTCGATGATCGCCACTTTGGGCCAGGTGCAGTCCAGGTGCAGCGAGTATTTCTTCAGGCTGGCGCTGTCCCAGATGGTCGCCCAGGGCGTGACTTCGCTGCCGGTGCCGGCGGTGGTAGGTGCGGCAATCAGCAATTTGCTGCGGGCCGGGACAAAGGGCTTGCCGGTTGCCAGCAGGGTCAGCAACTCGTCGAAGCTCCCCGATTCGGTACCGACAATCAGCGCCTTGGCGGTGTCGATGGCGCTGCCTCCGCCCACGGCGATGACCATGGCGCAGTCGCCGGCTTCGGCCCAGAAGCGTTCATAGGTGTCGCGCAGGTGCGCCACGTCGGGATTGGGCTGCACGTCTTCGATCACGTAGACCAGGCGATCACCCAGCAGCTCTTCGATCCGCGCCACCAGGCCCAGCCCGCGCGCTTCGGGGAATGTCACCAGGGCGACCTTGTGCTGTTCGGTAATCGCGGCCAACTGTTGCAGGCTGCCCCAGCCGAAACGAGTGTCTACCGGGTTGTGGAATCGGGCGGTCATCAGGGAGTTCCTTATTGTTGTTGGCGAAGTGGCCCCATACTCAGGGGCACTCGCCAACAGCTCAAATCGATAAATCGCAGGTTTGAATCGGCTGGACCGATAACAGCCGGCAGCCGAAGGTGCGGCTAGCGCGGTTTAATGGTTGGAACCGCGCTGGATCGCATTGCGCAGCCTGCCGGACACCGCGTCGGCGATGACCACCATCAAGGTGATGACGATGATGCAGGTGGCGGTTTGTTCGTACTTGAACAGCTTCAGGCTGCTTACCAGCTCGAACCCCAGGCCGCCGGCGCCGACCATGCCGAGCACGGTGGCCGAGCGCAGGTTGACTTCGAAGCGGTAGAGGATCACCGCGATCCAGGCGGTAATCACCTGCGGCAGGACGCCAAACACAATCACCTGCAACGGCCGTGCCCCGGTGGCCTGCAGGGCCTCGATGGGGCCCTGGTCGATTTCCTCGATGCTTTCGGCGAAGAACTTGCCGAGCATGCCCATGCCATGCAGCGCCAACGCCAGCACACCGGGAAAGGGCCCCAAACCCACCGCCGAGACAAAGATCAGGGCGAGGATCAGTTCGTTGATGCTGCGGGTGACGTTGAGAAACTGTCGCGTGGCGTGGAATACCAGGCGGTTGCGACTGAGGTTGCGCGCCGCCAGGAACGACAACGGAATCGCCAGCAGCACGCCGAGCAGGGTGCCCCAGATCGCGATCTGCAGGGTTTCGATGGCCGGTGCCAGCAAACGCGGGAGAATGCTCAGGTCGGGTGGCATGGTGCGGGCGAGGAAGTCGCCGATTTGCGGCAGGCCGCCGGCCAGTTCCGCAACGCTGAGCTGCGCGCCCTCGGCACTCCAATGCAGGGTCAGCACCACCGCCAGCACCAGCGCCGCGGTAGTCAGCCAGCTCCGCGCGCTGCGCGGCCGGTCGACGGTCCACAGGTAGTTGTTCGGTTGCATGCTCAAGCCCTCGATTCGCTGCACGGCACCAGCGCCAGCGCGCTGGTCGTCGGTGGCACTTCAAGTGCTGGTTCCTGGCCAGGGTAGATGCGTTGCAGGTCAGCCTCGCCCATGCTCGCCGGGTGGCCGTCGAACACCAGGCGGCCGTGGGCCAGGCCGACAATCCGGTCGCCAAACTCACGGGCGTAGTCGACCTGGTGCAGGTTGCACAGCACGGTGATCCCCAGTTCCCGCGATGCATCGCGCAGGTACTGCAACACCAGGCGTGCGGTCTTGGGGTCGAGGCTGGCCACCGGTTCGTCCGCCAGGATCACCTGGGGACACTGGGCCAGGGCGCGGGCGATGCCGACCCGTTGCATCTGCCCGCCGGAGAGAGCGTCGGTGCGTTCGTTGGCCTTGTGCTCCAGCTCCACCCGTTGCAGGCATTGCCTGGCCAGGGCGACATCCGCCCGGCGGAACAGCTGCAGCACCGAGCTGAAGGTGGACACGGCGCCCAGGCGTCCGGTCAGGACATTCTTCAGCACGCTCAGGCGCGGCACCACGTTGTGGTGCTGGAAGATCATCGCCACCTGGCGGCGCAGCGTCCGCGGATCGCGGCAGGAGCGGGCATCGATGCCGGCCACCTGCAGGGTGCCGGAGTCGGCCTGGACCAGGCGGTTGATGCAGCGCAGCAAGGTCGATTTGCCGGCGCCGGATTGCCCCAGGATCACCACGAACTCGCCTTGGCCGACGTCCAGGTCGATACCGCGCAGCACCGGGTTGCTCCCGTAGTGCTTGGTCAATTGGCGGATGCTGATCATTTCATGCTCCGCAAATCCAGATCGAGCACCTTGGCGGTGTCGCGAACCACGTCGTAGGCGGCGTCGCTGGTGGGCTGGAAGCCGTCGAGCACGCCCTGGTCACCCCACGGCACATCCTTGATCGAGGCCAGGGCACTGGCGACCTTCTGTTGCAGGGCCGGGTCCAGGTCCTTGCGCCAGACCATCGGCGACTCGGGAATCGGCCGCGAACTCCAGACCACCTGGAATTCGTCCTGCTTGACCAGGCCCTTGCTCACCGCGCTGGCAAAAATCCGGTCGGCTACCGCAGCGGCATCCACCTTGTGGTTTTCCACGGCGAGGATGCTGGCATCGTGGGAGCCGGAGAAAATCACCCGGGAAAACAGCTGCGCCGGGACGAACCCGGCTTGCTCCAGGCCGGCCTTGGGGAACAGGTGGCCGGACGCCGAGCTGGGGTCGACAAAGGCGAAGGTACGGCCCTTGAGGTCGGCCAGCTCGCGGATGCCGCTGTCCTTGCGCGCGACAATCACGCTCTTGTAGGCGCTTTGCCCGGTTTTGCGGGTGACGGCGACCGCGAAGGCTTCGACCTCGGCCACCGAGGTGGCGAGGACGTAGGAGAATGGCCCCAGGTACGCGACGTCGAGCTTGCCGGCGCGCAGCGCTTCGATGATGCCGTTGTAGTCGGTCGCGACAAAGGGCACCACCGGCATGCCCAACCGGGTTTGCAGGGTATCGAGCACCTGTTTGCTGGCTTCGATCATCGCCTGCGAGTCTTCGGAGGGGATCAGGCCAATGGTCAGTTGGTCTTTGGCACTGGCCAGGCCGGCGGCGGTCAGGGCGAGGGCGATGCTGGCAACACGCAGGAATGAGCGAAGAGGTTTCATGGCAATCCAGGGAGTGGTTTGGAGTTGCCTCAGGCTAGAAGTGTCACGTGACAGTCATTCGATCAATTCAATATGGCTTCAGGCAGTTAACTATTGATGGAGTCTATGGATGTCCAGCGCAAAGATGCGAGCGTTCCTCGCCGTGGCCCGTCACGGCAGTTTCAGTGCCGGGGCACGGGCGATCGGCCTCAGCCAGCCGACCCTGACCACCCAGGTGCAAGCCATGGAACGACAATACAACCTGGAGTTGTTTCACCGCCGTGGGCGGCGCATCGAGTTGTCGGATGTCGGCCGGCAACTGCTGCCGATCGCCCAGGCGATGGCGGCCCTGGACCTGGACGCGCACAACCTGCTGCGCGATTCCGGCCGGCTCGACAGCGGCGAGTTGCGGTTGGGGGCGGTGGGGCCGTTTCATGTGATCGAGATGGTCGACCACTATCTGCAGCGTCATCCACGGATCGATGTGTCGATCCGGGTCGGCAACTCGGCAGAGGTCCTGGCCGATCTCGAACGCTACGTGACCGACATCGCGGTGCTGGCCGGGCGGCACGACGATCCGGCGCTGTGTGCCGTGCATTACGCGCGCCACGCGATCATCCTGTTCGCCCACCATGCCCATCCCCTGGCTGCTCGCGGCTCGGTGCGTCTCGAAGAACTGGAGGGCCAGGCGCTGCTGCAACGCGAGCCCGGTTCCACCACCCGCGCGGTCCTCGACGCGGCGCTGCTGGCCGCGGGCGTGGTGCCGCGAATCGCCATGGAGATCGGCAGCCGTGAAGCCCTGCGCGAAGCCGTGGTCCGCGGAATTGGCCTGGGGGCGGTGTCCGAAGCCGAATTCATTGCCGACCCACGGATCCGCGCGATCCGCCTGGAAGGCGATCCGCTGTACACCGAGACGTACCTCTATTGCCTGGCGGAGCGACGCTCCAGCCGGCTGTTTTCATCGTTCTTCGAAGTCCTGCTGGCGGGGCAGGCCCAGGCTTCTTGAGCGTTAGGCCGGGCAGGGCGGCGGATCATTCTAGGGCGCGCGGAGTGATGCCCGGCACCAGTGGCTTTTCCGCTAAGCCACCAAAGCTGTGGGAAGCGTCGACATAACGCATCGCCGACTTGACGTCTTTCCAGCCGACATAGCTCATCAGTGACTTGATATCCCAGCCATTGGCGGTCGCCCAGGTGGCAAAGCCGCGGCGCAGGGAGTGGCTGGTGTACAGCTCGGCGGGCACCCCGGCTCGGCGAAACAGGCGGCGCAGCAAGGGGATCAGGCTGTTGGCGTGCAAACCGTCCGGCGCCAGGTTGCCCCAGCGGTCCAGGCGCCGGAACACCGGCCCATAGGCAATGCCGGCGGCCGTGATCCAATTGCCATAGGCCTGCACCGGGCAGAGCTTTTTCAGGGCCGGGGTCTGGAAGCGGGTCCCCAGGTGCTGGCGATCGCCTTTACTGTGGGGCAGGTAGAAGCTGATCCCGACCCCCGCTTGCAGCTCGGTGTGTTCAACTCGCAGGCGAGACAGCTCATCGCCGCGAAAGCCACGCCAGAATCCGATCAGCACCAACGCGGCATCCCGCCGACAGCGCAGCACGGTGGGCCAGTCGTACTGCTGGGCGGCCAGCGTTGCCTGGTGTTCCAGCCAGTCGATGGCCTGCTCCAGGTGTTGCAGCAACAGGGGCGCCGCCTGCTTCTCCTGCGCCGGATGCAAGGTGCGGATGCCCTTGATCATCTGCCGCACCGTCGGCGTCTTGGTCGGGTCGGGAAATCCCTGGGTGATGTGCCATTGGGCGAGGGCGGCCAGGCGTTGCTTCAAGGTGCTGATCGCCAGTTGATCGGCGTAGTCGGCCAGGTAGCGCACGATGCTGTCGCCCGTCGCCGGCAAGAACCCGCCCCAGGTCACTTCGAAGTGCTCCACCGCGGCACGGTAACTGCGCCGGGTGTTCTCCCGGGTACCGGCCTTGAGGTAGCGATCGACCTTGTTCATTCACAGCTCTCCGGACGCAAACGTATTGCTGCGGCATCCAACAACAGGATTTTTGCCTATTAGATTCGATAACGCTCAATTATTCCATCTTATAAACAGCGTTTTCAGCAGTGTGGAATTTCGTATAACCAGTATGTAAATACATGGTACGTACCACACGCACAAAAGCCCGCTGCAAATGCCCTGGCTCCGCAGGAGTTGCAGATTGAGCGCCATCCGAAGTTGATTGGGGATTTGCGGGTGTCGCGTTGCGCATTGCTGGCGCTGAAGCGGTACGCCAAGGCCTGGCCGTACAATTCGGTCAGGCCTTGGGCCGCGAAGGAGGGGAGCACGAATGGCGGATCGTCAGTGCTGACGTTGCCGAAGGCACCCGTGCCATGCTGGAGCGACGGGTGCCGATGTTTGCCGGTGAATGAAGAGCAGTAACCCGCAGGTTCAGGCGGGCGCGACGTCAGCCCCGGCGGTGGCTCGGGCGTTCTTGCGCACGGCCTGGTACAGCAGGCTGGAGACCAGGAAGCCAACAATGGCCAGCAGGCTCATCAGGCTGAACACATAGTTGTAGCCTTGCTCGCCCGGGAAGTGGTCGAGGATCGAGCCGTAGATGACGTAGGCGAACATGCCCGGTGCATAACCGATCAGGCAGCCGATGCCAAAGGCCGAGCCGGTGATGTGCTGGGGAATGCCGACTTCGCCCATGGGCGCCCAGAACACCCCACGCATGGAAAACACGATCAGCGCAAAAGACAGGGTGGCGGCCATGCCGGCGTAGATGTAACTCGGGCTTTTTGGAATCAGCATGATCACGCCCATCAACGGCAACAGCGCCAGGAAAGCCCATTTCAGGTAGCGGCTGGTGCTCTTGAACTGCTTGTCGGCAATGAAGCCACCGGCAGGTCCGCCAAGGATTTTCAGGCAGTACTGGTTGATGATGCCGTAGGCACCGACCAGCGCCACCGGCAGTTGGTACATGTCCTTGAGGTAGGGAATGAAGTAGGTCAGGCCGCAGTACACGATATAGACCATGAACACGTTGAGGCTGACCAGCCAGATCCCCGGGACCTTGATGGCTTCCAACAGGTTCGACAGGCCGTTTTTTGCCTGCACGGTGGTCGACGTGGTGCCGCCCTTGAGCAGGAACCAGGTCAGTGTCCCGGCCAGGATGTCGATCACCGAGTAGAACAGGATCGCCGATTTCAGCCCCGTTTCACCCGAACCCATGGCGACGAAGACCCCCAGCGCAGAAAAAGCCACCAGGGTATCGACCACGCCTCGGCCACCTTCCAGCAGCCCGAACAGGCGTCCTTGTTCCTTGTCGTCGCCCAGGTTGCGGATGGCCTTGAGCAGTGACGGCCAGAACAGGCAGTCGGCGCACACCGCCAGCAGGCTGAAGACAATCAACAGGTTGCTGAAGGGCGGGAAGGTCGCGAGGTACAGGCCCAGGCCGCCGGTACCCAGCAAGCCCAGGGGAATCAGCTTGCGCGTGTCGTAACGGTCGGCGAGCATTCCGCCGACCACAAACAGCGCGGTCGCAATGATCGCGTTGGCGCTGAGCAGCAGGCCGATTTCAGTGTGGGTCAAACCCATGAACTCTTGCATGGGGATGTAGAAGGCGTCCTTGAGGTTCGCCAGTTTATAGATGGTGCCGCCACCGAGGATCAGGATCAGGAATCTGAGCCATTTGGCCTTGTCACGAGTTGTCATTGTTATTCTCCAAGCGTCGTCAGTGTGTCGCGTCGGGTTCAAGCGGGTGTGCAGGAGGCCAGGGTCAATTCGGCCAGGGTGCGCAACTCGGCCAGCAGGCCGCGCACGTAAGCGACCTGGTTGTTGGCCCAGCGGTGTTCATCGGCCAGCATGCGTTCCAGCGAGTAACCCGCTGGCAACGGCGTATCACTCATTTCCCGGTAGGCAATGAACGGGTCGGCGGACTCGTTGGTCTGGCGAAACGCCGGGGCTACGTAGTGGTTTTCCTGCTCGAGGATGAAGGCGATCACCTGGGGGCTGGACTCGCCCAGCATCAGCAACTCGAACAGCATGCGGGCACTGGGCAAGTCGTCTTCGTCACTGCCTTGCAGCACGCCGTAATGGCCAAAACCACTGTGCTCAGGGACGATTTGCACGCCCTTGAGGTGGACCTGGCGAATGTGCGGCGCGAGGTTGTGCAGGGCCTGCAGCGGCTGTTCACAGGCATTGATCATGTTGCCGAAGTCGAACAGGGCATGCAGCCGGGGGTGGTTGAGGCGGCTGAGCAACTGGGCGATCTCGGCGCTCTTGAGTTCCTCGTGTTGCTCGAAGTCGAAGTACAGGTCATGGGCATCGGCCTGTTGCGCGAGGTAGCGCAGGTCGTTTTCGATCAGGTCCATGACCTGTGACAGTGAACCTTCGTAGCGTGAGTACACGCGGATGTTGCGCACGCCCAGGGCGCGGGCGATGGCGACCACTTGATCGACATCGGCTTGGCGAGTGCTGCTGATTTCCAGGTGCACTTCCAGGCCCAGGGCCCGGGCCTTGTCTGCAAACGCCTGCAACTGTGGGGCGCTCATCTGGCTCAGGCTGTTGGCCTCGCCGTCCAGCAGGTGCAGGCTCAAGCCCTGCAGCTCGTGGCGATAGGCAAAGTCCAGGAGGTCGGCGGGGGTGACACGGCCGTGGGTGAGGTTGGTCAACAGGGGATAGGCGTGGGCAAACAGGCGCAGTTGGCCCAGGCGGTCGAGCAACTGGCGCGCCAGTTCCGGGGTCAGTGTTGCGGGCGCTTGGGCGGCGCCGGCCTTGTGACTGAGCAAGGCGCTGAAGCGTTGTTGGATCTTATTGTTCATTCGAGTGGTTCCTGGTTCAGACACCGGGTCTACCGGCGCAACCTTTATCGCGCCAGTCAGGAACTCTCGATAGATCCATTATCGGTTAAATCATAAGACCACTTGCCAGGCCTCAGCTTGCCGCGGGCAGGCACCCCATGTCGCGCAGGGCCTGGGCGAGTGCGGCGACTCGCGGCTGCGCCTGGTCCTCGGGGGTGCTGGCGAAGCCGATCAGCAACGCCGGTGGCTGGCGGTGCTCGATGCAGTAGTCGCTCAGGGCATAGGTGTAGATATGGCGCAACGTCAGCTCCCGGGCGATGAGCTGGTCATCCAGCTGCACGGGCAACCAGGCGATCAGGTGCATGCCGGCATCCACGGGCGTGACCTGGAAAAAGCTCCCCAGCTGTTGCTGCAATTGCTCGACCAGCGCCTGCTGGCGGGCCTGGTACAGCGCGCGCATGCGGCGAATGTGGCCGAGAAAGTGGCCCTCGACCATGAAATCGGCAGTCACTGTCTGCAGCAGGGTCGGCGGGCTGCGATCCATGACCGCGCGCAGGGTGCAAAACGGCTCGATCAAGGCCTGGGGCAAAATCACGTAGCCCAGCCGCAGGGAGGGAAACAACACCTTGCTGAACGTGCCGACATAGATCACCCGTGCCCCCTGGTCCATGGCATAGAGCGCGGGCAGGGGGCGGCCGTGGTAGCGAAACTCACTGTCGCAGTCATCTTCGATGATCCAGCTTTGCTGCTCCTCGGCCCAGTCGATGAGTTCCTGGCGCCGCGCGTAGCTCATGGTCACCCCCAGAGGGTGCTGGCGCGAGGGGGTGGTAAACACCAGGCGAGCGTCGGGACAACTGGCCAGGCCGTACTGCACGTCGATGCCCTGGTCGTCGATGGGCAAGGGCACCACGTGGCCACCCTGGGCCTGCAGGGCGATGCGCGCGGCGATATGCCCCGGATCCTCCATCCACACCCGGTCCTGGGGGTTGAGCAGGAGCATGCCCAGCAGGTTGAACGCTTGCTGGGCCCCGGACACGATCACTACCTGCTCGGCAGAACAGTCGATCCCGCGAGCATCGAACACGTAGTGCGCGATCGCCGTGCGCAGGGCCTGTACGCCTTGCAGTTCGCCATAGCCGAGCATCGCCTTGCTCGGTTTGTGCAGGTGGCGGTTCATCAGGCGCTTCCACACAGCCTGGGGAAATGCATCGTAGGCGCTGTGGCTGGGCAGGAAGGAAGTCGGGCTGCCGGGCGCCCAGTCGGCATAGCTGATGCCCTGGAAATGGCTGCTGCGTAAAGACAATACCGAGTGACTGAGGTCAGACAGGCGCGGCGGCTGGGGCAGGGCGTCAGGGGCGTTGGTGCTGCGGTTTTCCCACTCGGTGCCGACGTAGGTGCCCGCCCCGGTGCGCGAGGCCAGGAAACCCTCGGCCAGCAGTTGGTCAAACGCGTTGAGCAGGGTAATGCGCGACAGCCCCAGCTCCTTGCTCAACGTGCGGGTCGACGGCAGCCGCACACCGCCCTGGATCCGGCCGTTGAGGATCTGCTTGCGAATCTGCAAATACAGCTGGCGGTACAGCGGTATGGAGCTGGTGCGGTCCAGCACGATGCCCGACAGCAGCAAGCCAGAGGGGGATTTCATTGCACACTCGTCTACAGGAGGTTGGGGTTGGGCTGAAGTGGCTTGCGGCCAAGGTTACCCATAGGCCTGGGATAAGTCATCCACGGTACCTTGAAGCCGTTGATCCGGCGCGCTCGATTGTCACGAAATGAAAAGCCATTGTCGTCTGATGAGAAGCGGGGCCGCAGGCTGAGTCCTACAGTCCAATCAGCACAATTCGATGCCGCATGCCTATCTTGCAATGGAGAATAAGAAAACATGGCCAAAGCCGTCCGCTTTTACGAACCCGGTGGTCCCGATGTACTTCGCCTTGAAGACGTCGAAGTCGGCGAACCCGGTCCCGGCCAGGTTCGTCTTCGTCATGTGGCGGTCGGCCTGAACTATGCCGACACCTACTTTCGCAATGGCACCTACCCGATCCCAATGCCCAACGGCATGGGCGTGGAAGCTTCCGGGGTGGTCCAGGCCATTGGCGAAGGGGTCAGCAACGTACAGGTTGGCGACCGTGTCACCTACACCGGCTTTCTCAACACCCTGGGGGCCTATAGCACCGAGCGCCTGATCCCGGCCGCGCCGCTGATCAAGCTGCCGGAAACCATCAGCTTCGAAACCGCCGCCGCCATGACCATGCGTGGCCTGACAGCCTCGTACCTGATGCGCCGCATCTATGACTTCAAACCCGGTGACAGTATTCTGCTGCACGCAGCCGCCGGTGGCGTGGGCCTGATCGTTTCGCAATGGGCCAAGCTGCTGGGCCTGACGGTGATCGGCACCGTGTCGACCGAGGCCAAGGCCGAAGTTGCCCGCGCCCACGGTTGCGACCACGTGATCAACTACAGCCACGAAGACGTTGCCCTGCGGGTGCGTGAATTGACCGATGGGGTAGGGGTCAACGTGGTGTTCGACAGCGTTGGCAAAAACACCTTCATGGGCTCCCTCGATTCCCTCAAGCGTCGTGGCCTGCTGGTATGTGTCGGTACCGCTTCCGGTCCGATCCCGCCATTCGACCCAGTGCTGCTGGCGATGAAGGGCTCGTTGTTCATGACCCGCCCGGCGCTGGCGGACTACATCTCGGACCCGGCAGAGAAGGCCGCCCTGGCCGGTGAACTGTTCGAGCTGGTCGGCAGCGGCCAGATCAAGATCGAGATCAACCAGCACTACGCCTTGCAGGACGCCGTCCAGGCCCATCGGGACCTGGAGTCACGCAAGACCACGGGCTCGTCGATTTTCGTCATCTAAGGGAGCCGCCTGCCATGAGAGTCGAACAATTGACCTGCAGCATCGGCGCGGAACTGATCGGCGTCAGCCTCGCCGATGCAGTCCACGACGACGGTCTTTTTGCCGAGATTCGTGCCCAGTTGCTCAAGCACCGGGTGGTGTTCCTGCGTAACCAGGACATCAGCCGCGCCGAGCATGTGGCCTTCGCCCGACGCTTCGGCGAGCTGGAGGATCACCCGGTGGCCGGCAGCGACCCGGATCACCCGGGCCTGGTGCGCATCTACAAGAATCCCGACCAACCGATGGACCGTTACGAAAACGCCTGGCACACCGACGCCACCTGGCGTGAAGCACCGCCCATGGGTTGCGTGTTGCGCTGCGTGGAGTGCCCGCCAGTGGGTGGCGACACGATGTGGGCGAACATGGTGGAGGCCTACGCGCGGCTGCCGGAAGACGTGAAGCTGAAGATTGCCGAGCTGCGCGCACGCCACAGCATCGAAGCCAGCTTCGGCGCCGCCATGCCGATCGAAAAACGCCTGGCGCTCAAGGCCATGTACCCGGATGCCGAGCACCCGGTCGTACGGACCCACCCGGAAACCGCTGAAAAGGTGTTGTTCGTCAACGCCTTCACCACCCATTTGAGCAACTACCACACCCCCGAGCGGGTGCGTTTCGGCCAGGACGCCAACCCGGGCGCCAGCGAACTGCTGCGCTACCTGATCAGCCAGGCCTATATCCCCGAGTACCAGGTGCGCTGGCGCTGGCAGCCCAACAGCATCGCCATCTGGGACAACCGCAGCACCCAGCATTACGCCGTCATGGACTACCCACCGTGCCATCGCAAGATGGAGCGGGCCGGGATCATCGGCGACAAGACCTACTGAAACACCGCAACGGCATTCGCACTCGTACAAGCGCTGCCCGGGCACGATCCCAGGTGCGCGAACAACCATAATAAAAGGAGTAACTCATGCAATTCTTTGACGATTCCCTGCACCCGGAAAACATGGAGAAGGTGGTCATCACCGTGGCCCCTTACGGCCCGGAGTGGATGCCCGAAGACTTCCCGGAAGACATCCCCCTGACCATGGATGAACAGGTGCAAAAGGCGGTCGATTGTTATGAGGCAGGTGCCACGGTCCTGCACCTGCATGTACGCGAGTTGGACGGCAAGGGCTCCAAGCGCCTGTCCAAGTTCAACGAACTGATTGCCGGCGTACGTGAAGCCGTGCCAGACATGATCATCCAGGTCGGCGGCTCGATTTCCTTTGCCCCGGAAAGTGATGGCGAAGCGGCCAAGTGGCTGTCGGACGACACCCGGCACATGCTGGCTGATCTGCAGCCCACGCCAGACCAGGTCACGGTAGCAATCAACACCACCCAGATGAACATCATGGAGCTGCTGTATCCGGAGTATCTGGAGGGCACTTCCCTGGCCAACCCGGGTATCCAGGCTGCGTATAGCGAAATGACCGTGCCGGCCGGCCCGGCCTGGGTCGCCGAGCACTTGCGCCGCCTGACCGCAGCCGGTGTGCAGCCGCACTTCCAACTGACCGGCATGCACGCCCTGGAAACCCTCGAGCGCCTGGTGCGCAAGGGCATCTACATGGGGCCGTTGAACCTGACCTGGATCGGTATCGGCGGCGGCTTCGACGGCCCGAACCCGTTCAACTTCTTCAACTTCATCCACCGCGCGCCGAACGGTTGCACCCTGACCTCCGAATCGCTGCTCAAGAACGTCATGCCGTTCAACACCATGTCGATGGCCATGGGCATGCACCCGCGCGTGGGCAATGAAGACACTATCATTGATCACAAGGGCGATCGGTTCAGCTCGGTTGCGCAGATCCAGCAAACCGTGCGCATCGCTCATGAACTGGGTCGCGAGATCGCCAGCGGCAAAGAAGCCCGTGAGATCTACCGAATCGGTGTGCAGTACCAGAGTATCGAAGAAACCCTGTTGGCCAATGGTATGGCCCCCAACCGCAAGGTGGGCGAGAAAGGTGTGCCGCAACGCGGCTGATCGCTGACGCGGGGGAAGTTCAAGGCTTCCCCCGCACTGCGTTGCTACAAGCTCGATAACAACAATTACAACAATGTTTCGAGGAGGCTGCATGGCCTTTCACCCCATTGCCGCAGACGATGACGACGCCAGTGGTGTCGGTGTTGCGCGCAAATATGCCTGGATCGTCTTTGCCCTGACGTTCGGCCTGTTGATTTCCGATTACATGTCGCGCCAGGTGCTCAACGCGGTCTTTCCGATGCTCAAGGGCGAGTGGGCCCTGAGTGACGGCCAGTTGGGCCTGCTCAGCGGCATTGTCGCGCTGATGGTTGGCTTGCTGACCTTCCCTTTGTCGTTGCTGGCGGACCGCTTCGGTCGGGTCAAGAGCCTGGCGTTGATGGCGCTGCTGTGGAGCCTGGCCACCCTGGGTTGCGCGCTGGCCCAGGATTACCAGCAGATGTTCATTGCCCGCTTCATGGTGGGCGTGGGCGAGGCGGCCTACGGCAGCGTGGGTATTGCCGTGGTGATCTCGGTGTTTCCCAAGCACCTGCGGGCCACCCTGACCAGTGCGTTCATGGCTGGCGGCATGTTCGGTTCCGTGCTGGGCATGGCCCTGGGCGGCGCGATCGCGGCCAAGCTCGGCTGGCGCTGGTCGTTCGCCGGCATGGCGTTGTTTGGCCTGCTGCTGGCGGTGCTGTACCCGATCATCGTCAAGGAGGCACGCATTGCTCCGCAGCGGGCCAGCCAGGCCGCGAACAAGGTCGCCGCGGCGGTCAAGCGGCCGCTGCGTACCCTGTGTTCCAGCCCTTCGGTGATTGCCGCCTATATCGGCAGTGGCTTGCAGTTGTTCGTGGGCGGCACGGTGATTGTGTGGATGCCCAGCTACCTCAACCGTTACTACGACATGGCCACCGGCAAGGCCGGCGGCGTCGCAGCGATCATTGTGTTGTGCAGCGGCGCCGGGATGATCCTGTGCGGCATCCTCAGCGACCGCCTGTGTCGGCAATCGGCCCAGCGCAAGGTGTCCCTGGCAATCGCCTATTGCCTGGGCAGTTGCCTACTGCTGTCGGCAGCGTTCGCCTTGCCGCCAGGCCCTGCGCAGTTGCTGCTGATTTGCCTGGGGATGCTGATTGCGGCCGGGACGACCGGTCCTGCCGGGGCCATGGTTGCCAACCTGACCCACTACTCGGTGCACGGTACGGCCTTTGCCACATTGACCCTGGCCAACAACTTGCTCGGCCTGGCCCCGGGGCCATTCATCACCGGCAAGGTGTCGGATGTGATCGGCCTGCAGGCGGCGTTTCAACTGGTGCCACTGGTGAGCATCGCGGCGGCCGCGGTGTTCTTTTACGCCAAGTGTCACTACCACAAGGATATTGCCCGGCTTCAGGGCGAACAGGTCAACGATTCGGTTGGCCACGCGGTTGTAGAGGTGAAAGTGTGAGTGCTCGTTTACAGATTGATGTGTTTTTCGATTTCATCTGCCCCTGGTGCCTGATCGGCAAGCGCCAGCTGGAGCGGGCCCAGGCGTTGCTGCTCAGCCAGCAACCCGGGGTGAAAATCATTACCCAGTGGCACGGCGTGCAGTTGTTGCCGCACATGCCGGTCGGCGGGCAGCCCTTCGCCGAGTTCTACAGTCGCCGCCTGGGCAGCGCCGAAGCCGTCGGCCAACGCCAGTCCCAGGTGCAGCAGGCGGCGAACGCGGTGGGGGTGAGCATCGATTTCAGTCGCATCGCGACCATGCCCAATACCGCCGATGCCCACCGTTTGCTGGAGCGGGCCAGTCAAATGGGTTCGCCAGAGCAGCGCGATGCCTTGCTGGAACGTTTGTATGGTGCCTATTTCCAGCAGGGCGAGGACTTGGGATGCCGGCAGACCCTGCTGGCCATCGCTCAGGACTGCGGGTTCGAGGTCGCGGCGCTGGAGGATTGTCTGCGCGGCGATGGCCAGGAGTTTGTCGGTCATGGCGCTGGCGCCGCCAGCGGGGTGCCGTGTTTTCAGTTCGATCGACACCTGACGATGGTCGGCGCGCAACCGGCCGAAGCCCTGTTGGGCGCGATGCGCGAAGCCCTGCTGGAAAGCCAGCGTGAGCGGCAACCGGCATGAACCGGCGGGTCCCTGTGCCTGCCGGAAAACTCCCGCAGGCAGGCGGTCGCGCACTGCTGGATCTGGAAGGTAAAAGCCTGGCGCTGTTCAACGTCGACGGCGAGCTGCTGGTGATCGACGACAGCTGTCCCCATCAGGGCTCGTCGTTGTGTGGCGGGCGCCTGGAGGGGCGAGTGATTCAATGCTGCGCCCACGGCCTGCGCTTCGATCTGCGCACGGGCTACCTGCTCAATTCCACCGCACTCAAGGTTGCCCAGTATCCGGTCGAGGTCATCGACGACCAGGCATTTATCGTTTTCCCTTGCGAGGAGTCCGCGCCATGAGCGCCATCGCTCTTACCCGTATTCATAGCCGCACCCGCGAACTGGCGCCGGGGTTTGTAGTCAGCCTGATCGTCGCGGCAGCGGCGTCGTTTTTGTCCGAGCACTACGGTGCGCCGGTCATGTTGTTCGCCTTGCTGCTGGGCATGGCCCTGAACTTCCTCGCCGGTGAAGGCACCTGCAAGGCCGGCATCGAGTTCACGGCGCGCACCGTATTGCGCATTGGCGTGGCCTTGCTCGGCATGCGGATTACCCTGGAACAGATCGCCGCGCTGGGCTGGAAACCGGTGGCCCTGGTGGTGATCCTGGTAGTGGTGACCATCGGTGTCTCGGTGATCGCCGCCAAGGCCCTGGGGTTCCAGCGCCTGTTCGGCATGCTCACCGGTGGCGCCACTGCGATCTGTGGCGCCTCGGCGGCCCTCGCACTGGCGGCGGCCTTGCCCAACCACCCGCAAAAAGAACGGGCCACGCTGTTCACGGTGATCGGGGTCTCGGCGTTGTCGACCCTGGCGATGATCCTGTACCCGATGATCGCCAATTGGCTGGAGTTGTCGCCGCAAGTGGCCGGGGTGTTCCTTGGCGCGACCATCCACGATGTCGCCCAGGTGGTGGGGGCCGGCTACAGCATGTCGACCGAGACCGGGGATACCGCCACGGTGATCAAGTTGATGCGCGTGGCCATGCTCCTGCCGGTGATCGTCTGTGCGGCCATGGTCACCCGGATGCAAGGCGCCGATACGACGGGCAAGCGCCCGCCGTTGCTGCCCTGGTTTGCCGTGGGTTTCCTGCTGCTGGCCTGCATCAACAGCACCGGCTGGGTCGCCCCGGTGGTGCAGGGCACGGTCAACGAGCTGTCACGTTGGTGCCTGGTGGTGTCCATCAGCGCCCTGGGGATGAAGACCCAGCTCAAGGAGCTGGCTGCGGTGGGGATCAAGCCGATCCTGCTGATGGTCGGGGAGACAGTATTCCTGGTGGTGCTGGTGCTGTTGTTGCTGCACTGGGGGCTGTAACCCCTCCACAAAGCTCTCGGCCGGCGCCACAAGCGCCGGCCTTTTTCACGGTGACTGTGCCAGCGGTCGCCGTTTTTTTTTGCCCAGATATCCAACTATGTTGGCTGTGCTGGCCCCATCGCGGCATCGGTATCTACACAACTGTGGTGCGACCAGGATGTTGGATTAGACCGAGTACATATCCATTTCTTCGGTAACGGCCTCCTATGGTTCCGCCTGACGGCGGCTCACTTTTGAACAGCGCAAAAGTAAGCAAAACGCTCTTGCCCCACCACTTGGCACCTCGCTTGGGCTCGGTGTGCCCTCACTCCGGCTTGAATCCGTGGGCCGCCGCCACGCGCCATCCATGGCGCGGGGCGGCTAACCCGGCGTCCTGCCGGGTTACCCACGGCTTCAAGCCTGCGTTCGGCCAGCGTGGTTAACGGGGCGCCCAGGATCAAAAGCCAGAGCCAGATCAAAAGATTGCTGACTTCGTCAGCGTCTTAGGAAGTAGAAGCCACACCGCGCATGCCCTAGCGATCAGGTCGGCTCTAAGGCCGCCTCGCTTTGTTTTTGATCCTGGGCGCCCCATTAACCACGCTGGCCGTACTTCGATATTGATTTGGGGGGTAAACCGGCAGGACGCCGGTTTAGCCGCACTGGGCCAGGGAGGGCCCATTGCGGCGGCCCCCCAAATCAATGTCGGAGTACGGGCATGCCGAGCCTAAGCGAGGCACCGAGTGGTGGGGAAAGAGCGTTTTGCTTACTTTTGCGCTGTTCAAAAGTGAGCCGCCGTCAGGCGGAACCATAGGAGGCCGTTACCGCAAGAATGGATATGTACTCCGCCTAATCCAACACCCCAGAGGCCCAGAGGCCGCCACACGAGCAAGCTCCCTCGCCACAGGCCGCTACAACCTTGTGTAGATACCTATGCCCGCGATGACGGTCCAGAGCGTACTCAGCCCGTGCCGGCGCCTACAGTTCGCCGGGGAGGGGAGGCAGGTCGATTGGCTGTTTGCTGCCCTGTTTTTGCGCGCTGCGCCAGGCTGCTGGGGGCATGCCGAACTGGGTGATGAACCAGCGGGTAAAGGAGCTGGCCATGGAGTAGCCAAGCATGTCGGCGATGCGTCCCAAGGTGTAGTTGGGGTTGTCCAGGTAGCGCAGCACCAGGTCGCGCCGGACCTCGTTGACCAGGTCGTTGAAGGCGCAGCCATCTTCCTTGAGCCGGCGCTGCAGGGTGCGCACGTTCATGCCCTGGGTCTGGGCGATCTGCTCGATGGTCGCGCGCCCCATGGGCAGCAACAGATAGATGGCCTTGCGCACCTCAAACAACATCGAGGCGCCCTCGTGGCTCAGCAACGAGTCCAGGTAGCTCTGTGCATAGCGGGCCATGGCCGGGTCGGCATGGGGGTTGGTCATGTCCAGGCTGGCATCGGAACAGACAATGCCGTTGAACTCACTGCCGAACTCCAGGGTGCAGCCAAACAGCCGCCGATGCAGTTGCAGGTTATCGGGAGGCTGGTGGGTGAAATGCACGCGGTAAGGATGCCAATGGCTGCCGAGCAAGGCGGCGCACAGGCGGAACATCACCCCGATTGCCAGCTCAGTGGCCTGGCGCGAGGGCATGGGCGTCTCGGTGACCACTTCTTCACGAATGATCACCATCTTGCCGGCTTCTTCGATGAAAATCGCCAGCGAATCGTTCATCAGGTGCCGGTAGTGCACCACCACCTGCAAGGCATCGCGCAAGGTCCGCTGGTGGCTGAGCAACAGGCTGACCACGCCGAAATCCGAGAGTTGGCGCGACTCGGCCATGCTCAGGCCGAAGGTCTGGCAGCCACTGGCCAGGGCCGAGTCTTCCAGCAGGCGCACGGCGGCATCGATCGGGATGCGCTGTTCCGGGGCGAGCAACTGGGCGCGGCTGAGGCCGACCCCGGCCATCACATCGCGTGGGTTGAACCCCAGGTACTGGGTGACTTCCAGGTAGTTGGTCAAGACGGCGGCGCGAACAAGCTTGGTCATGCGGAAGTCTTTCCTGAGCCGATTGCGATGGAAGCGAGCGGGGCGACTATATCCAGCACCTGATCAATTGAACAGTTGTGAAGTCAGCACTAGTCTGCCGCCAATTGTGCTCCGGGGCAGGCGCGCTGACACCCGCCATCGGCGTCCACCCATTGATTACAGTGGGCTGGCGCGCAACCGTCGAGTTTTTTGACCAACGGTCGTGCCAACGCCCCGGCGGCAAATTTGTCATCAAAAGAAAAGTCACTGACGTCTAATGAAAAGCACCGGGGGTAGGCGCTCTTTAATGTCAGCACTACAAAAAGCTTCTGGCGATAGAGCCAGTCGAGTCATCGAGAAAGCGTAGGTGTTGAAGTGGACAAATTGCAGACTGCCGCAACCGTTCTGATCGTACCGGGCTTGCGCGAGCACGTTGCCGAGCATTGGCAAACGTTGCTGGCCGAGCAACTTTGCAAGGTGCGCAGCGTTCCCCCACTGACCACCGATAAACTGGACTGCGCCAAGCGCGTCGAGGCGATCCAGCACGCGCTCGAGCAGATCGACGGGCCGGTGATCCTGGTGGCCCACAGTGCCGGTGTGCTGATGGTCGCGCACTGGGCCGCCCGCCACACACGTGCGATCAAGGGCGCCCTGTTGGCCGCGCCACCCGACCTCGATGCCGCCTGGCCGCAAGGCTACCCATCCCCTGAAACCTTGCGCACCCAAGGTTGGGACCCGCTACCCAATGGCCCTCTGCCGTTCCGCAGCCTGGTCGCCGCCAGCACCAATGATCACCTGGCCAGCCTACAAGCCGTGCAACGCATGGCCCAGGGCTGGGGCGCCGAACTGCGCAACGTCGGCGCGGTCGGTCATCTCAACCCGGCCGCGGGCTTCGGCCCCTGGCCACAGGCCTACACCCTGATCCAGGAACTGGATCGTTAGTCCAGGCACCGCAAGACCCCGAGTCAACCGGCTATTGCCCTCATTGCTGATTAGCGTCAACCCCTGGAACAAGGGGTGACGAGAGGGCGGCTGCGCTTAAAACAACTACAAAAAGGCGGAGACACGTTAATGCACAACAATAAGAGTCACGGTTTCACCCCATCGCGTTACACCTTGCTGGCCTCGGCCATCCTCGCCGCCAGCATGCCGGTGGCCCACGGTTTTGAACTCGACACGGGGAACCCGGACTGGACCGCGCGCCTGGACAACACCGTCAAGTACAACTACGGGGTGCGTACTGAAAGCGCCGACAAACGCATGTTGGCGACACCCAACAACAACGATGGCGACTACAACTTTCGCAAGGCCGGTACCAACATCAGCAACCGTATCGACCTGTTGACCGAGATGGACGTGGTCTACAAGAACAGCATGGGTTTTCGGGTCAGCGCCGCCAGCTGGTACGACAAGGCCTATGAGAACGCTGGCTCGAACTCCAATCCGTTCGTCAACGGCAACGATGCGCGCTCCGGCCTGGTGGCCAATGACCCACGCCTGGCGGGTGTCACGGGCGACAATGTCGGCAACGGCAGCCCGCACCTGAGCAACTACGCCCAGCGTTACTACACCGGGCCGTCCGGGGAAATCCTCGACGCGTTCGTGTTCTACAGCACCGAAGTGGGCGAGGAGTCGTTGCTCAGCGTCAAGGCCGGCCAGCACAACGTGTTCTGGGGCGAAACCCTGCTCAACCCGGTGCACTCGGTCAGCTACGGCCAATCGGGCCTGGACCTGGCCAAGCTGGCGGCGTCGCCGGGCACTGAAGCCAAGGAGCTGTTCGTTCCGCGTAACCAGCTGTCGATGTCGTTCACCGTGAATCCGGAGCTGACCGTCGGCGCCCAGTACTTCCTCGACTGGGACGCCGCGCGCCTGCCGGAAGCCGGCACCTACTATGGCGGCTCCGACCTCGTGGGCTTCGGCGCGCAATCCTTCCTGCTCGGCAACACCAACTCCGTGGTCCCGGGCAGCCCGCTGGGCTGTGGCCTGGCACCGTGCAACGGCTTGACCAACGTGCGTCGTGGGCATGACCTGACGCCGGGCAGCAGCGGTGATTGGGGCGTGATGGCCAAATGGTCTCCGGCCTGGCTGGACGGCACCCTCGGCGTCTACTACCGCAACACCTCGGACATCCTGCCGCAAGCCTGGTTGAACGCCACCGGGCTGAGCTCGGCCAACCCCAGCGGCACCCCGCCGACCGGGCAAGTGCCGGCCGTGATCAACACCCTCAACTCGTTGAGCACCAGCACCTACCAACTGGCCTATGCCGACAACATCCAGGTGTTCGGCCTGAGCCTGTCCAAGGACGTCGGTGGGGTGAGCGTCGGCTCGGACCTGAATATCCGCCACAACATGCCGCTGGCGAGCATTCCGGCGATTGTCAGTTCTTCCGGGCCACTGGGCCTGGGCGCCGGCCTTGGCCTGTTGCCGGCCCGTACTGCCGCCACCGGTGTGGTCTATGACACCCCGAGCCGGGGCGACAGCATGAGCGCCACGGGCGACACCTTGCACTGGACCCTCAACGGTCTGGTGAGCCTGCCAAAAAGCCCGCTGTACGACTCGGCCAACCTGCTCGCCGAGCTGTACTACAGCAACCTGCTCAAGCTCGATGACAAAAACGAGGCGCTGTACAAGGGCAACGGCAGCTATCGCGGGATCGACGCGCCAACCCGCGACAACTGGGGCATTGCCGTCAACTTCACGCCGACCTGGTACCAGGTATTCCCGGGCGTCGACCTCAACATGCCGCTGTCGGTCAACGTCGGTCTGGACGGTGTCTCGCCAGTCTCCGGCGGGGGCGCCAAGGACACCGGCAACTACGCAGTCGGCTTCGGCGCCGTGGCGTACAACAAATACTTTGTCGACCTCAAGTACGTCGATTCCTTCGGCAAGTCCGACAAGTGTGACAACAGCGGTTCGAGCACCGGCGCAGCCAATGCCGGCAGCGGCGACGGCTCGACCCCGAACGCCTTCAGCGGTAACGAAAACTACGCCTGCTATGGCGGGGGCTACTCAGCCTTTTCCGGTGGCGGAGCCACTACCCAAGACCGTGGTGCCCTGTACCTGACGATGAAAACCACGTTTTAACTCACGAATCGCTGACTCGAATCAGCAGGAGAATAACAAGATGAAATTCGTGCACACCGTGTTGGCCGCTTCACTGGCCCTGGTCATAGCCGGCCAGGCCCAAGCCGCCGTCTCCGCCCAGGAAGCCGCCAAGCTGGGCAGCAGCCTGACCCTGGTCGGGGCAGAAAAGGCCGGCAATGCCGATGGCTCGATTCCCGCCTACAGCGGCGGCCTGACCACGCCACCGGCCAGCTTCAAGGCCGGCGACAGCATGCGTCCGGACCCTTTTGCCGATGAGAAGCCGGTGCTGGTGATCGACGGCAAGAATGCCGAGCAGTACAAGGGCGCGCTGACGGCGACCACCCTGGAGCTGGCCAAGCGTTTCCCGACCTTTCACGTCAACGTCTACCCGACCCACCGCACCGTCACCTTGCCCAAGGCCGTGCTGGACAATGGCCTGAAGAACGCCACCGGCGCCAAGTCCCTGGACGGCGGCCTGGCCATCGACAACGTGCTGCCCGGCGTACCGTTCCCGATCCCGCAGTCGGGCAACGAGGCGATGTGGAACTTCCTGCTGCGCTACCAGGGGGTCAACATCAACTCCAAGTACGACTCCTGGAACGTCGACTCCGCCGGCGTGGCGAGCCTGGCGATCACCGGCCAGGCAATGATTTCCTACCCGATCTACGAAAACCTCGCGCAGCCCATCAGCAGTGCCGACGTGTACTACCAGATGAAGCTGTCGTACACCGGTCCTGCACGCCGGGCCGGCGAAGCGATCATGCTCAAGGACGCCGCCAACCCGCTGCAACAACCACGTCGCGCCTGGCAATACCTGCCTGGCCAGCGTCGCGTCAAGCTGGCCCCGAACCTGGCCTACGACACACCGAACCCAGGTACCGCCGGCGCGGGCACCTACGACGATGTATTCGTGTTCAACGGGGCGCTGGACCGCTACGACTGGAAGCTGGTGGGCAAGCAGGAAATGATCGTGCCCTACAACACCTACAAGCTGACCTACGCCCAGGATCCGAAGGCGCTGGCGACCCCCAATCACCTGGCCCCGGACTATGTACGCTGGGAAAAACACCGGGTGTGGGTGGTCGAGGGCAACCTCAAGGCCGGCGCCCGGCACATCTACCAGAAACGCCGCTTCTACCTCGATGAAGACAGCTGGACCGCTCTGGCCTCAGACCAGTACGACGCCCGTGGCCAACTGTATCGCGGCTCCTTCGCGTTTCTCAGCCAGAGCTATGACAAGCAGATCCCGGATTCCACGCCTTTCATGATCTACGACCTGGTCGGTGGCTCCTACAACATCAACGGTGTGGTCGGCCCGTACGGCGGCATCAAGTACATCGAGCCACTCTCCAAGGCGCAGTGGTCGCCGGAGTCCCTGGCAGGTTCGGGCATTCGCTGATCGGCAAGGACGCCAGGTGTCAACGCCAGGCCACACGGTTGTGTGGCCTGGCGCAGTTTTTCGAAGAGGACGCGGTATGGGTTCGTACAAAAAGTACCTGCAATGGGCGCTGGGCGCCGTGCTTGCCGTTGGCCAGGGCCTGACATTGGCCGCTGGCTACGTCGATGTCCTGGACCTGCCAGCCAAAGTCAGCCCGCTGGCGGTGCGCAGCCCGTTGTCAGGCATGGCGCGGGCCGGCGAGCGACTGATCGCGGTCGGCCAGCGTGGCCATATTCTGTATTCCGACGACAGCGGCACCCACTGGCAACAAGCCGTGGTGCCGGTGAGCGCGGATCTCAACGCGGTGAGTTTTCCATCGCCAGCACAAGGCTGGGCGGTGGGTAACGACGGCGTGGTGTTGCACAGCAGCGATGCTGGGGCGAGCTGGACCAGACAACTCGACGGACGCCAGATCGGCGCCTTGCTGGTCAAGCATTACGGCGACCTGGCCAGGGCCGAGCCGGATAACGAGCGCTGGGCGCAACTGGCAGACGAAGGCCAGCGCATGGTGGAGCAGGGCGCCGACAAGCCGTTGCTCGACGTCTGGTTCGCCAACGACCAACTCGGTTATGTGGTCGGCGTGTTCAACCTGATCCTGCGCACCGAGGACGGTGGCTTGACCTGGACGCCGTTCCAGGACCGCACCGACAACCCCCAGGGCTTTCACCTGAACGCCATCGCCTCCACCGGCGATGCGCTGTACATCGCCGGCGAGCAGGGCTTGATGCTGCGCTGGGATGAGGCCGGGCAACGCTTCGTGGCCTTGACTACGCCTTACCAGGGCAGCTTTTTCGGGGTGCTCGGCAAACCCGGCGAGGTGCTTGCCTACGGCTTGCGCGGCAACGTGCTGCGCAGTGTCGATGGCGGCCTGAGCTGGATGCCGCTGGACACGGGCCTGCACACCAGCATCACCGCCGGCCTGCTCGACAGCAAGGGCCAGTACCACTTGTTCACCCAGGGCGGGCAGGTGCTGCTGAGCCAGGGGCCTGGCGCGCAGTTGCACCTGGTGCCGCAAGCCGCGCCCACACCGGTGACCGGTGCCACCCAGGCCGTCAATGGCGCGCTGGTGGTAGTGGGCAGCCGTGGTGCACGGGCGCTGGCCGCCGAATAAGACCTCGAATCCTTAGAGCGAGAACCCAGACATGGGCAATATCAAGCAAGACACCATGCCGGTCATCCGCGACGTGCGTGACTTCGACCAACGCTCCGGCAACCGCCTGGAGCGCCTGGTGTTCAACTACCGGCCGCTGTTCATGCTGCTGATGGCGCTGGCGACCCTGGTGCTGGGCTATATGGCCGCCACGCGCCTGGAATTGCGCCCCAGCTTTGAAAAAATGATTCCGCAAAGCCAGCCCTACATCCAGAACTACCTGGAGAACCGCCAGTCCCTGCGCGGCCTGGGCAACTCGGTGCGGGTGGTGGTCGAGACCACCCAGGGCGATATCTTCGACCCGGCCTACCTGGACGTGCTCAAGCAGGTCAATGATCAGTTGTTCCTCACCGAAGGCGTCGACCGCGCCTGGATGAAGTCGTTGTGGAGCCCGGCCGTACGCTGGACTGAAGTCACCGAGGAAGGCTTCCAGGGTGGTCCGGTGATGCCCGATACCTATGAGGGCAAGCCCGAGCAGATCGAGCAGTTGCGCCAGAACATCGCCCGGGCCGGCATCGTCGGCAGCCTGGTGGCCAGTGACTACAAGTCGAGCATGCTGATCATCCCGCTGCTGGACAAGGCCGCCGCCGGTGGCCAGCCGATCAACTACCATGCGTTCTCGCAGATGCTCGAAGAGCAACTGCGCGACAAGATCGAGTATGCCGGCGACAAGGCCGCCCACGCGTCCGGGGAGGAGGGCAAGGGCCCGTACAAGGTCCGGGTGATCGGTTTCGCCAAACTGATGGGCGACCTGATCGATGGCCTGATCCAGGTGATGATGTTCTTCGGCCTGGCGGTAGTGACCTCGCTGCTGATCATCTACCTCTATACCCGTTGCGTGCGCAGCACCTTGCTGGTGGTTGGCTGCTCGCTGATCGCGGTGGTCTGGCAACTGGGCATCGTCGCCTGGCTGGGTTATGCCATCGACCCCTATTCAGTGCTGGTGCCGTTCCTGATCTTCGCCATTGGCGTGTCCCATGCCGCGCAGAAAATGAACGGGATCATGCAGGACATCGCCCGTGGCACCCACAAGTTGATCGCCGCGCGCTACACCTTTCGCCGCCTGTTCATTGCCGGGGTCACCGCACTGCTGGCGGACGCCGTGGGGTTCGCGGTGCTGATGCTGATCGACATCCCGGTGATCAAGGACCTGGCCATCAGCGCCAGCATTGGCGTTGCGGTGTTGATCTTTACCTCCTTGTTGTTGATGCCGGTGGCGCTGTCCTATGTCGGTGTCGGCCGCAAAGCGGCCGAGCGTGCCCTGAAGATCGACACCCGGGCTGACGGCCACAAGGGCTTTGGCAAGCTGTGGGACTGGCTCGACCGTTTCACCAGCGCCAAGTGGGCCACGGGCGCAGTGCTGGTGGCCTTGGTGATGGGCATCGGCGGCTTCATGATCAGCCTGCAGCTGCAGATCGGCGACCTGGAAAGTGGGGCCCCGGAGCTGCGCGCCGATTCTCGCTACAACCGCGACAACGCCTACATCACCCAGCACTACGCGCTGTCCAGCGACCTGTTCGCGGTGATGATCAAGACCGCCCCCGAAGGCTGCCTGAACTACAAGACCCTGGTACTCGCCGACCGACTGGCCTGGGAGCTGCAGCAGTCACCGGGCGTGCAGGCGACCACCTCGCTGGTCAATGCGGTGCGCCAGATCACTGCGGGCACCTATGAGGGCAACCCCAAGCTCAACAGCATCCAGCGCAACCAGGACGTCTTGAACTATGCGGCCCAGCAGGCCTCGGTCAACTCCCCGGAGTTGTTCAACACCGATTGCTCGCTGATGCCGGTGATTGCCTACCTCAAGGACCACAAGGCCCAGACCCTGGATGAGGTGGTGGCCATCGCCGATAAATTCGCCCGCGACAACAGCAGCGAAGATCGCCAGTTCCTGCTGGCCGCCGGCAGCGCCGGGATCGAGGCAGCCACCAATATCGTGGTACGCGAAGCCAATCGCAGCATGCTGCTGTATGTCTACGCGGCGGTCACGCTGTTCTGCCTGATTACCTTCCGCAGTTGGCGGGCAACCCTGGTGGCGCTGCTGCCTTTGGTGCTGACCTCGATCCTTTGCGAAGCGCTGATGGTGGTCATGGGCATCGGCGTCAAGGTCGCGACCCTGCCGGTGATCGCCCTGGGTGTGGGGATCGGCGTGGACTACGCCTTGTACCTGCTCAGTGTGCAACTGCAGTACCAGCGCCAGGGCCTGCCATTGGCCCAGGCCTACCGCAATGCCGTGTCGTTCACCGGCCGGGTCGTGGGCCTGGTCGGCATCACCCTGGCCGCCGGCGTGGTGTGCTGGGTCTGGTCGCCGATCAAGTTCCAGGCGGACATGGGCATCCTGCTGACCTTCATGTTCCTGTGGAACATGCTGGGTGCGCTGATCCTGATTCCGGCCCTGTCGTACTTCCTGCTGCGAGACCCGGCGCTGGAGCGTCGGCTGGCAGCCGAAAACCCCGTGGCCCCCGCCGGTGCAACCGGTACATCCCAACGTCAGGGCACACCTGATGCACTGACAACTTGTGAGAAAGCCAACTATGTCTGATTACAAAGCCCCTTTGCGTGACATGCAGTTTGTCCTCAATGAGGTGTTCCAGGTCTCCAGGTTATGGGCGCAATTGCCGGGCCTGGCCGAGGTCATCGATCAAGAGACAGCCGCGGCGATCCTCGAGGAGGCCGGCAAGATCAGTGCGCAAGTGATCGCGCCACTCAACCGCAGCAGTGACGAGCAAGGCTGTGGCTGGGACAACGGCAAGGTGACTGCACCCCAGGGGTTCGCCGAGGCGTACCAGGCATTTGCCGAAGGTGGCTGGGTGGGTGTTGGCGGCGATCCGCAGTTTGGTGGCATGGGCATGCCCAAGGCGATTTCGGCCCAGGTCGAGGAGATGGTCAACTCGGCCAGCCTGTCGTTTGGCCTGTACCCGATGCTGACTGCCGGCGCTTGCCTGTCGATCAATGCCCATGCCAGCCAGGCGCTCAAGCAACGCTATCTGCCGAACATGTACGCCGGCACCTGGACCGGTTCGATGTGCCTGACCGAAGCCCATGCGGGCACCGACCTGGGGCTGATTCGCACCCGCGCTGAGCCGGCAGCCGATGGCAGCTACCGGATCAGCGGCAGCAAGATCTTCATCACCGGCGGTGAACACGACCTGACCGAGAACATCATCCACCTGGTGCTGGCGCGACTGCCGGATGCACCCGCCGGGCCCAAGGGCATTTCCCTGTTCCTGGTGCCCAAGGTGCTGGTCAACGACGATGGCTCACTGGGCGCCAGCAACGCGCTGTCGTGCGGTTCCATCGAGCACAAGATGGGCATCAAGGCTTCCGCCACCTGCGTGATGAACTTCGACGGCGCCACCGGTTGGATCGTCGATGCGCCAAACAAGGGCCTGGCCGCGATGTTCACCATGATGAACTACGAGCGCTTGGGCGTGGGGATCCAGGGCCTGGCGTTGGGTGAACGCTCCTACCAGAACGCGGTCGAGTATGCCCGCGATCGCTTGCAGAGCCGTGCACCAACGGGCCCGCAAGCCACCGAAAAGGCCGCCGACCCGATCATCGTGCACCCGGATGTGCGACGCATGTTGCTGACCATGAAAGCCCTCAACGAGGGTGGCCGGGCCTTTTCCAGCTACGTCGCGCTGCAACTGGACACTGCCAAGTACAGCGAAGATTCGGCAACCCGCACTCGCGCCCAGGAGCTGGTGTCCTTGCTGACGCCGGTGGCCAAGGCGTTCCTCACCGACATGGGCCTGGAAACCACGGTGCACGGCCAGCAGGTCTTCGGCGGCCACGGCTACATCCGCGAGTGGGGGCAGGAGCAACTGGTGCGTGATGTGCGGATCACCCAGATCTACGAAGGCACCAACGGCATTCAGTCCCTGGACCTGGCTGGACGCAAGATCGTCGGCAGCGGCGGGGCGCTGTACCGCCTGTTTGCTGCAGAAATTCGCCACTTCATCGCCAATGCCGGGACCGGGACCGACATGGGCAAGTTCTGCAAGCCGCTGGGCGCCGCCGTCGACAACCTCGACGAACTGACCGCCTGGCTGCTGGATCGGGCGCAGGACAATCCGAATGAAATCGGCGCGGCCTCGGTGGAATACCTGCAAGTGTTCGGCTACACCGCCTACGCCTATATGTGGGCGCTGATGGCCCAGGCGGCCATGGGCAAGGCCCATGAAGACGAGTTCTATGCCAGCAAGCTTTGCACCGCGCGTTTCTATTTCGCCCGCCTGTTGCCGCGCATCCATTCGTTGAGCGCCTCGGTCAGGGCCGGTAGCGCCTGCCTGTATGAACTGCCAGCCACGCAGTTCTGATTGAACGGACAAGGAACCCCAGCATGATCGCGACAAAAATCATTCCACCGGCCGCCGGCGCCTATGCCTATCCTCTGCTGATCAAGCAGTTGCTGCTGTCCGGGGTGCGCTACGAGCCAGGGCGGGAAATCGTCTACGCCGACAAACTGCGCTACAGCTACCAGACCCTCAATAAGCGGATCCGCCGCCTGGCCAACGCCTTGACCGCCGCCGGCGTCAAGGCCGGGGACACCGTGGCCTTGCTCGACTGGGACAGCCACCGCTACCTGGAGTGTTTCTTTGCCGTGCCGATGATCGGCGCGGTACTGCACACCGTGAACATTCGCCTGTCGGCGGAGCAGGTGCTCTTCACCATGAACCACGCCGAGGATGACCTGGTGCTGGTGCATGATGACTTCCTGCCCCTGGTCGAACAGTTGCAAGGGCAACTGACGACGGTCAAAGGTTACCTGCAACTGACCGACGAGACGGCAGCCGACACCTGCCTGCCGGTGGTGGGGGAGTACGAGCAACTGCTGGCCGAGGCCGCGGACCAGTACGCCTTCCCCGACTTCGATGAAAACTCGGTGGCGACGCTGTTCTACACCACGGGCACCACCGGCGACCCGAAAGGCGTGTATTTCACCCACCGCCAACTGGTGCTGCACACCCTCAATGCGGTGGGCACCCTGGGGGTCTATCAAGGCCTGCCGCTATTGCGCTCCGATGATGTGTACATGCCCATCACCCCGATGTTCCATGTGCATGCCTGGGGCGTGCCCTATGTCGCCACACTCATGGGCCTCAAGCAGGTGTACCCGGGGCGCTATGAGCCCAATCGCCTGGTGCAGTTGTACCGTGAGGAGAAGGTTACGTTTTCCCACTGTGTGCCGACCATTTTGCAGATGATCCTCAACTGCGAGGCTGGCAAGCACAGTCGTTTTGATGGCTGGAAGATGCTCCTCGGCGGCAGTGCGCTGACCCTGGGCATTGCCAGCGAAGCCAGCGCCAGGGGCATCCAGGTGCACAGTGGCTACGGCATGTCGGAAACCTGCCCGGTGCTCTGCACCACCTACCTGCGCACCGAGGATCTGCAGCAACCGATGCAGGACCAACTGGCAACGCGCATCAAGACCGGGGTGCCGGTGCCAATGGTCGACCTGAAAATCATCGATGCCGCAGGCAATGATGTGCCCCACGACGGCGAAGCCCAGGGCGAAATCGTGGTGCGCGCACCCTGGTTGACCCAGGGTTATCTGAAGGAGCCGCAAAAGGGCGCCGAACTGTGGCAGGGCGGTTGGCTGCACACTGGCGATATGGCATCGATCGATGCCATGGGCGGTGTGGAAATCAAGGACCGGATCAAGGATGTGATCAAGACGGGCGGGGAGTGGATCAGTTCCCTGGAACTGGAAAGCCTGATCAGCGAGCACACGGCAGTGATGTCGGTGGCAGTGGTGGGCATTGTCGACGAGCAGTGGGGTGAACGGCCCATGGCCCTGGTGGTGTGCGAGCCCGGGCATTACCTCGACCGCAAGATCCTCGAAGCGCACTTGCAGAGCTTTGTCGACATCGGGCGGATCAACAAGTGGGCGATCCCCAAGCAATTCAAGTTCGTCAGCGAGATCCCCAAGACCAGCGTCGGCAAGATCAACAAGAAGCTGATCCGCGAGCAAGCAACCAGCTGAAACCCGGGTGGCCGCTGCCGGCGGTCACTCCGTTGCCGCCGGTTTGGCCAGGGAGATGCCGGCGGCTCCCAGGCGCTTGAGGATCTCGAACAGCAGGTCGCTCTTGATCTTGCCGACAACTCTCGGGCTACTGACATAGCCGGTGACGGTCAGGGTGATGCCGTCGGGCGTCAACTTGCTGAAGCGCACGAAGGGGGCAGGGTGGTCGAGGATGTTCTCGTGTTCGCAGTAGGTGTTGAACAGCAGGTCGTTGACCTGCTCGGGATCGATATCCAGCGCGAAGGTCAGCTCCAGCGTTGCCACCCCCTGGGCGCTACCGCCCAGGGTCACGTTGCGCAGGTTCTGGGAAATCAGCTGGGAATTGGGGACGATCACTATGGAGCGGTCGCTGAGCTGGATTTCCGTGGCCCTGACATTGATCCGCCGAATGTCGCCTTCGACCCCACTGATACTGATCAGGTCGCCGACCTTGACCGGGCGCTCGGTCAGCAGGATCAAGCCGGAGACGAAATTCTTGACGATCTCCTGCAAACCAAAACCAATGCCCACCGACAATGCACTGACGATCCAGGCCAGGTTGGTCCACTGCACGCCCAGCGATGACAGGGTGAGCAGAATCACCAGGGCGTAACCGATATTGGCAAACA
This sequence comes from Pseudomonas sp. S04, assembly GCF_009834545.1. Taxonomy (NCBI): domain Bacteria; kingdom Pseudomonadati; phylum Pseudomonadota; class Gammaproteobacteria; order Pseudomonadales; family Pseudomonadaceae; genus Pseudomonas; species Pseudomonas sp. S04. The sequence continues at coordinate 3,159,949 of NZ_CP019427.1, forward strand.
GCGTGCTCAGGGACGCACACATGCCGGGGTCCATCGCGGTCTTGGGCAGGAACTCGTTGTCCAGCCAGCGGCGCAGTGAGCGGATCAGGTAGATGCCAATCAACAACGCCAGCACCGCGTTGAGCAAGTGCCCGGGAATGATGTTCAGTTTGCGCAAGCCCGCACCGCCGAGAATCTCCAGGGCCTGGGCGAACAGTTGGCCGAAGGTGGTGCCAACGCCGCCCACCAGCAGCGCAATCAAGGCGAACAACAGCATGCTCGCGCGGCCAACCCCCGACAGCACAGTCGAAACCTGCTCCAGGCGTGCATCGCCAATCCCCAGCAACTGCTTGAGCGCCTTGCCGCTGGCTTGCCTGGGGGAAAACAGGTACTCGCAAAGGTCCTTGAACAGCTGTATCAGCAGGTAGAAACCGGAGAACACAATGAAGATCCAGACCATTTCATAGGTGATGAACCGGGCCAGCGAGATGTAGCCAATCAACAGCGCCAGCATGGAGACCACGATCGCCAGGCTGGCGAACGCGTACATCAGCCCGGCCAGGGTGGTGCCGGCCTCCGGGGCCTCACCGCTGGCGGCCACGGCCCGGCGGATCTTACTGGTGCGCAACAGCAGGATCGCAAGGATCAGGGTCACGATCAGCGCAGTCACCCCACGCCCGAAAATCACCGCCTGGGGGCTCATGCCGCTGACGTTGGCGATCTGCGACAGCGTCACCAGGACCAGCAGCACGCCCGCCAGGATCTGCGGAAAGTGTTCCATCGCCAGGGCCACAGGGTCGGCAATCGCCGGCAGTCGCCAGGAAGGATGGCGGGTCGAAAGCAAGGCGCGGCTCAGGCCGGTAATCAGCACGCAGGTGTACACCAGCTTTTCGATTTCTTCGGCCAGGCTTTGCAGCATGGGGGTCAATGGCAGTTGCCGCGTCACCGCATAAAACAGCAACTGCAAGGCGCAGGTAGCGGTCAGCAACGTGGCCAGGATCGACGCCAGTGCCAGGGAACTACGGCGCAACCGGCCTTCGGGCATGCGATGAATGCACACCCAGAACAGCCCCCGCTCAGCGACGCTGCGGCCCAGGGTCCAGACCGCCAGTGCCAGCAGCAGCAACAAACTGCTGACCAGGCGCTGGCCCGGCTGCCACACCGAGGCCAGGGTGGCGCCAATTTCCTGCAACACCGCACGGAGCCGTTGCCGGTCTTCAGCTTGCGGGGCAATCAACGGCCGCCAGAAGTTCGGGCTGAGGATACTGTTGATACGCTGCGTCACTTCGCTTTCCAGCAGACTGCGGCGCAGGGCGGCAATCTGGGTGGTCAGCTCGGTGGCACTGGCCTTGAGCCCGGCCAGGGCTTTCAAACTGCTGTCGAGCTTGTCTTTCTGCTCGATGATATGGATGCGCTGGATCGCAATGTCGGTATTTTCCGGCGCCTGTTCGTCAGCGGAGGCGGGGCCCAGTACCCCCAATTGGGCCTGGAGCTGGGCCTGCACCGGCAGCAGCGCCGACTGCTGCCGCTCGACGTCGTTAAGGTAGGTCTGAATCAAATCCTGCAGGCTGACCAGTTCGGACAGGGTGTCGGCCAGCGACACCTGCTGCTTGAGGCCATCGAGCCGGGCCTGCAAGCCCGGCAACTCATTCTGCGCAACGACGAACATCGCCTGATCAGCCTTGGCCACCAGGCTGGCTGGGCTGGAGTCCGCGGCCGAGGCAATGGACCCCGACCCGCACAGGACGAGCACCAGCAACCACATCGATTTCCACGCATTGCCCATAGCTGCGCCCGGTCCTGTGGTGAATCACTTGCCCTGGGGCTCAGAACCGTTCGGCGATGTATTTGAACGGATAGTTGATAGTCTTGTACTCGCCGACCTTGCGCTTGGGCAGCCTGACTCGTGGTTGCTTGATGGCTTCGTAGGGAATGTGCTCCAGCAGGTGAGTGATCACATTCAGCCGCACCGACTTCTTGTTCTCCGAGCGGGCCACATGCCAGGGCGCCCACCCCGAATCGGTAGCCTGGAACATCTCGTCGCGCGCACGGGTGTATTCATCCCAACGGTTGTAGGACTTGATATCCATGGGCGAGAGTTTCCAGGTCTTGCGCCCGTCGGTGATGCGCTCCTTGAGGCGACGGCTTTGTTCCTCCGGACTGACCTCCAGCCAGTACTTGAACAGCAGGATCCCGGAGTTGACCATCAGCCGCTCGTAACCCGGCGTCAGCTCAAGGAACCCGCGCGCCTGATCCTCGGTGCAGAACCCCATGACCCGTTCCACACCCGCGCGGTTGTACCAACTGCGGTCGAAAATCACCACTTCGCCAGCGGACGGCATGTGCGGCATATAGCGCTGCAGGTACATCTGCGATTTTTCCCGCTCCGACGGAGCAGGCAAGGCCACCACCCGAAAGATCCGCGGGCTGACGCGCTCAGTCAGCGCCTTGATCGTGCCGCCTTTGCCCGCACCATCACGGCCTTCAAACACAATGACCACCTTGGCCCCCGTGGCAACCACCCATTGCTGCAACTTCACCAGCTCGACGTGCAGGGCGGCAAGTTGCTTCTCGTAGTCCTTGCGACCGAGCGGCGCGGGAGGCTGCGCTTTCGCAAGCGCCTGTTTCTTCTTGCTCATTAACCAAACTCCGATAGGGATCCGAACTCAAGCGTAGTCAGGATAACCGCACAACGCTAACTGCACCGGACATAGATCAGTAACTGTGGAGTAGGGTGATCGGAAACGACTCAACGCCCACTGATATATAACTCAACTAAATAGACCTTTAGTTGAGTTATAAGTTATAGGAATATCAAGGGCAGGGCACACCCCGCATTTAATGGATGAATGCTTAAGATGCTCCCTATTATGTAGGAGCGAGCTCGCTCGCGAAGAACGTCAACGATAACGCGCAAATCCAGTAAATCCCCATCATCACCAGCACAACGAACCCGGAAATTGTGGAATAGGGAAATAGCCAACATCGTCAAAAAAGCCGAAAAACTGCTATTTCCTACAGCAGCCGAAACCACGAAAGGCCCGAAATACAGGGCTTCCAGCGCCTTCAGGTGCATACCAGCAGAACAAATACGGATAAGCGTTCGTACGAAGAACCGAGGTCCATATCAATCAGGCTCGGCGCCATGACCGCCACAGAACGGCAACACACGCTGGACGTTGCGGATGGCAAAGGCGGATTTACGTCCCAGGATGGTTGAACCCGTAACCACGGCGATCCAGGGCAATCGTAAGACCCCGGGAGTTTTTCATTGCGTACACAACAGAACACCCAGGCCGACGGCTAAGCACGTAAGCGCCATAAACCAATTCATAACCTGGCAGGTAAAGCAGCCACAGCTGGAACTGACGAGCGCCCAACAGCGCGAAACTATCCAACGTGGTGCTGATGAAAGTACTGAGATCGTCGTTGGTCAAGGTAGCGGATCATCACCAGGAACGTGGTGCACAAGAGGCATTGGGATTGCCAGTGACATCGCAAGGCAGCAAGCTGGACCTGGGGGGCTGATTAGAAGGTAGTGCCTGTCTTCAAATCTGACCTCCAGAGCCCCTGGGCTCCCCACACGATACTTCGCATAATGTATATTATGTTAAATGAAGTATATGTTCATCGCACACCACTTCGCAAACCGTCATACAACTCCACAAATCTGCGGACGATTTCCCTCACGCCGATCCTCAACCGACCTAGCCACCCACGCGACCAGATCGGCGTTACTCAACACAACCCCGTTAACCGTGACAAGCCCTCGCCAATAACATTCGCGCTCTACCCAGCACCGGCGCATCGACCATTGCTCCATCAACCTTGAACGCTGCCTCACCAGACTCAGCCGCGCTGACCACGCGTTGCGCCCATGCCATTTCTTCAGCACTGGGTGCCAGCGCTGCATGCACCACCGGTACCTGGCGCGGATGAATGCACAAGGCGCCAGCCATGCCCATGTCGCCGCCACGGCGCATGAACTCGGCCAGTCCGCTGTCGTCCTCGAAGGCTGGATAGACGCTGTCCATTGGCGGTTGCAGGTGGTTCACCCGCGAATGCAGCAACAGCGCAAAACGGGTCTGGTCGAACACGGTTTCAGCGCCTGGGCTGCCAGGTTTCAAACCCAGGTCAAGCGCGAGATCGAGCGCCCCGAACGTCAATCGCTGCACGCCGGCACACGATGCAATGGCGCCTATTGAAAGCACGCCCAGAGCGCTCTCGATGATCGGCCAAACAAGTTTCCCGCTACTTGCAACGTGGTGCACCTGGGCTGCTGATTCGGCCTTTGGCAGCACAATTGCGATCACTCCCGGCTGCTGGCGACAGAGCTCCAGGTCAGCTTCATGTTCAGCGGTTCCCGCCGCATTGATCCGTAGCAGAACGCGGGCATCCGGCTGCTGCTGGAAGAAAGCCGCCAGATGCTCACGGGCCGATGCTTTATCCGCCTGAGCCACCGCATCTTCGAAATCGACAATCACCACGTCGGCACCACTGGCCAACGCCTTGGCAAAACGCTCAGGACGGTTGCCCGGCACAAACAGCGCCGAGCGCACCAACAGACTGGACATATATACGCCTCCCTCAACCGTTCTGGACAATGCCTGCTTCACTCAGGTGTTGAATGTCTACTGCGCTGTAACCCAGCTCGGCGAGGACGGCGCCGCTGTGCTCTCCCAGCCCCGGTACCGCCGCCATGCGCGGTGCAAATGCGTTGCTGTTAGCCGGCGGCAACAGCGTCGGCAGGTTGCCTACCGGGCTGGCGACTTCTGTCCAGCGGCCTCGTGCCTTGAGCTGCGGATGCTCCCAGACACCCGACATATCGTTGACCTGGGCGTTGGCGATTTGCGCGGCATCCAGTCTTTCGATAATGGTCGCGGCGTCCAGCTGTGCGAAGACATCGACGATGATCGCGCGCAAGGCCTGGCGGTTGTCCGAGCGTTTGAAATTGGCGCTGAAGCGTTCGTCGTCGCGCAGCTCGGGACGTTGAAGTACTCGTTCGCAGAATTGCCCCCATTCGCGCTCGTTTTGCAGGCCGATCATCACCGTACCGCCGTCGCCTGACGGGAACGGTCCATAGGGATAAATCGTCGCGTGGGACGCGCCTGTGCGCTGCGGCGGCGTGGCGTCTTCGAAGGCGTAGTACAGCGGGAAGCCCATCCATTCCACCAGGCTTTCCAACATCGAAATCTCGACACGACTGCCCTGCCCGGTCCTGCCCCGCAGCAGCAGTGCCGAGAGAATGCCGCTGTAGGCGTACATGCCGGCAGAAATGTCGGCAATCGAGCAACCCGCCTTGGCCATGCCCTCCTCTGCGGCGTTACCGGTCACGGAGAGAAAGCCGCTTTCGCTCTGGATCAGCAGGTCGTAGGCCTTCTTGTCCTGGTAGGTGCCGCCTTCGCCATAGCCGGAAATGTCGCAGACAATCAGTTGCGGGTAGTCCTTGTGCAGTGCCTCGAACGACAAGCCCATACGCGCGGCGGCGCCCGGTGCAAGGTTCTGTACCAGCACGTCCGCTTGCTGCAAGAGTTGCTCGAGAATGACTTGGGCTTCCTGCTGTTTGAGATCAAGCGCGAGGCTTTCCTTCGAGCGATTGGTCCAGACGAAATGCGAGGCCATGCCGCGCACGCGTTGGTCATAGCCACGGGCGAAGTCGCCGCTGCCAGGACGCTCGACCTTGATCACCCGTGCGCCGAGATCCGCCAGTTGCCGCGTGCAGAATGGCGCGGCGATCGCGTGTTCCAGGCTGACAACGGTAATGCCATCGAGAGGGCGTAGATTCAGGGTCTTATCAGTCATGAATTGGGCCCTCAAAAGCTGCGCGGCAGTTCGAGCAGGTGCTCGGCGACGTAGGACAGGATCAGGTTGGTCGAGATCGGCGCGACCTGGTACAGGCGCGTTTCGCGGAATTTGCGCTCCACGTCGTACTCGCAGGCGAAACCGAAACCGCCGTGGGTTTGCAGGCACGCATTGGCGGCTTCCCATGAAGCCTTCGCGGCCAGGTACTTGGCCATGTTGGCGCTGGCGCCAGCGTTGATCCCGCTGTCGTACTCTTCACAGGCGCGCCAGCGCATCAGGTCGGCCGCTTCGATTTCGATATGGGCCTCGGCAATTGGAAATTGCACGCCCTGGTTCTGCCCGATGGGACGGCCGAACACCACGCGGTCGCGGGCATAAGCGCTGGCCTTCTCGACGAACCAGCGACCGTCGCCGATGCACTCGGCCGCGATCAGGGTGCGCTCGGCGTTCAGGCCGTCGAGGATGTATTTGAAGCCCTTGCCCTCCTCCCCGATCAGGCTGTCGGCAGGAATCTGGAGGTTGTCGAAGAACAACTCGTTGGTCTCGTGGTTGACCATGTTGGCGATCGGCTGCACGGTCAGGCCGTTGCCGATGGCTTCACGCAGGTCGACCAGGAAAATCGACATGCCCTCGGACTTTTTCTTCACCTGCGCCAGCGGCGTAGTGCGCGCCAGCAGGATCATCAGGTCGGAATGCTGGATGCGTGAGATCCACACCTTTTGCCCGTTGATCACATACTTGTCGCCCTTGCGCACGGCGCTGGTCTTGATTTTGGTGGTGTCGGTCCCGGTGGTAGGCTCGGTGACGCCCATCGATTGCAGGCGCAGTTCGCCGCTGGCGAGTTTCGGCAGGTAATAGCTTTTCTGCGCCTCGCTGCCGTTTCGCAACAGGGTGAACATGTTGTACATCTGCCCGTGCACAGTGCCGGAGTTACCACCGCAACGGTTGACTTCCTCGAGGATCACCGAGGCTTCGGCAAGGCCCAGGCCCGAGCCGCCGTATTGCACCGGGATCATCGCCGCCAGCCAACCGGCCTTGGTCAATGCCTCGACGAAGTCTTCCGGGAAGCCTTTTTGCTCGTCGATTCCACGCCAGTAGGCGGCATCGAATTCAGCGCACAACGCACGCACACCTTCTCGGATCGCATTGAGTTCATCACTGTGGGGATTCATCGATTTTCCTCGGTTCTTGTTAGGGGGTTGCCAGGCAAAAGCAACCCATCAGTCGAAAGTCAGTTCGGCGCGTTGGGCGATTCCGGCCTCGTTGCCGGCCCACAGTTCAGCTTTGCCGGGCGCGTAGAGACGCCCGCCAACGATGAAGGGTTGCGGCGAAATCAGCGGTCGGATGCCGCGATATTCAAAGCGACGGATATTTGCCTGCGGATTGGCCCGGCAAAAGGCGCGCAGGTTGAGTGTGGCGATCAGAGGTCCTTGCACCACCAGGCTGGGGTAGCCTTCGGTTTCGGTGACATAAGGCCAGTCGTAGTGGATGCGATGGCCGTTGAACGTCACGGCGCTGTAGCGAAACAACAAGGTCGGCGTGGGCGTGACCGACTCCTGCCAACCCGCCAGGGGCAACGCTTCGCCACTGTCGAGTTTGGGTGGGGTCGGATCGCGGTAGACAATGTCCTGCTCCTCGCGAATCGCCAGCTGCCCGTCCTGCATGTAGTCATGACGCAGGGTTGCGAACAGCAGCGAGCCGCTGCGTCCGGTCTTTTCCTCGACCTTCAATACGGTCGTGATACGGGTGGCTTCAGCGCCGACGCGCAGTGGTTGCACAAACTCCACGCGTCCGCCCGCCCACATCCGGTTGCGATTCTGCGCAGGCGGCAGGATTCCACCCCGGGCCGGATGGCCGTCGTCACCAAGACCAGCCTCATCTACCGCAGGTTGAAAGAATGCCCAATGCCACAGCGCCGGCAATGCTTGGCCCACAGCAGGAGGTTTTTCGCCCAACGTTGCAGCGATGCGCTTGACCAGGCTGGCGCTCAGATGCTCAGTTGTCTGTTCGCTGCGCCCGATCAAGGCGGCATAGGGGGAGTCGGTCATGGAGTTCATGCACAAAAATCCTGTCAGGGCGCGTATGCCCTATGCTCGGATGTTCGTGCGTCGCGCAGAACTCCCCTGCTCGGGGGGGTACGACAAGCCGTCGTTGAAACGGCTACGGGATAGACGGGTACTCAGCTTTCGAATTGGCTGAGCGTGCAATACAGGTCGAAGGCCAGGTAACGCGACTGCCTGTCGCGCATGACCTTGGCCATCGCCACGTCCGGATCGCGACTGAAAAAAATCCGCCCACGCTGGCTGACGAGGTGATCGAGCAAGCGCTCTTTCTCGCCGATCAGGCATTCGGGGTTGCGGTCATAGCCGCTAGTGACCGCCAGTTCCAACCAATGGCTACCGGGGATCAAGTCACCCGCGAACAGCACCGGCCCACCCGGCATAGCGATTTCCGGCAGCAGTTGCCCGGGGGTGAAACCATCACTGAGATGAAACTGCCAGCCACTGCCAAGCAGGTCACTGTCGACGCCATTGAGCAACGTCAGGCGAGCGCTGTCTTCCAGTCGGTGAAGCAGTGGCGAGATGAACAGTGCGCGGTCTCGAGGATGTGGCCGACGGGCACGCTCCCAATGACGCTCACCCACCAGGTAGCGGGCGTTCGGGAACAACAGTCGCGGTATGTCGCCGTCCTCGATGGCGCTCAGCAACTGGGACGATAGCCGGGCGTGCAGGTGAACCAACACCACGACATCGATATCGGCCTCGCCCAAGCCATGCTGGGCCAGCGAATCGAGCAGGCCCTTGGGGTGTTGTTGGCAGCGACACGTTCTGGGTAACGGTGCCAGCAGCGCTTCACTGCCAGCCAGCACCAGAATGTTGTTGCCGTTCTCTTGCACCAGCAAGGCACGTGAGGCGAGGCGGATCTGGTTGTCGTGGTCGGGGCGGACCCAGTCGGCCCAGCGCGAGCGCGGAGTATTGCCGAACATTACCCCGCCATCGAGCCTGCGCCCCGGGCCGTCCAATGCGCAAATGCGACGGTTCATTGAGTGTTGTACCTTGCGTGAGGACGTCGATCGAGACTTCTTTGCACCAATGCTTACGAGCGCCAGACAGCCGCGAGGTCGTCGCCCTCAAGGCCGGCCATGACCTGGGCCGTGTGCGCGCCGCGAGTCGGAATCGCCCCCGGTGTCGCGACCTGGCCATCGAAGCGCGGCGCAGGGCTGGCTTGCAGCATGCCGTCGCGCTCGAAGTACACGCCCCGCTCCACCATGTGTGGATGCTGCGCGGCTTCACGTGGGCTCAACACCGGGGCAAAGCACACATCGCTGCCCTCGAGCAGGTCACACCAGTGGGCGCGTGGCTGGCTGGCAAATGTCTCGGCCAGCAACCCGCGTAGTTCGTCCCAACGTTTCACATCCCACTGCTTGGCGAAGCGCGGATCATCCTGCAGGCCGAGTTTTTGCAGCAACAGCGCGTAGAACTGCGGCTCCATCGAGCCCAGCGCGACATATTGGTCGTCGGCGCAGCGATAAGTGGCATAGAAGTGCGAGCCATCGTGAACGCTCTTGCCGCGCTGCTCCTGGAGCAAGCCACGACGCGACAGCGACATCATCAACTGCATCATGTGCGCCGAGCCATCGACGATGGCGGCATCGACCACCGTGCCCTTGCCGGTCTGCCGGGCGTTGAGGACTCCGGCCAATACACCGACCGCCAGGTACAGCGCGCCGCCGCCGATGTCACCGATCAGGGTGATCGGCGATGAAGGCGCTTCTCCAGCGGTACCGCTGTGGTACAGCGCACCGGACAACGCGATGTAGTTGTTATCGTGACCGGCGGCGCTGGCCATCGGGCCGTTCTGGCCCCAGCCGGTCATGCGCCCATAAACCAGCCGTGGGTTGCGCGCCTGGCACTCTTGCGGACCAAGGCCAAGACGTTCCATGACGCCGGGGCGCATGCCCTCGATCAAAACGTCAGCGCTCTCGATAAGTTTCAGCACCGCTGCGCGCCCTTCAGGGCTTTTCAGGTCAGCCACCACCGAGCGCTTGCCACGGTTCAGCGGGTTGGCCGGCGCGTTGGCTTCGCCAGTGATCGAGACGGATTCCGCACGCTCGACAGCGATCACCTCCGCGCCCAGATCGGCCAGGTGCATGGCACAGAACGGCCCCGGGCCGATGCCACAGATTTCTACGACTTTGATACCTGACAGCATGTTTTTTCCTTATTTGTCGGGACCTGACAACCGGGCATCGAACGCCCGTGATTGGCCAATAACGTCACCAATACGCTAACAGAGCCCCCCTATCGAACATCCCCCCCGGCATGGGTGGCTACAGGTACAAGTAGGCGTCGCTACTCTCGGCCTTCCTCCGCTGGCAATAACAACAAGACAAAGGAAGACGACATGTTTGCTCTACGTTCTCATTGGGCGCTTCTGGCCACCTGCATGACTGTCCCGGTATTGGCAATGGCCGGCCAGAGCGCGCCGGTCAACCCGTATCTGGCACAGTCCTACAACAACCAGACACACTGGAACGACGGCGCCTCGGACAGCACCGATATTGCCGTACCACGCGGCACCTTCAAGATCACGCCGGACGCCTACCGCGTATTGCCCAATGAATCGGCGAGCCTGATGCAGTACACCGACAAGGTTGGCGACACTGACCTGTACTGGTTCTGGGCCGGTTTTTCGCTGCGCAAGGTGAAGATCGAGGACGACTTCAAACTCACTGAAGTGGCCCGCGTCGACCTGCCGGTCAAACTGCCCAACTACCAGCCGATCACCCCGCAACAGCGCTTGCAGCAGGCCGCCGAGACCCGCAAGTTCCTTGAAGCCAAGGACGAAAAGGGCTTGCTCGACTACATGAGCGCGCAACCCAACCGCATGCTGACCGCCACCGCCGATCAACTCCTCGGTGGGGCCATCTACTCATTGCTGACCCGCGAGGACGCGTTTATCGGCGCCAGCGCCCGTCGGGTATTCCGCATCGACCAGAATGACCACAAAGACCCGCAGTCGGGCATGAAGCTCACCCAGGAAGTGCAACTGCCCGACGCCTTGTTCGATAACGAGAAGACCAAGCGCGGGATGAATATCCCGGTGGACACGACTTTCGGCATGGGCATGACGCCGAACGGCTTCCTGGTGGTCAACACCATGGGCGGCACCGTAGCCACCCTTGATCGCACCACCCTGAAACTGATCGACAGCTACCGCGTGGAAGGTAGCGACGAGCTGTTCCTCAACTCCTTCGCCACCGGCCCGGAAGTCGATGGTGGCGCGGTTTACGTGGCGTCCAACCAGAACATGTATCGCCTGGTGGTCGACAAACAGGGCAAGATCCACGCCGACGAAGCCAGCGGTGCGTGGAAAGCGCCTTACGAGCGCGGACCGCGCTTCACTTCGATCAAGATCGCCGACGGCACCGGCGCCACCCCTACCCTGATGGGTTACGGCCCGGATGAAGATAAGCTGGTGGTGTTCACCGACGGCGCGAAAAAGATGAACCTGGTCGCCATGTGGCGCGACCAGATCCCGGCTGGCTGGAAGCAAAAACCCGGCACCTCGTCGCCGCGCGTTGCCGATCAGCGTGAAGTCGACCTGGGGGCAGACATTACTACCGTGCAATCGGAACAATCGGTCGCGGTGTACGACGGCCACGCCTTTGTGGTCAACAACATTCCGGCCGTGGAAAAACCGGTGCTGTCCAAGTCCGGCTACTACGTGACCATGCTCAACGGCATGACCCGTCCGGCGCCAAGTGGCGTGGCCATGTTCAAGTGGGACAACGCCAAGGACCAGTGGAGTACTCTGTGGACGCGTAACGATGTCGGCTCGATTTCGATCGTGCCAATGATCAGCGGTGGCAGCCGCATGGCGTTGATCAACGGCTTCTACTCTGACCGCCTGGGCGAAGGCTTCCACCTCGGCATGGACCTCGATACCGGCAAGACCGTCCTGGAAATCGCCACCGGCAGCGACCCGATCTTCAACGGCATGTACGCGCCACTGAAAGTCGATAAACAAGGCCGGATCATGTACGGCATGGCCTTCGGCATGGTGTTGATGGACACCAACCGCATGCAGAAAGTCGACCAGGTTGCCAAACAGTAGGCGCGAGCCTGCTCGCGAAAAACGCCAACGATGACGCGTATTCCCTGGGTATACGCGCGCATTTGAGAGCATCGTCAAGTACGCCGGCCTTCGTTGAAGGCCGGCGTTTTCTATGACTGCTACATCGATGTTGGCTGTGCCGACCTCATCGCGGGCAAGCGGAGCGCCGCCCGGCCCGCTCCCACAGTGGTTCTGGGTGTTCGCACATTTTGGGTACACCCACTCAACCTGTGGGAGCTGGCTTGCCAGCAATAGCGGTATGTCAGGCACTATCGATGTTGAATTGACCGGCCTCATCGCTAGCAGGCTAGCTGCTCTCACAGTGGTTCTGGGTGTTCACAGATTTTGGGTACACCCACTCAACCTGTGGGAGCTGGCCTGCCAGCGATAGCGGTATGTCAGGCACCATCGAAGTTGGCTTTGCCGGCCCCATCGCGGGCAAGCCCGCTCCCACAGTGGTTCTGGGTGTTCACAGATTCTGGGTACACCCACTCAACCTGTGGGAGCTGGCTTGCCAGCAATAGCGGTATGTCAGGCACTATCGATGTTGAATTGACCGGCCTCATCGCTAGCAGGCTAGCTGCTCTCACAGTGGTTCTGGGTGTTCACAGATTTTGGGTACACCCACTCAACCTGTGGGAGCTGGCCTGCCAGCGATAGCGGTATGTCAGGCACCATCGAAGTTGGCTTTGCCGGCCCCATCGCGGGCAAGCCCGCTCCCACAGTGGTTCTGGGTGTTCACAGATTCTGGGTACACCCACTCAACCTGTGGGAGCTGGCTTGCCAGCAATAGCGGTATGTCAGGCACTATCGATGTTGAATTGACCGGCGCTATCGCTAGCAGGCTAGCTGCTCCCACAGTGGTTCTGGGTGTTCGCGGATGTTGGGTACACCCACTCAACCTGTGGGAGCTGGCTTGCCAGCGATAGCGGTATGTCAGGCACTATCGAAGTTGGCTTTGCCGGCCCCATCGCGGGCAAGCCCGCTCTCACAGTGGTTCTGGGTGTTCGCAGATTTTGGGTACACCCACTCAACCTGTGGGAGCTGGCTTGCCAGCGATAGCGGTATGTCAGGCACTATCGATGTTGAATTGACCGGCCTCATCGCTAGCAGGCTAGCTCCCACCAATGGCAGTACCCGCTGCAAAATGGCCAATAAAAAACCGGGCACTAGGCCTAATGCCCGGCAAAAAGGACAACGCTCAGTCGCCGGCGCACTCCTTCAAGAATGCCCCGGCGGACAAATCAAGCGCGACCGTACAGCGTCACAACACAAGCACCACCCAACCCAAGGTTGTGCGCCAAAGCGACATTCACACCTTCGACCTGGCGTTTGTCCGCATGACCGCGCAACTGCTGGGTCAATTCATAGCATTGCGCCAGGCCAGTCGCACCCAGCGGATGCCCCTTGGACAGCAGCCCTCCAGACGGGTTGGTAACCACCTGGCCGCCGTAAGTGTTGGCGCCAGCGAGCACAAACTTCTCGGCGCCGCCGACATCGCACAGGCCCAGGGATTCGTAGGTCAGCAGCTCGTTGTGGGCGAAGCAGTCATGCATCTCGGCAACACGGATATCCAGCGGATCCACGCCGGACTTCTCGTACACTTCCTTGGCCGCTCGTTGCGCCATGTCGAAACCCACTACCTCGATCATCGATCGCGATTCAAAGCACACCGGCTTGTCGGTGGTCATCGACTGGGCAAGGATCACCACGTCAGTGCGCAGGTTGTGTTTCTTGGCAAAGGCTTCGCTGCAGATGATTGCCGCCGCCGCACCGCAAGTCGGTGGGCAGGCCATCAGGCGGGTCATCACACCCGGCCACATCACCATGTCGTTCATCACGTCTTCAGTGGTCACCACTTTGCGGAACAGCGCCAGCGGGTTGTTGGCGGCATGGCGACTGGCCTTGGCGCGAATTGCCGCAAAGGTGCTCATTTGCGTGCCGTACTTTTGCATGTGCTCGCGCCCGGCGCCGCCGAACATCCGCAGGGCACTGGGGATTTCCACGTCAGCGGTCAGCTCATCGATGACCGACTGGGTCATGTGAGTGGTCGCTCGTGGGCGATCGTCCCAATTGCCTTTCAGGGCGCCGGGTTGCATCTGCTCGAAGCCAAATGCCAGGGCACATTCGACTGCACCGCTTTCCACTGCCTGCCGTGCGAGGAACAAGGCGCTGGAGCCGGTGGCGCAGTTGTTGTTGACGTTGATTACCGGGATGCCACTCATACCTACTTCATAGAGGGCGGCCTGGCCACTGGTGGAATCGCCGTAAACGTAACCCGCATAGGCTTGCTGGACCAATCGGTAATCCACACCGGCATCCTGCAGGGCAAGGCGAATCGCCTGCGAGCCCATTTCAATGTAAGTACCGCTGGTACCGGGTTTGACAAACGGGATCATGCCAACGCCGACAACATAAGGTTTTTGCGACATTACTCTTCTCCAGATTCAGTGAAAGTGACTCAGGGGGCAGTCGTTCGCCCTCTTGCGAGGACGAACAGCGATGGGCCTGAATGGCTTAGCGGATGCCGGCGTTGCGCAGTGCTGCCGGGGTGAAGTCGTTCATGGACGGCTGGTAGGCGTAGTCGGGACCGCGCTTGTTCTCGTTGCCCAGGTTCGACACCAGGTACCGACCGGCCAGCAAGTCATAGACGCCCATCGCGGCGTACACCGCGACGCCCTGCTTGTAATCGTTGACCAGATACCCTTCGCTCACACGCCACAGCGCACCACGACCGTCGTACTGGTCGATTTCCACTGCCGCCCAAGTGTCTTCGTCGAAGTACATGCGACGCTTGGCGTAAATGTGGCGCTGGCCTGGCTTGAGGGTGCCCTCCACTTCCCAAACGCGATGCAGCTCATAGCGGGTCAGGTCCTGGTTGATGTGGCCGGGCTTGACGATGTCCGCATACTTCAACTTTGGCGATTGCAGCAGGTAGTTGTTGTAGGGCACGTAGATTTCTTTCTTGCCAATCAGCTTCCAGTCGTAGCGATCCGGCGCACCGTTGTACATGTCGGCGTTATCGGCCACGCGCATGCCATCCGCCGCAGTCCCCGGACCGTCATAGGCCACTTGCGGCGCACGCCGCACGCGACGTTGGCCGGCGTTGTAGGCCCAGGCCATGCGCGGTTCCTTGATCTGGTCGAGGGTTTCATGGATCAGCAGCACGCCACCGGCCAGACGCGACGGCGCGGTTACGGTTTGCTTGGTGTAGAACAGGATGTTGGCACTGTCCTCGGGCTTGGCGTCGCTCATTTTCCACGGCAGCCCCGTGGCAAACTCAATTTGCACCGGGGTGTAGTCACCGTTGACCTGTGGCGTGGCCTGCATCTGACGACTGATGTAGTTGTTGCCGCGAGAACGGGTCAAGTGGTTCCACACCACCTCAAGGCCAGTCTTGGGAATCGGGAAGGCGTAATAGTGGGACTGCTCGAAGTTCTTCAACGAGTAGCCATCGTTGGTCGACTCGGTGGTCACCGCGCTTTTCTTCGCCGCGTCGTACACCTCTTGCGGCGCCGAGGCGGTGCGCTGGGTTTTGTACACCGGAATCTTGTAGGTGTCGGGATAGCGCTGGAACATCGCCTGTTGCCCGGCCGTCAGCTTGTCCTTGTACTGCGCGGCGTTGGCGGCGGTGATCACGAACTGCGGTTTTTCCCCTTCGAAGGGGTTGCCGAGAAAGTCATTGGTCATCGGCGCGGCGTCGGGCTTCAGGCCACCGGTCCAGGCGGGAATGGTGCCGCTGGCATTGCCGGCTTTCTCGCCGCCAAGGGGAGTCAGTGTGGTGCCCAATTGTGCGGCTTCCTGTGGGGAAACGGCCGCCATGACGCTGGAAGCGATCAGGCTGAGGGTCAAGGTGCAGGCTTTCATCAGAGTGCTGGATTGCATTTTTATTATCTCCGTCTGATCAGTGTCAGAAGTTCACGCCGAAGCTGAGGGCGACATAGTCGCGATCAGTGTTGGTATTCCACTTTCCGCCGAAGTAATCGGTGTAACTGAGGCTTGCGGTGTAGGTGTTCAAGTAGTCGGCATCGAGCCCGAGGCTGATGGCCTTGTTGCCCTCCTCGAAGTTGGGCCCTACGCCGTCGACGTCATGGGACCAGGCCAGGTTGGGCGAGAGGTTGATACCGGCAATCACGTTGGGGTAGTCCAGCTTGCCGCGCAGGCGATAGCCCCACGAGTCGCTGGTGTAGAACCCATGGCTGTTGCATTCCTGCTGCGGGTTGCTTGGGCGGGTGGCGCCGGGCTGACCTGGCACCGGCGTGTTCTGCCCGACGCAGACAGCCTGGTTGACCAGTTGCCCGGCGCCGAACACGGTGCTACGGCCAAAACGCTCTTCAGTACCATCACTGGCGCCCAGGCCATTGATGTGGTTGTAGCCCACCTCGCCTACCAGCGTCAGGCGCGAGGAACCCAGGATCTGGTCGAAGAATTGCGTAGCGCTCATCTGCGCTTGCAACACGGGCATGCGCTTGTAGCCGTCGACGCTGGCCCCGGCGACATTGGAGGACTGGCCACTGATGAACAGCGGCGAAGACGCGTTGCCCACGGCCGCCAGGTTGATGTCGGCGCCGTTGAGGTTCAGCGGCATGTTGGGTCGGAAACTCACCTCGCCCCCCAGCGAAGTTCCCATTACGTTGGTCGCGAAGCTCAGGCCATACAGGCGCACATCCTCGGGATAGACCACGTTGTAGCTAGCGCTGCGAATCGCCGCTACCGCGTTGGCACTGCTGGTGGCGCGGGTGAAACTCAGGCTGGGATTGCGGCTGTGGTAGTTCATGACATAGGCACCGAACTCGGTGTCGTTCAGTTCGGCGGCAAACCAGCGCAGGGCCAGGCCGAACTGGCCGCTGTCGCGGGCATCCTGGGTCTTGGTGCGCGCAATGTAGGCATCGTCGAACAGTCCAGGTGCGCCGGTGTTGTTGGCCACACCGGGCGGCAGATCGAGGCCAGCCAGCACGGCGCGGTCATTACAGCCTTCAGGCGTCACATCATTGCCGAAAAAGGTGCCGCAGTTGTCGATCACCGAGGGCGCCCATTCGATCTGGTAGAAGGCTTCGGCGGTAACGTTCTCAGTCAGTCCCTGGGATACATAGAGCATGTTCACCGGGATCAAGCCTTCCTTGACCTCGGCCCCCGGGCGGCGCAAAGCAGCGACGTCGATCGGGTTGATGCTGTTGATCGAGTTGCCGATGAAGGTACTTTCGCCCCAACTCACCACCTGCTTGCCCAGGCGCACGTTGCCCTGCAAATCGTCGAGGGTGTAGTTGTGATAGACAAAGCTGTCGAGAAACATCGCCCCCGACGACTTGGCGGCACGCTGGCGGCCATGATCGTCGATGTCATAGAACGGACGGCTCTCGTCCATCAGCTCAAAGTCATACCAGTACTTGCCACGCACGAAGGCGCCGCTGTCGCCATATTTCAGTTCCAGGTCATGCACACCCTTGAAGATCTTCGAGAAGGTCTCGCCCTTCTTGAAGTTCAAGCGATTGTCATCGTTGGTGCGCGCTGACGCGTTGCCCCTGGTGCCTTGCGAATTAAAGTTGGAAATGAAATCGGGGTCAGGTCCGCGAACGGCCCAACTGGCGCCAACGGACAGTGACGAGTCGAAGCTGCCCTCGATCTCACCGATACTGAAATCCTTGGCAAAGGCCTCTGGGGCAATGGTTGCAGCGACGGCGACAGCCAGCAGGTGTGGATAGCAAACTCCACGCATTTTCGAAATGCTCATGCGTTTTCTCCGGTGCATTGGCGTAGGGAGATCTAGCCACCTACTAGCGGGCGGCTTTTATTGAGGTGTTGTAGGTAGCGAGAGTCGATCAGGCGATGCCGCGCTGCCGGTTATCCCAGAACGGCTTGCGTAGCTCGGTCTTGAGCACCTTGCCAACACTGGTCAGCGGCAACGTCTCGCGGAACTCGACGCTGCGCGGCACCTTGTAGCCAGCGATCCGCTCGCGGCAGTGGGCGATGATCTGTTCCTGGCTGGCGTGGACACCGGGCTTGAGAATGATCACCGCATGCACCGTCTCGCCCCACTTGGTGCTCGGAATTCCGATTACCGCGCTTTGCGCCACAGCAGGATGACTGCCGATGGCTGCTTCAACTTCACCGCAGTAAACGTTCTCGCCGCCGCTGACCACCATGTCCTTGAGACGGTCGCAGACGTAGATGAAACCGTCCTCGTCCATGTAGCCGCCGTCACCGGTGTGCATCCAGCCGCCACGCAACGCTTCGGCGGTGGCTTCGGGTTTCTTCCAGTAACCGAGCATCACGTTCGGGCCACGCACGATGATTTCGCCGACCGTACCGCGCGGCACTTCGTTGTCGTTGGTATCGACGATGCGGATTTCTACACAGAGCACTGGCAGGCCCGCCGAATACATCTTGCCGCTGGCCTGGTGCTCGGCGCTGTGGTACTCGGTGTCGAGGATCGCGGCGGCCGGTGACAATTCGGTCATGCCGTAGCCCTGGGAGAATTCAGCACCGGTGAACACTTTGCAGGCGCGGTCAAGCAAGGCCGGGGTGATCGTCGACGCCCCATAGACGATGCGTTTCAAGGAACTGACATCAAGTGCCTGGCCGTGCTCCTGGTGCCAGTCCAGCAGCATTTGAATCATCGTCGGTGCCAGCAGGATTTCATCGGCTTTCTCGCGCTCGATGGCTTGCAGAACCCCCTGCGCAGAGAACGTCTGCAGCACCGCGTGGGTGCCTCCAGAGATGAACAGTGCTGACATCGCCGCAAAATCGGCGAGGTGGAACATCGGCATCGCGTGCAGGAAAACTGCGCCTTTTTGGCAGCGTCCCATCGTCAGGGAGTTCAACGCCGAGAATGCGACGTTGTTATGGCTGAGCATCACACCCTTGGGATCGCCCGTGGTGCCGCCGGTGTAGAAAATACCGAGCAAGGCGTCACCGCTGCGGCGGGCATCTTCCACCGGCTCGCTGATCTCGATCAGCGTTTCATAGTTGAGCATTCCTGCCGGGGTCTCGCCGTCACCGGCGTAGATCACCACGCGCACGGTTTTCGCTTGTGCCTGCACCTGGGCGCCCAGGGTTTTGTGGTGATCGTCGACGATCAGCACGCTGGTTTCCGAGTCGTCCAGCGAGTAGATGATCTCCGCTGCACTCCAGCGAAAGTTCACCGGGTTGACCACGGCATCAGCCCACGGCACAGCCTGGTAATACTCGATGAACCGTTGCGAGTTGAACGACAGCATCGCCACGCGATCGCCGCTGGCGACCCCCAGGCCTTTGAGCGCACTGGCCAGGCGCACCACGCGGTCACCAAACTCGGCGTAGGTTATGCTGCGGCCCTGGGAGCGGATCGCCACGGCATTGGGACGTTGCTGCAGATGACGGTGCAGCCCTTGAGTGATGTACATGAAAACTCCAAATTGCTTTTTTATTATTCAATCGATTTGGAAATGTCGACGCCTGGTACGCTGGCTCGCCGGTTACAGCGACCGCGCAACGACTTCGCGCTGAATCTCGTTGGAACCGCCGTAAATGCGCGCCACCCGGGCATCGGCCCACATGCGGCCAATCGGGTATTCGTTCATGTAGCCGTAGCCGCCGAACAGCTGCAGACAGCGGTCGAGCACCTCGCCCTGGCGTTCCGTCAGCCAGAACTTGCCCATCGAGGCCAGCGTGGTATCGAGGGTGCCGTCGATCCAGCGTTGGATGATCAGGTCGACAAAGGTCCGTGACGCGAGCACGGTTGCTTTCACATCGGCCAACACGAAGCGGCTGTTCTGGAATTCGATCACCGGTTTGCCGAACGCCTTGCGCTCCTTGGTGTACTCCACGGTCAGGCGCAGCGCGCGCTCCATCACCGCTACGGCGCCGACACCGATTTGCGCCCGCTCGTACGGCAGCTGGCTCATCAGGGTGTAGAACCCCTGCCCCTCCACTTCACCGAGCAGGCAGTCAGCCGGCACTTGGACGTCGTCGAAGAACATTTCCGAGGTGTCCTGGGCGTGCATGCCGACTTTGCTCAGCAGTTTGCCGCGACGGAAACCCGGGGTATTGGTATCGACCATGAACAGCGAAACGCCTTTGGCGCCCTGGCTGATGTCGGTCTTGGCGATCACCAGCACCATGTCACTGGTCTGGCCGTTACTGATGAAGGTCTTGGCGCCGTTGATCACGTACTTGTCGCCCTGCTTCACCGCACGGGTACGCACCGATTGCAGGTCGGAACCGGCACCGGGTTCGGTCATGGCGATGGCACAGATGATTTCGCCGGAACCGATCTTCGGCAGCCAATGCTTCTTCTGCGCTTCGGTGCCGGACTCAAGGATGTAGTGCGCGACGATATGGCTCAGGCCCAGTCCCAGGCCGCTGCCATTGGCGTTCATGGCGTTGATCACGCACACGTAGTGGCCGATGCTGCCACCGGCGCCGCCGTACTCTTCTGATACATCAGGCAGGATCAAGCCCAGCTCGCCAGCCTTGAGCCAGGCAGAGCGATCGGCATGGTGCTGCTCACGCCATTTCAGCTCATTGGGCTCCATGTATTCCTTGGCGAAGCGCAGGACCATGTCATTGAACGGTTGCAGGTCTTCGGTCATCCAGGGTGAGCGATAGTTTTCCAACATTAAAGATTCCTCGGGTTCTGGGGCCTGTCGACCGACGAGGGTCAACAGGCGCAACAACGCATTGGCCCTGCGTTTCAGGGCAGAAACCGCAACGACCTTAGAAGTTGGAACCTGGACCGCCGCCGCAATAGATGACCTGGCCGGAACAGAAGTTGGATTCCGGCAGGCAGAACATCACCACCGCACCCGCGGCTTCTTCTGGCTTGCCCACACGGCCCAACGGGATGGTGGCAGCGACGCCATCAAGGCGTGCCTGTTGCACGCCGACCTTGATTTCGCGACCTTCGATGTTCACGGTCTTGCTGTCATCACCGGCCAGGGCCTGGGTCAAGCGAGTGTCGATCAGGCCGAAAGCCACGGCGTTGACGTTGACCTTCAGACGGCCCCATTCCTTGGACAGGGTCTTGGTCAGGCCCAGGATCCCCGACTTGCCCGAGGAATAGTTGGACTGGCCGACGTTGCCGCCAGCGGCGCCGGAGGAAATGTTCACCACTTTGCGCAGTACTTCGCGGCCTTCTGCGGCCTCTTTCTTGGCCAGGGCACTGATCACGGGCTGCGCGGCACGCAGGATGCGGAATGGCGCGGTCAGGTGGCAGTCGATGACCGCGTACCATTGCTCGTCGCTCATCTTCTGGATCACGTTGTCCCAGGTGAAACCGGCGTTGTTGATGATGATGTCGATCGCGCCATAGTTCTTGACGGCGGTCTGCACGAAACGATCGGCAAAATCAGCGGCGGTCACGCTACCGACGCAAGCCACGGCTTCACCGCCGGCGGCACGGATCTCGCTAACCACGGCCTCAGCCGGCTCGGCGTCCAGGTCGTTGACCACGATCTTGGCGCCGTAGGCTGCCAGCTGCAGGGCGACTTCACGACCGATGCCACGACCGGAACCGGTCACCAGAGCTACTTTGCCTTCAAGCTTTTTCATTGTTGTTTTTCCTGTGAAATAAAAGTTTTGGGGTTAGGCCAGGGCCACGACGGCTTCGCCAGCCAGCTTTTCTTCGCCGTACTGGTTGGCGCAACGAATCGCCAGGCGCACGCGTTTCTCACCGTGTTCTTCGAACTTTTCGGTGATGGTTCCGGTACAGGTCGGGATATGCCCCAGTTGGGTGATGCCGGTAAAACGGATCGACAGGCTGCGCACTTGTTGCTGCGGCACCCATTGGGTCAACAGGCGACCGAGGTAGGCGGCGGACAACATGCCGTGGGCAAACACGTCGGGCATGCGTGACTTGCGGGCGAAATCGATGTCGATGTGGATCGGGTTGTGGTCGCCCGAAGCACCGCAGTACAGCGCCAGGGTGGTGCGGTTGACCGGTTGCAGCTTCAACAACGGGATCTCATCGCCGACCTGGATATCGGAGAACTGCGCGTGGGTGGTGTTGGAGAGCGTCATCGAGATTTCCTCAGCGCTGTACGAGGGACGAGCGGACATCGGCGATATGCACGTCGTCCTGGTTGGTCACACGCGATTCCATGACCACGAATTGCAGGGCCCCGCCCTTTTTCTCGTAGACATCGGTGATGGCGGCATCGAACGTCAGCACGTCACCGGCGTAGGCCATGGCGTGATAGACGAAGGATTGTTCGGCGTGCAGGATCCGGCCGAGGTCGAAATCGACCAGTTTCAGGAACGTGGTCAAGTCACGACCTTCACCTTCCAGGCACTTGAGAAACGTCGGTGGCACCGGCAGGGTTTTGTGGCCAGCGGCAACAGCAGCCGCTTCGTTGGTGTAGACCGGGTCGGTCTCGCCGATTGCCTTGGCGAAGAAGCGCAAACGGCCCTTCTCCACATCGACGCTGAATTTATCGAGCTTGTGCCCGATCAGACTCTTGTCTGCCATTTGCCTCACTCCTCTTGTTGTTATGCGTGCCGGTCCAGGCACGCGCTTGGAAAGACTCAGTTGCGCCCGTACATCGTGACTACGCAGGCGCCGCCCAGGCCGAGGTTGTGTTGCAGGGCGATGTTCAGGCCTTCGACCTGGCGCTTGTCGGCGGTGCCGCGCAGTTGCTGGGTCAGCTCGTAGCACTGGGCCAGACCGGTGGCGCCCAATGGGTGGCCCTTGGAAAGCAGGCCGCCGGACGGATTGGTCACCACCTGACCGCCGTAGGTGTTGTCACCATCGAGTACGAACTGCTCGCCACCGCCGACACCGCACAAGCCCAGGCCTTCGTAGGTGAGCAATTCGTTGTGGGCGAAGCAGTCGTGCAGTTCTACCGCGCGAACGTCCTGCGGACCGACGCCCGCCTGCTCGTAGACCAATTGCGCGGCGCGCTGGGTCATGTGGAAACCGGCGTAGGCAATCATCGACGGCGGATCGAACGACTCGACCGGGTCGGTGACCATCGATTGGGCAAGAATCACCACGTCACTGCGCAGGCCATGCTTCTTGGCGAAGGCTGGCGAACAGATAATTGCAGCCGCCGCACCGCAAGTCGGCGGGCAAGCCATCAGGCGAGTCATCACACCCGGCCACAGCACCTGGTCGTTCATCACGTCCTCGGTGGTCAGGACGTTCTTGAACAGTGCCAGTGGGTTGTTCGCAGCGTGGCGGCTGGCCTTGGCGCGGATGGCGGCGAAGGTTTCCATGCGGGTGCCGTACTTCTGCATGTGTTCGCGACCAGCACCGCCGAAGGTTTTCAGCGCGCGCGGCAGGTCGACGTCGCGGGTCAGGCCTTCCATCACGTGAACCACACTGGCGCGGGTCTGCGGACGGTCATCCCAATGCGACTTGAGGGCGCCGGCCTGCATCTGCTCGAAACCCAGCGCCAGCACACACTCGGCCTGGCCGCTCTGCACTGCGGCGCGGGCCAGGTACAAGGCGGTGGAACCAGTGGAGCAGTTGTTGTTGACGTTGACGATCGGGATGCCCGTGCGGCCGACTTCGTAGAGGGCGGTCTGCCCGCAAGTGGAGTCGCCGTAGACATAGCCGGTGAACGCCATTTGCACCTTGTCGTAGCCGATGCCGGCGTCCTTCAGCGCGAGGCGTACAGCTTCGGCGCCCATGTCGGTGTAACTGGGGCTTTTGCCCGGCTTGGAGAAGGGAATCATCCCGACCCCGGCGACGACGACTTTTTCACTCATGGATGAATTTCCTTAGGCATACACGTTCGGTTGTCGTACCTGCCGGCCGGCGGGTTCTTGTGGGATTCATCCTAGGTTTGCCCATCGGCACGCTTCGACCGTCGAAGGGATGAAGTTGCGGAGGTAGTGGGAGGCGTTCCAAGGAACGATTGGAGGGAGTAATGCCGAGGTAGTCAGGCGGGGTCAGCCACAAATCCTTGTGGGAGCGAGCAAGCTCGCCCCCACAGAAAAGCAAAGGCAAACAGGTGTACTCCCCCACGGCATCCTTTCGAACGATCCCGCACCTACTCCGCAGCATCATCCCTTCGGCTCTCGCTGAAAATCTTCACCACGCCCAGCATTGCAAGAGTCCCTGTCCCCTGACCTACCGAGGATTGAAATGAGCGAATACAGACCCGCGTGGCTAACTGAAGACCTGGCGATCTTCCAGGAATCGGTTCGCCGTTTTGCCGCCGAAGAATTGGTACCCCACGAGGATCGCTGGGCGCAGCAGAAGCATGTCGACCGAGAGACGTGGCTGAAGGCTGGCGCAATGGGCTTGCTGTGCCCCGCCATTCCTGAAGAGTACGGCGGCAGCGGCGGCAGCCACGCCCATAACGCAATCATTGGCTATGAGCTGGCCCGCGCGATCGCGACCAGCCTGGGCACCAATGTGCACAGCGCGATCTGTGCTCACTACATCCTGCGTTATGCCTCTGAAGAGCAGAAACTGCGTTGGCTGCCTAAGATGGCCACAGGCGAAATGGTTGCCGCCATCGCCATGACCGAACCGGGCGCAGGCACCGACTTGCAGAGCGTCAAGACCAAGGCCATCCGTGACGGTGATCAATACGTGATCAACGGTTCCAAGACCTTCATCACCAACGGATCCCAAGCCGACCTGGTACTGCTGGTGTGCAAGACCGATCCGAGCCTGGGTGCCAAGGGCATGTCGATCATCGTGCTGGAGGTCAACGATCTTCCGGGCTTCCGGCGTGGTCGGATCCTCGACAAGATCGGCCAGAAAGGCCAGGACACCTCGGAGTTGTTCTTTGATGACGTGCGCGTGCCGGTGGCCAATTTGCTTGGCCCGGAGGAAGGCAAGGGCTTCGTCCAGCTGATGCAGCAATTGCCCGAAGAGCGCATGTTCATCACCATGAACGCCCTGGGGTCCATGGAGCGCGCGGTCGAGGAGACCATCAAGTACACCAATGACCGCAAGCTGTTCGGCAAGCCATTGCTGGACATGCAGAACACTCGTTTCAAACTGGCGGAAATGCAAACCACCGTGACCATTGCGCGCACATTTGTCTTCGATTGCCTGGACAAAATGGTCAAGCACGAACTCGACCCAACCACTGCCGCCATGGCCAAGTGGTGGTCCTCGACTCAAGCCTGCCAGATCATCGATGAATGCCTGCAGCTGCACGGCGGGTACGGCTACATGATGGAGTATCCGATCGCCCGCCTGTACGTCAACACCCGACCCATGCGCATCTATGGCGGCTCCAACGAAGTCATGAAAGAGCTGATTGCCCGCACCCTGTAACTATCCCCAATCCCTGTGGGAGCGGGCTTGCCCGCGATGACGGAATCGCATTCGACATTACTGTTGACTGACACACCGCTATCGCGAGCAAGCTCGCTCCCACAGGTTTTTTTTGCGCCTGTGAAAACGAGCACATGTCCATGAACTCAATCCCCGAACCCTTTGCAGCGGCCACCCACGAGGACCGGCCACCCGCCGGCTTCCTGCCAATGGGCCGCGTCGGTTTCGTCGTACATTGCACCGGCCTGTATGTCCACGAAGAACGCTCGGTGCTGGCCGCACGCATCCGCCCCGAGCACCTCAACCCGCTGGGCATTGCCCACGGTGGTTTTCTCGCGACGCTGGCTGACACGGCTTTCGGCCGGGCGCTGAGACTGGCCTCAGCCAGCGAACTGCCGCCAGCGACCATCAACCTGAGCATGGACTACCTGAGCCCGGCCAATCTCGGTGCCTGGGTCGAGGCCCACGTTCAGGTGCATCGGGTCGGACGCTCGCTGTCTCACGCTAGCCTGGACCTGCTCGATGGCGAGCGTCTGGTCGCCCGGGGCAAGGCGACGTTTATCGCCAACACCCCAAGCCTGCACGGCAAGCGCCGCCAGGACTGATCAAGGCTGCGGGTTGCCAGGGAGTTTCAGTTCCAGGTCGCGGACTTTGGCGATGGCCTCGTCACGCCCGGTGACGCCCAGCTTGTAGAAGATGTTCTTCATGTGCCATTTCACCGTTTCCGGTGACAGGTTCAGTACCCGGGCGATCTTTTTATTCGGCAGTGCCTGGGCTACCAGGCTGAGCACATCCAGTTCGCGAACGCTGAGTACGTTTGCGGTGCCTGCTGCAGGGGCCTGCTGCTCGTTGCCGTCGCTGGCGCAGGCAATGTCGAGCAGGCGTTGTGCGTAAAACGTCAGCACCGGATCCAGGACCTTTTCGGCCATCAACGCTTCAAGCATCGATGGCACTCCTGGCCATGCATCCAGCAAGCTGCGAACCAGTCCAAGTCGATGTCCCTGGCGCAACGCCTCGATAAGCTGCTCGCGGGCCTCGGTTGGCCGTCCCCTGCCCTGTTGGATCACGGCCATCTGCACGCGCATGGCCACGACCCGACGCCAACGGCGGTTGCTCTGTGAGACATCGATAAGGTCCGGCAAGCGCTCAGCCGCCGACGAGAAGTCTGCGCGGTGCAGGTGCCGCTCAATCTCGGCCCGACGGGCGATGATCCGCACTTCCAGTGGTGTGCCTGATTGCAGCTCACTCTGATGCTGCGCCGTTTGCAGGATCCGCTGCAGTGCACTTTCAGCGCCGGGCTCATCCGCCGTCAATTGCAACCAACGCATGCGCACCAGCAACGCACAGACCAGCAAGCGGTCCAGGTCATAACGGCTGGCGTATTGTTCCAGGCGATCGAGCCAGCTCAGTGCTTCGGTCTGTCGCCCGGCCAGCCAGTGCGCCATGGCCAGCGTCTGCATGCACTGCAACACCGTGTCCGGGATCGCCACCTGTTCCAGCAGCTTCATCCGCCGCTCAAGTAACAGGCAGGCAGCATCGAAATCGCCTTGTTCATACAATGCGGTGCCGAGCAAACCTGCGGCCATGGTGCTGACCACGAGGTAAGCCACCCCGTGCTTCTCAGCTTCTTCCAGCACTTCACGGTAAAGATGCTCGGCCTGGGTCGCGCGGCCTTCGAGGGCCAGGCTCATGCCGCTCATGCATCGCCCCAGCAGGCTGCGGCGCGGCGACCCAAGGCGCTCGCCACCCTCGAGAATCTCGCGGGCCTTCTCGAACTCGCCCTGGTACATGTACAGCCAGGCCAGGGTGTTACTGCGTCCGGACCAGGCAAAATCGTCGGCATTGGCAGGGATTGCCAACAGTTCGGGCAAGATCGCCAGCATCGCGCTCGTGTCGTCCTGATGGATCGCTTGACTGCCCTTGAGCACGGTCAGTGCGTGACGCTGCCTGTGGTCGAGTTTTGCGTGATGGTCTTGCAGATGCTCCAGGGTCTGGTCCAGTGCCTGGAAGTTGCGCGAGTACAGTTGCAGGTGAGCCATGACGATCTGCAGCCCGAAACGTTCGGCGGTCTGCTCCGGCGGCAAGCCCTTGAGCAATCCGGAGATCTGGCTGAGGTTGCCTTTGGCGAGCAGGTCATAGGCGCAGGCTTCAACGATATCCGCTGCGGCCTCGGAGTCACCCGCGCGCACCGCGTGACGTACCGCTTCATCAAGGTGTTCATGCTCGGTGAACCAGCCTCGTGCGACGGCATGCAGGACCTGTTCCTGCTGCGGTCGCGCCGCCAGTCGCGCACGCAATACGCTGCCCAGCAGCGGGTGCAGGCGATACCAGGTTTCGCGGTCGTGGCTCTTGACCTGGGTGATGAACAGATTGTCGGCATCGAGACGTGCCAGCTGGATCATCATGCCGGCGATGGCGTGCGGCTGGCCGAGCAAGGTTGCGCACAACGAGGCGCAGAAACGTTCACAGATCGAGACGCAGGTGAGCAGGCGCAAATCTTCAGGCTCAAGGCGCACCAGCACTTCACGTTCGAAATAGTCGGCAAACCCGACCGCATCGCGAATCTGTACCCGGTCAAAGCGCGTCATCTGTTTGGCTTTGAGATCAACCGCAAACAGCTGTAGACCAGCGACCCAGCCATCGGTCAGTTCATGCAGCGTCGCGGCGTCACGGGCGTCGATAGCGCCCAGGTGCTCCTGGAGGAAGCGTTCTGATTCGGCGCGTGTGAAGCGCAGGTCGCGCAGATCGAATTCACTGACCTGGTCTTTTGCCCGCAAGCGTGCCAGCGGAAACGGCAAGGCGATCCGCGTGCCGAACACCAGGTGCAGGTTGGGGGGGGCGTAGTCGATCAACCATTGCAACGCCTGGATAATTCGCGGCGCCTGCAAGTGCTGCATGTCATCGAGCATCAGCAGCACTTCACGCGAGTGCTGGGCGATGCCTTGAACCAGGGTGATGACCCAGTGTTCCACGGCCATTTGCTGATTGTCGCGACCGAGCAGCACACCTGCGTCGCGAACCTGCTCGGGCACCACTTCAGCCAGGCTGGCTTGCAGGCAATGGCAGAAGCGCCCGATTTCGTCGTCCTCGGCCGCCAGTGACAGCCAGGCGACCTCGAAATTCATCGCCAGCAGTTCCCGGCGCCAGGCCAGCAAGGTGCTGGTTTTGCCACTGCCGGCCGGCCCCTGGATCACCACGCAGCGCTGTCGCCGAACGTCCTGCAGTCGCGCCATCAACCCCTCGCGAGGCATCAGCCGACGAGCCCCGCGTGGCGGGACGAGCTTGGTGTCGGCAATCGACTGATCGGCGTCGATCGAGGAACGAAGATCGGTGTCTTGGGTAGGAGGTAACGACATTGGAGAACGCTTCCGGAATGGCGAGCCAGGCGACAAACGATGCGGGACAGACGGTGTCACGACTGCATGATATTTCGCAGTGCATTGTAGGGCTTCAGCGCGTTGGCTGCGATCTTTTGATCTTGGGTTTGGGGGCTTATCCGTTGGTGGGGTTGTGGCGGGTAATGGTTCCGCCCTTACGGCGGGTCACTTGGAAAAGCCCCAAGTAACCAAGGGCTCTTTCCCCAGGCGTACGGCCCCTCGCTTAGGCTCGGGGTACCTTCGCTACGGTATCCATCCGGGGGCATCGCCTCCGGTTTGCTGCGCTGCACCTCCTCTCGATGTGTGCGGCTTCGCCGCACGGCGCTACGCGCCTCCCCCCAGATGGATACCTTCGCTCAGCCTGCCGATGGGCGTGTGGATCAAGATCAAAAGCAAGAGCACGGCGACCTGACAGTCGGCCTGAGTGGTAAAAGCGGGCGAGGCGGCCTGACAGTCGGCCTGGCTTTTCCTGGTGTACGAGTTTCCCCTGTGGGAGCGAGCTTGCTCGCGATGGGGGCGGCACAGCCAACATTTATGGTCCCTGACACACCGCCATCCAGAGCAAGCCCAGTTCACAGGGGTGCTGGCCGTACGCAAAATTTACGGGCAGCCAGATTCACTGTGTAGCGAACCTGCTAGCAATAAAGTCAGGCGCGCCGCAGTTATCCAGGATCGCAGATCAGGCCTCGGGCAAGCCCTGCGGCCACAGCAGCCGAACGGCATCGCCATCTTCGCGATAGGCATGGCAAGTGCCAATGACCCACGAGCGCACGGCGACGACCTGTTCGGTGCTTGTGGCCCTGCGGCGGGCTGCATCGGCCCGGTAGGTTGAAAACATCGTCTGCATGGCGGTGGAAGCCATGCGTTCGAGTAGTTCGGTCATGTGCGTGCAACCGTTCACGCCACCGACGATGGCTTTCATTTTCTGTTTGAAACCCGCGGCGATTTTCAACCCGGTCAGCCGCGAATACGCCGCTGCGGCTTCGCCACAAAACTGGCTGGCACCGGTGGCCGTTATCGCTGCGATGTGCTGGATCACTAGATCGGCATCAAGGGTCATCACCAGGCGCATGTCATGGATCACGCCACCGCTGGGAACCCGGTGAAACGGCAGGTCGGTGGGTTCGTTGGTCAAGTCCTGCAAGCGCCCTTCGATGTCGAACAGGCCATCGCTGCGTTGGTAGCCCTTACAGGTGATTTCACGGGTATGCAGCAAAGTCCGGGTAGGCGAATCAGGGGGCGTGGTGGTCATCGATGAAATCCTTCTTTGAACTACTCGATACG
This sequence comes from Pseudomonas sp. S04, assembly GCF_009834545.1. NCBI lineage: Bacteria > Pseudomonadati > Pseudomonadota > Gammaproteobacteria > Pseudomonadales > Pseudomonadaceae > Pseudomonas > Pseudomonas sp. S04. The sequence goes on from NZ_CP019427.1 coordinate 3,189,721, forward strand.
CTCAAGAGAACGCCGCGCCAGGCGCGGCGCTGCAGATCACTCAGTTTTTGCCATAAAGCGTGACGACGCAGGCCCCACCGAGCCCGAGGTTGTGCTGCAACGCGTGTTGCAGGCCGTCGACCTGACGCGCACCGGCCGTGCCGCGCAGTTGGTGGGTCAGCTCGTAGCACTGCGCCAATCCCGTGGCACCCAGCGGATGGCCTTTGCACAACAGGCCGCCGGACGGGTTGGTCACGACCCGGCCGCCGTAGGTGTTGTCGCCATCGAGGACGAATTTTTCCGCTTCACCGACCGGGCACAGGCCAAGGGCTTCATAGGTCAACAATTCGTTGTGGGCGAAGCAGTCGTGCAGCTCCACCACACGAATGTCCTGCGGGCCGACGCCAGCTTTCTCGTACACCGCACCGGCGGCGCGTTCGGCCATGTGCGCGCCGACGAAACCGATCATGGTTTTCGGTTCGAACGACTCCACGGGATCTGTCACCAGTGACTGGGCGAGGATCGCCACGTCAGTGCGCAGGCCATGTTTTTTGGCAAACGCCGGCGAGCAAATGATCGCCGCTGCTGCGCCGCAAGTCGGCGGGCACGCCATCATGCGGGTCATCACCCCGTCCCACATCAACTGGTCGTTCATCACCTCTTCAGTGCTGACGATTTTCTTGAACAAGGCCAGCGGGTTGTTGGCCGCGTGACGGCTGGCCTTGGCGCGGATCGCGGCGAAAGTGCTCATTTGCGTGCCGTACTTGCGCATGTGCTCGCGTCCGGCACCGCCGAAGGTGATCAGGTTGCGCGGGATGTCGCCGGCGTCGCCACACAGCTCATCCTGAATCGGCAAGTAATCGCCACGGGGCAATGGTCGGTCATCGAAATTGGAACGGGTCGGGCCTGGGCGCATCTGTTCAAAACCGACGGCCAGGGCGCATTCGACCTGCCCGCTTTCCACTGCAGCACGCGCCAGAAACAAAGCGCTGGAGCCGGTGGCGCAGGCGTTGTTGACGTTGAACACCGGAATCCCGGTGCGCCCGACCCGATACAGCACGGCCTGGCCGCAGGTGGTGTCGCCGTAGACGTAACCGGCGAATGCCATCTGCACCTTGTCATAGCTCAGGCCGGCGTCGGCCAGCGCCTGGCGCACCGCTTGGGCGCCCATGTCGATGTAGCTTGGGCTCGCGCCTGGCTTGGTGAAAGGGATCATGCCGACCCCGGCTACTAATGCGTTCTGACTCATGGCTAGGTCCTTACTGGTTTGAGGAGTGTCACAGCGCTTGCGCGATGATTTCGTGCATGGCCTTGCCGGTTACCCCGTGATCAAGCGTGGCGTGGGCAATGGAATGAGTGCGTAAACGGCCTTGGGCGGCGCGCAATCGCGAGAGTTCGTCAGCGCATTTGCGCAGGGCTTTACTGGCGTACAGATTGGCGATTGCCGCGTGTTCGGCGCTCAACGGGTGGCGCATGCGCCGGTCCAGGTAGTGATCGACCAGTACGCGCAACGCGACGGCGCGAGCCTTGATGTCGGCGATTTTGTTGCGGGTGTGCGCCAGCTCCCACGAACAATGGCCGCTTACATCGGGTTGCCGCAGATGAATCAAGGTCAGGTCCAGCAGGTGTTCGAGGCGACTCGCGGCAGAAATCGCTGCCAACAGGCGCTCCTCGTCGCCTGCCCGGTTCAGATAGTCCAGGCCCCTGCCCGCTTCACCCAGCAGATTGCTCACCGGCACACGTACATTGTCGAAGCACAATTGAGCGGCACTCGGTTGCAGACTACTTTGCGGGCTGCGGCTGCGTTGCACGCCAGGGCGGTCGGTTTCGACGATGATCAGGCTGATGCCCGTCTCGCCGTCAGTGTCTTCGGTGCGGCAAGCGAGCAGGACCAGGTTGCCGGTCATGCCATTGCCGACCGCGCTTTTACTGCCGTTGATCAGGTAACCGTCGCCGTCGCGCACGGCCTGGGTTTGGATTCTTTTGAGCCCGCCGCCAGGTTCGTCGACCGCCAGGGCCAGGACCACCCCGCCGCTGCAGATGCCCGGTAGCCAGCGACGCTTCTGCTCATCGGTAGCCAACTGGGCGATGCACGGTGCGATGATGTCCGAGTGCAACGATAACGCCCGGTCGCAGACCCCGACCCGGGCAAATTCTTCACGCAGCACCGCAGCGTGGCCAAAGTCACCTCCGCCACCGAATTGCGCCGGCAGCGTTACACACAACAACCCTTCACGGCCGGCCTTCAACCAAACCCGCCGTTCCACATCTGCGGCATGTTCCCGACCATTGAGCTGAGGCAGGTGTTCGCGCTCGAGAAAGCGTCGCACGGCGCTGCGAAACATTTCATGGTCTTCACGGTAGAGAGTGCGCTCAACGTCCATCCGGAACCTTTGGCCATCGCCCGATTGCATAGGGAAACGGGATAGCCCGCTCCAATTTGTCGAGGCAATCGTTGCATGGGACCGGGTGGATCGAGAGCCACCCTCACAGGGGGGGCGGGTTTGCAAGACACGGTGCGCGCACCATAATCGGCCGAGCTCATTGCATGACACTGCGGCTCAACGGTGCGCCTTGAGGGTTGCGTTAGACCATAGTCTCGGGCAAAGGCCAAACGTGGCACTATGGCCGGATTTACAAGAATAAAAAGGTCACGTTGCCATGCGCTAGCGTAAGGCGAGTGGTCCGTAGGGAGGTACTTTCAATGCCAGTTCACTGGGACTACTCAACGGTCGGATCTGCCGGCCCTGGTCTCTCTGCCACCTCGGGTGAGCCGTCAGCCTCAAGAAGTGGCTCCATCAAGTTCGCCAGTCCGAAGTCGGCCGACAGCCACTTGTCGCGTTCGCGCCTGCTAGAGCAAATGGCCAACGCCGATGCGGCCCGCCTGGTCCTGATTCGCGCCGCCGCCGGCTTCGGTAAAACCACGCTCATGCAGCAATACCGCGAGCATTGCCTGACCCGCGGCAAGCAAGTGCTGTGGATCAACCTGGAACCCGCCGATAACGACCTGCAACGGTTCATCAACCTGTTGGACAAGGGCATCGGCGGCCTACTGCCCATGGCTGGCGAGCAGACGCTGCGCAACGATCCACCCAGCGCCGAGGAAATGCTTGAACAACTGGTCAGCAGCGTTTCGCCATTTGCGATCCTGCTCGATGAAGTCGAAGTCATCCAGAATCCCGAGGTGCTCGATTTTCTCCAGCAGCTAGTAGAACAACTGCCTTCGGGCAGCGTTGTGGTGATGGCCTCGCGTTCCACTCCGGGTATCGGTCTGGGGCGTATTCGGGCTCGCGGGCAATTGCTGGAAATCCGCCCGGGCGACCTGCGTTTCACCCCTGAAGAAGCCATGGAATTCATTCGCGGCAAGCGGCAAATCCCGCTGCATGACGACGAACTGGCCACGCTGTACCGACGCACCGAGGGCTGGATCGCCGGGCTCTACCTGGCCAGCCTGTCGCTCAAGGACCGGGACGATCACAGCGCCTTTATTGCTTCTTTTTCCGGTTCCAATCTGGAACTGGCCGAATACCTCACCGAAGACATCCTGGCGCGACAAACCGAGGACTGCCGGGTGTTTCTGATGCAAACCAGCATCCTCGAGCAGTTTTGCGTGCCGCTTTGCGAAACGGTGACTGGGCGCAAGGACAGCCGCGCGATGATTGATCACCTCGACCGCACCAACCTGTTCCTGGTGCCGGTCGACAGCCAGCAACAGTGGTTTCGTTATCACCACCTGTTTGCCAGCTTCTTGCGCCACGCCCTGGATCGCCTTTACCCCGGCATGGCGCAAACGCTCCATGAAACCGCCGCACAATGGTTTTTCGACGCTGGGCAACCGATCCCCGGAGTCGAGCACCTGTTCAGCGCCGGGCTTCTCGATGAAGCCGCCGAAGGACTCAATCGCCACCTCGATACCCTGATCGACAGTGGCCGCACGCGCTTGCTGCTGCGTTGGCTGGACCGAATCCCAGAGGCCACTCGCGACCGCTATCCGTCGCTCAATCAAGCCTACGCGTGGCTGCTGGCGAGCACGACCCGCCTCAAGGACGCGATGCAGGTGGCCGAACGTCTGGAGCAACAGTCGGGACCCGACTTTGCCTATGTTCCCCAGGTCGTTCAATGCCTGCGCCTTGGGGTGACAGATCAGGCCGAAGACTGTTGCCGCAGGGGCGTCGAATTGCTCGCGCGCATGCCTGCCGACGAAGTGAATTTGTACATAGTGCTGGCCAACTCGGTCGCGATGAACATGGTTGCCAGCGGTCGCTACGATGAGGCGCGTAACCTGTTGTCCAGCGCGTTGCAACGCGACTCACGGGTTCATTCGAGTTTTCTGCGCCACATCTTCCGCGTCAACGAGAGCACCCTGGACTTGATCCAGGGCCGCTTGAGCAGTGCCCTCGTGCGTATGCAAAGCACGCCGGAGCGCCCGCAAACCAACGGCCAACGCAAACCGCACGAAGCCAAGCTGTCGATGGATATCCTGCATGGCTTGCTGTTGTACGAAAACGGCAACTTTGAACAGGCGCAAAGTCATCTCTCACGCTGCCTGTTTTTTGCCAAGCAAGTCAGTTCCCCCGAGAACCAGATCGTCACTCACGTACTGACTGCGCGCATCGCTTACAGCCAGGGCGACCGCACCACCTGGACCCGATGCCTGGTGGAACTCGAACAGATTGGCCGCCAGGTTGGCTCGCGGCGTGTCGAGTGCTCGGCATGGCTGGAGCGAGCCCGCGTGGCATTGCTCGATCAGCGCCTGGACAGCGCCACGCAAGCCCTGCATTCGGCGGACCTGGCCGGCGATTGGGACCGCCCCGATTTCATCCGGCTCGCCAACGACGTAGATACCCCCAGCATCGCGCGACAACGCTTGCGGATTTTCCAGGGTGAAGGCGCGGCGGCAGCCAAGGCCTTGCGCACGGCAATCGAGCAGGCGCGGCACTGGCAACATCACCGCCGTGAACTGAAGCTGCAAATACTTCTGGCATTGGCATTGGACAGCATTCAGCAGCCGCAAGAGGCCTTTCAGGCACTCAACGAAGCACTGCGCCTGGCCAGCCAGGACGGCTTCCTGGCCACGTTCATTGAAGAAGGCGAGCGGATGGCCGGCCTCCTGCAACGCTGGGCCACGACCGGCAAGGCACGCTGTAAAGAGCTGGGGATCGAGTGCGGATTCGTCGACACGCTGATGCAACATTTGGGGGTCAGCGACGGCAACATGGAAGATGCCCGTACTGACAACGGTGCCCACGAAGTGCTGACCGTGCGCGAGTATCAGATCCTGCAACTGCTGGCTGCCGGGCATCGTAACCGCGAAATCGCCGAGAAAGTGTTCCTCTCCGAGTTCACGGTCAAATCCCACCTGCAAAAGATCTACGCGAAACTGGAGACCAACGGACGCACCGAAACCCTGGCCATTGCCCGCTCGCGGGGTTGGATTACCTGAAAGCAGCGCTCATCGCGCGATCTACCCGCGATGAGCTGGCCAGCATGACTACGGCTTCGCGCGTTCCTTCAAGTGACTGGCCGGAATGGCTACCAGCAACACCACTGCGCCCAGCACCAACACACCGGCGATCACATCGAATGCCAGGTACAAGTCTCCGGTTGCCGATTTGATCGCACCCACTACGACCTGGCTGATGACCCCGGCCATACCACCGATGCAACTGATCACCGCGATGCCCACCGCCGCTGCCGAGGGGGACAGCAAGGCTGGCGGAATGCTCCAGAACAGCGAGAGCGCGGACATTGCGGCGGCGGCCCCGATGCTCATGAACACCACGGATAACAGCAGATGGTCCTGAACCGGCCCCAGCAGCAAGAAGCAGGTGGCGCTGAGCAAAAGGGTCAGGCTCACATGCCAGCGCCTTTCCAGGCGTTTGTCTGAACTGCGGGCCAGCAAGTACATGCCGATCAAGGCGCACATATACGGCACGCTGGCCAGCAGGCCGATGGTTTTAAGATCATGCACGCCAAATCCGCGAATCAATGTCGGCATCCAGTAAGACACCGTATTGGAACCGCTGTAGATGCAAAAAAACACCAGGCCGGCCACGTACACCCGGGGATTACGCAGCACTTGGGCCAGGGTTGCATGGGCTGTGTCCGCCGGGCGCCCCTGTGCCAGGCCGGCTGCCAGCAGGCTTTTTTCCTGCGCGGTGAGCCAGCGCGCATCGTCCGGTTTGTCCACCAGCCAGAACCAGCCGAACAGCCCCAGCAGTATGGCCGGGATGCCTTCCAGTACAAACAGCACCTGCCAGTCGCGCAGCCCCAGCCAGCCATGGAAGTGACTCATGATGGTCCCGGCGAGTGGCCCGCTGATGATGCCGGCGACCATGGCTGACATCAGGAACACAGCGGTGATGCGTGCACGCAGGGCGGCTGGGAACCAGTACGTCAGGTACAGGATGACGCCAGGGAAAAAACCGGCCTCGGCCACGCCGAGCAGGAACCGCGCGACAATCAACTGATTCGCCGTGGTAACAAACGCGGTGGCCACCGTGACCAGGCCCCACAGCACCATGATGCGAGTCAGCGTGGCACGAGCGCCTATGCGTTGCAGATAGATATTGCTGGGGACTTCGAACAGGATGTAACCCAGGTAAAAAATGCCGGCACCAATGCCATAGGCAGCATCCGTCAGCCCGATGTCTTCGGCCATGCGCAACTTGGCGAAAGACACGTTCAGCCGGTCGATGGTGTTGATGGCATAGGCCAGCACCAGGTAAGGCAACAAGCGCAGGATGACCTTGCGATAAACCGCGCGGGTTTGTTCGACGGACGCCGGCAGGTAGTGCTCAGCAGCATGACTCATGCGGCTCTCCTTTCTTATGGGTGATCCCCATCCACTGTAGGAGCGAGCTTGCTCGCGATGGACTCAAGGACAACGCGTTAAACCAGAACAAACGCGTCATCGTTGACGTCCATCGCGAGCAAGCTCGCTCCTACAAGGGGATGTGGTGTTTGTTAGAGGGCCCGTTCGAGTTCCGGGACTGCCTCGAACAGGTCAGCCACCAGGCCGTAGTCCGCCACCTGGAAGATCGGGGCCTCTTCGTCCTTGTTGATGGCGACGATGATTTTCGAGTCCTTCATGCCGGCCAGGTGCTGGATCGCACCGGAGATACCGACGGCGATGTACAACTGTGGTGCGACGATCTTGCCGGTCTGGCCAACCTGCATGTCGTTGGGTACAAAACCGGCATCGACAGCAGCGCGCGAAGCACCGACACCCGCGCCGAGCTTGTCGGCCAGCGAATATAGGTATTGGAAGTTGTCGCCGTTCTGCATGCCACGCCCGCCAGATACCACTATTTTCGCAGCGGTCAGCTCAGGGCGATCGGACTTGGCCAGTGCTTCGCTGACGAAACTGGAAATACCGCCATCGTGAACAGCGGCCAAGGCTTCAATGACAGCCACCCCACCAACAGCCGCCACCGGGTCGAAACCGGTGGCGCGCACGGTGATCACCTTGACCGCAGCGTTCGACTGAACGGTGGCAATGGCATTCCCGGCATAAATCGGCCGCTTGAACGTATCCGGGCTTTGAACCGCGATGATCTCGGAGATCTGGTCGACGTCCAGCGCAGCGGCAACGCGTGGCAGAACGTTTTTGCCATTGGACGTGGCCGACGCCAGAACGTGGCTGTAGATGGTCTGCTGCGCGATTACTAGGTTGGTAACCAACGGGGCCACGTTTTCCGGCAGTTGGTGAGCGTAGGCGACGTTGTCGGCCAGCAGCACCTTGGCCACATCTGGGATTTTTGTGGCGGCTTCAGCCACGGCGCCAGCGTCAAGACCTGCGACCAGCAGGTGGATCTCACCACCGATTTTCGTCGCAGCCGCAACGGTATTCAGCGTGGCCGTGGCCAGCGAGCGGTTGTCGTGCTCAACGATTACCAAAATAGCCATCAGATCACCTTCGCTTGGTTTTTCAGTTTGTCGACCAGTTCTGCCACCGACTTGACCATGATCCCCGCGCTGCGCGTAGCCGGGGCTTGGACGTTGAGGATCTTGTTGGTGGAGCCCGTAGCAATGCCCAGCGCGGCCGGAGTCAGCACTTCAAGAGGCTTTTTCTTGGCTTTCATGATGTTCGGCAAGGATGCATAACGCGGTTCGTTCAAACGCAGGTCAGTGGTCACGATGGCCGGCAGTTGCAGGGATACGGTCTGCATGCCGCTGTCGACTTCGCGCGCAACGATCACCTTGTCACCGGCAATCTCGACTTTCGAGGCGAAGGTGCCCTGCGCGAACCCGGTCAGCGCAGCGAGCATCTGGCCGGTCTGGTTGTTGTCGCTGTCGATGGCTTGCTTGCCGAGGATCACCAGTTGCGGTTGCTCCTGATCGACCACGGCCTTGAGCAGCTTGGCCACCGGCAACGAGCTCAGCTCTTCATTGCACTCGATCAGGATGGCGCGGTCGGCACCCAGTGCCAGCGCGGTGCGCAGTTGCTCCTGAGCGGTGCTCGGACCGACGCTTACCACCACGACTTCAGTGGCAATGCCCTGCTCTTTCAGGCGCACGGCTTCTTCCACGGCAATTTCGCAGAAGGGGTTGAGGGCCATTTTGACGTTGGCCAGGTCGATGCCGGATTGGTCCGCCTTGACGCGAACCTTGACGTTAAAATCGACCACGCGCTTGACGGCTACGAGGACTTTCATCAGAGCACTCCAGAAAATATGGGAATCAGCTGTTTTTTGTAGGAGCGAGCTTGCTCGCGAAAAACCTGAGCGCGACGGGTTTATCCAGACAGTACGCGTCATCGTTTACGCCCATCGTCGGAACGCCGCGCGGAGCAGGCTCGCTCCCACAGTTTTTTGTGCAATGGCTGCAATACCTGCGAACCCCTCGCCCACTTGCTCCCTGTGTAACCGAATTGTCCTTGAGTCGTTCGCAAGCAGGCCCCCCCCACAGTGGGTAGCGGCAATCAGTTCGCCGGTGCAGGTTTCTGCAAGCCCATCAGCGCTTTCTTCACTGCCAGGCTCTGGTAGTTGATGTTGCCGGGGTTCAGGCTGACGCCTTCCTGGAACGGGTATTGGCTCAACGTTGCGAGGAACGTCTTGACCTTGTCCTGGACCGGGACCAGTAACCACGCCTGGTCAGCGGCCCAACGCTTGGCCATCGGCGATTCCTTGCGCGCGGTCTGGAACGGGTCGGCCAACAGATTGGTCAACACCGGCACATTGGTGACCTTGCGTGAGGCGCTGGCGAAATCCCCGGTCATTTGCGCAAACGCCAGTCGCCACTCCCGCCAGCGGATCGCATCGAGATCGCCGCCCATGCTGAAATAGAAATACTCCTCGCGCGGACTTTCCTTGACCTCGCCCTTGAAGAACGGCAGGAAGTTATAGCCATCCAGATGCACGCGGAACTGCTTGCCGTTGAGTTGGGTGCCCTTGGCCAGGTCCGCCACCAGATTCGGTGCGCCCGCCGCGGCAGCCAGTGTCGGCATCCAGTCGTTGTGGGCAATCAGGTTGTTGGCGTGAGTGCCGGGTTTGAGCACCTTGGGCCACTTCACCAGCAACGGAACGCGATGCCCGCCTTCATTGGAAGTACCCTTCTCCCCCGCGAACGGTGACGTGCCGCCATCAGGCCAGGAGAATTTCTCCGCGCCGTTGTCGGTGGTGTAGATCACGATGGTGTTGTCGGCGATGCCCAGGTCATCCAGTTTCTTCAGCAACTGACCAACCTGCCCGTCATGCTCGACCATGCCGTCCGGATACAGGCCGACGCCGGTCTTGCCATCGGACTCAGGCTTGAGGTGGGTCCAGATGTGCATGCGGGTGGCGTTGAACCAGACAAAAAACGGCTTGTCGGCCTTGTGCGCCTTGTCGATGAAGTTGCCGGTGGCCTGCACCAGTTCATCATCGATGGTTTCCATGCGCTTGCGTGTCAGCGGACCGGTGTCTTCGATCTTGCCGTCGGCGTAGGAATGGATCACGCCGCGCGGTCCGTACTGTTTACGGAACGCTGGGTCCTTGGGGTAGTAGTAGGTTTCCGGTTCTTCCTCGGCGTTCATGTGGTACAGGTTGCCGAAGAATTCATCGAAACCATGGTTGGTCGGCAGGTGCTTGTCGCGGTCTCCCAAATGGTTCTTGCCGAACTGGCCGGTGGTATAGCCCTGCTGCTTCATCGCGTCGCCGATGGTCGGTGCCCAATCGGGTATCCCGTGTTCCGAACCGGGCATGCCGATGGTCAGCAGGCCGGTGCGAAACGGGTGTTCGCCCAACGCAAAAGCAGCGCGGCCGGCGGTACAGGACTGTTCGCCGTAGGCATGGGTAAACAGCACACCTTCCTTGGCGATGCGGTCGATGCTCGGCGTTTCATACCCCATCATGCCCTGGTTGTAGGCGCTGATATTGAAGATGCCGATGTCATCGCCAAAGATGACCAGCACGTTCGGTTTGTCGGCGGCAGAACTGCACAGTGATACGGCCAGCAAGGCACTCACGACGCTCAGGTCGCGCAGCCGCTGGCATAGCAAACCCCATGATGTAGCCATGACATTGTCTCCCTTATTGTTGTGTGATCAGGTTCGACGAACCTAGGCTTCCTGCATGAGCTCGCTGTACGCCTGCAAATGATGATCATCGTCACCAAACTGGCGGGCGATCATCAGCAGGTGCTTGGCGTGGTGCGACAGCACGTATTCCCAGGTCAGGCCGATACCGCCGTGTAGCTGGATGCCCTGATCGGCGACAAAACGCGCCGCACGGCAAACGACATACTTGGCGGCGGCCAATGTGCGACTGCGTTCCAGGCTGTCCGGCTCGTCGGCGACACACGCGGCAAGCAGGGTCATTGAGGTCGCCTGATCGAGTTCGATGTGCATGTCGACCATGCGGTGCCGCAAGGCCTGGAATTTGCCGATGACCTGGCCGAATTGCTTGCGGGTTTTCAGGTAATCAAGGGTCAACGCGCACGTCGCTTCCAGGCTGCCGACCGCTTCTGCGCACTGCGCGGCGATGGCTCGGCCCTGCTGATAGCGCAATGCACCAAGCGCCTTGCCGTGTTCGCCGAGCACCGCGGCGCTGCTGACAAACACCTGGTCCAGGAACACGTCGCAGGCCCGGCGGCCGTCCATGGTCGGATATTCGCGTACGCTCACGCCCGGGGTCGCCGGATCGACCAGGAACAGACTGATGCCCGCCTCGGCACGGTCATCCCCGGACACCCGCGCCGAAACCAGTAGTAAACCGGCGCTCTGTCCGCCCACTACCATCGACTTGCGGCCGCTGAGCGACCAACCATCACGGAGCGCTTCGGCGCGGGTCTGCACATCGTGCAATTGGTAGTGGCTCTGCGGCTCCTCGACGGCTACTGCCAGTTGCAGGCCGGCACTGGCCACTTGCGGCAGCAGTTCGCTTTTTTGCGCAGCGCTGCCGAGTTGATCGATCAAGCCACCGGCGAAAATCACCGATTGCAGCCAAGGCTCCAGGCACAAACCTCGGCCGAACTCCTGGGCTACCAGCATCACCTCCACGCCGTTGCCACCGAAACCGCCGAAGTCCTCGGCAAACGGCACCGACGTCAGGCCCAGGTCACCGAGCTGTTGCCAGAACTCGCCACTGAAACCCTTGGCGCTGTCACGAAACTGTTCGCGCTGCTCGAAGCCATAGGCATCACGCACCAGTCGGGCAGCAGTGTCTTGCAGCATTTGCTGCTCTTCTGAAAGTTTGAAGTCCATGATCTGCCCCTTAGAGTTCGAGAATCATCTTGGCGATGATGTTCTTCTGGATTTCAGTGGAGCCGCCGTAAACCGAGGCTTTGCGCATATCCAGGTACTGACAGGTCGACGAGTTGCTGAACTCGCTGTGCAGCAGCTCTCCTTCATAGTCGTAGCCCAACTCCTCCTTGAGGAACGGGTTGGCATAGGCCCCGACCGCCTTGCTCAGCAAATAAGTAATGGCCTGGCGGATCTCGGTGCCCTTGATCTTCAGGATCGAGCTTTCCGAACCCGGCACTCCGCCGTCACGGGCAGAGGCAAGGATGCGCAGGTTGCTCATGCCGATGGCCATCAACTGGATTTCCACGTCGGCGATCTGCGCCCGGAACTGCGGGTCTTCAAGCAACGGCTTGCCGTTGCGTTGTTCAGTACGTGCGACCTGCTTGAGACGCGTGAGCATGGCCTTGGCGATGCCGATCCCGGCGATCGTCGTACGTTCGTGGGTCAACAGGTACTTGGCGCAGGTCCAGCCCTCGTTTTCACGGCCGACCAGGTTGCTGACCGGTACGCGCACGTTATCGAGGAACACTTCGTTGACGTAGTGACCGCCGTCGAGGGTGATGATCGGCCGTACGGTGATACCAGGGGTCTTCATGTCGATCAGCAGGAAAGAGATGCCCCGCTGCTGCTGCGCTTCGGCATCGGTACGCACCAGGCAGAATATCCAGTCCGCCATGTGTCCGGTGGAGGTCCAGGTCTTCTGCCCATTGACCACGTACTCGTCGCCTTCACGCACCGCGCGGGTGCGCAGGCTCGCCAGGTCGGAACCGGCACCCGGCTCGGAATAGCCCTGGCACCACCAATCGTCGCAGTTGAGAATGCGCGGCAGGTAATGCGCCTTTTGCGCTTCGGTGCCGAACTTGATGATCACCGGCCCGACCATGTTCACGCCGAACGGCACGATTCGTGGGGCCCCCGCAACCGCACACTCTTCATCGAAGATGTGCTTTTGCACGGCACTCCAGCCTGTGCCGCCGTGCTCCACTGGCCAGCTTGCCGCCAGCCAGCCTTTTTCGTTCAAGGTGCGCATCCACAGCACCTGATCGGCTTTGCACACCGACTTGCCCTGATTGATCCTGGCCGCGATATCTTGCGGCAGGTGGGCCTTGAGAAATGCCCGGACTTCCTCGCGAAATGCCACTTCCTCAGGATTGAAATGAATATCCATCTGCTACCTCAATGGTGAGTCGCCAGCCTGTGGCCGGTCTTGTTTGGGGACCGCATGCACAACCCACTCACTGGTCGAAGAGAATGACCGAGCGTGCCAGCTCACCACGGCGCAGTTCGTCGAAGGCCTCGTTGATCTGCTCCAGCTTGATGCGCTGCGAGATCATTTCGTCGAGCTTCAGCCGGCCCTGCATGTAGAAGTCGGTCAGGCGCGGCAAGTCCACCGGGAAGCGGTTGGAACCCATGAACGAGCCCTGGATACGCCGCTCGTGCAGCATGGCCATCGGGTCCAGCTCCAGTTTTACCCCGGGCTTGATCATGCCGATGATCGTCGCGGTACCGCCGCGAGCCAGCATGCCGAAAGCCTGTTCGGCGGTTTGCTTGAGGCCGATGCACTCGAACGCGTGATGCACGCCGCCTCGGGTCAGCTCCAGTACCTGGGCGACGGCGCTGCCGTCCTTGGCGTTGACCACATCGGTGGCGCCAAACTGCTTGGCCAGTTCCAGCTTCGAATCCAGCATGTCGATGGCAATGATCCGCCCGGCACCGGCCAGCGCCGCGCCGTTGATGGTCGAAAGGCCGATACCGCCGCAGCCGATCACCGCCACCGTTTCACCCGGACGCACCTTGGCGGTATTGAACACCGCACCAGTGCCGGTGGTAACCGCACAACCGAGCAGCGCCGCGCGGTCGAGTGGCATGTCACGACGAATCGCTACCAGCGCGTTTTCGTGCACCAGCATCTGCTCGGCATAGGCCGACAGGTTGATGAACTGGGTCATCGGTTTTTGTACGTAGGTCAGTCGCGACTCTTCATCCGCGCGACGCTTGGTGTCCGGTGACACGCACAACGACAGGTGCCCGGTGACGCAATGCTCGCAGTGGCCGCAATAGGCCGACAGGCACGTCACCACGTGATCGCCCGGTTTGACCGTGCGCACCTCTGAGCCCACTTGTTCGACAATGCCGGACGCTTCGTGACCCAGCACCACCGGCATCGGGTACGGGTAGGCACCATCGACAAAGTGCAGGTCGGAGTGGCAAACGCCCACCGCAACGGTGCGCACCAGCACTTCCCGTGGACCGGGTTTGCTGATACCGACTTCTTCAATGGTCATTGGCGAGCCAGGGGCGTGCAGAACGGCAGCTTTCATATTGTTATTCTCTTGTTAAGCAAGATGTGGAGGACGAAGGCGCACGCAGCCAGCGCGTGCGCTATGCCGGTGGGTATCTCAGCGCTTGATCATCGAACCGACGAACTGGCGTACCTGTTCGCTGTACGGCGGGCGCATCGCATCCGGTCCGTCGACCGAGCGCAGCACCGATTTACCGTGGCTGAAGGTGCGGAAACCGTCGATCCCGTGGTAGCAACCCATGCCGCTGTTGCCGACTCCACCGAAAGGCAAGGTCTCGACGCCGCCGTGGCGCAACACGTCATTGAGGGTGACCCCGCCGGACGTGGTGCGATTGAGCACGAACGACTCTTCCCCGGCATCGTTGCCGAAGTAGTACAAGCCCAGCGGACGCGGGTGCGAGTTGATGTAGCTGACCACTTCGGCGAAAGACTGGTAGGTTTTGAACGGCAACAGCGGACCGAAGATTTCGTCCTGCATCACCTGCAATTCGTCACCGGGATTGCGCAACAGGCTCGGCGCCATTTTATGGTGTGGCTGAGCGCTGAAATCTTCATCGGCCGGGTTCAGTTCGATCAGTTCGACGCCGGCGTTGCGCGCCTCATTCAGGTAACCGTGCAGGCGCTCGAAGTGACGGGCGTTGATCAGCGAGGTGTAGTCGGGGTTTTCCAGCAGAGTCGGGTACAACGTGGCGACCACTTCGCGAGCCGCTGCAACAAACGCTGCTTGTTGCTCCTCGGGGACGAACACATAGTCCGGCGCCAGGCAGATCTGCCCAGCGTTGTGCAACTTGCCGGTGAGGATTTTAGTGACCGCGACTTTAAGGTCGGCGGTGCGCGAAATGATGGTCGGCGACTTGCCGCCCAGTTCCAGGGTCACCGGCACCAGGTTCTCGGCAGCAGCGCGCATGACGTGCTTGCCGATGCTGCTGGCGCCAGTGAACAACAGATGGTCGAACGGTTGCTGGCTGAACGCATGGCCGATGTCCGGGCCACCGGTGATGATCGCGACTTCGTCCTCGGCATAGACCTCGCGGAAGATCCGCGCCAGCAAGGCGGAGGTTTTCGGGTTGTATTCAGACACCTTGATCATCACTCGGTTGCCTGCCGCCAGAGCCCCCGCCAGACCATTGAAGACCATGTTGCCGGGGAAATTCCAGGCGGTGAGAATGCCCACCACGCCCAGTGGCTGATACTGCACCCAGGCCTCGCCACGGTCGGTGGCCCTGTGGTCAGGCTGCATCCATTCGGCAATTTTCGCCTTGGTATACTTCAACGACGCCAATGGCCCCAGGACATCGACCATGCGCGAGAAGTCATGGCTGCGATGACCGAAGTCCGCCGACAGCGCTTCGATGATTTCATGCTGATAGTCGACCAGCAGGCCGATGGCCCGGTCGATCAGTTCGCAGCGCTGTTCAGCCGTCCATGGCTCGCTGGCGAGGAACGCGGCACGTTGCTTGTCCAGGATCACGCGAATATCGGCGGCATTCAGATTTTCGTTGGCACTCATGGTGTTCGGACTTCCATGCAAGGGTTGGCGGTCGGGGAGCTGCCAATCCGGTGTCGGCCCGTTACACTGGCGGGCTCGAACCATGAATCGGGTGTCGCTCATGACAGGCGATACTAGAAAGGGCCGCACCGGCGCGACGACAACCAAAGGTAGGATGCATGGAAGGTTTCGAACGTAGTTCCAACGAACCAGCCCAGGGAGTAAAGCCGCCCATTCGTGCGGGTAAATTCCTGGCACCGGCCAGCCTGCCAGGTCAATTGGAACGTTCGCCTTTGCTTGCCCAACTGCAACCGCGCGATGGCTTGCGGCTAATCCTGATCAGTGCCTGCCCCGGCTACGGCAAGACCACGCTGTTGCAGCAGTACCGCGAACGGTGCCTGGCCGAAGGCCGACGGGTGTTGTGGTGCAACCTCGATGTCCTGGACAACGATCCGCGGCGCTTGAGTCAGGTGCTGCTCAGCGGCTTGCGCGATATCGACCTGATCGATGCCGGCGATAACCCCGTTGCGCACAGTAGTCCCGCGCAATGGGAGGATTGGTTGTTTGAGCGCATCGCCGCTTGCAATGAGACGCTCACCCTGCTGATGGACGAATTTGAAGTCATCGATCAGTCGCCGGCCCTCGAATTTATCCAGCGCCTGCTCAAGGCGTTGCCGATGGGTGTGACGCTGGCCATCGCTTCGCGCACGACCCCGGATATCAATCTGGGCCGCTTGCGCGCGCGTGGCGAACTGTTGGAAATCAATACCGAATCGCTGGCCCTGAGCCTCGACGAGACTGCCACCTACATCTTGCAAAAGCGCCAGTTGCCTTTGGACCTGAGCGATATCGAGAGCCTGCACGAGCGCACCGAAGGCTGGGTTACCGGGGTTTACCTGGCCAGCCTGTCGCTGCAAAGACACAGCGACCCGGCCGCGTTCATTGGCTCATTCAACGGTTCCAACCCGGCGCTGGCGGAGTACTTCGCCGAAGACGTGCTGGCCCGGCAGACCGCGCAATGCCAGCAATTCCTGTTGCAGACCAGCGTCTTGTCACGATTGTGTCCGGCCTTGTGCGATGCCGTCACGGGGCGCAGCGATAGCAAGGCCATGATCGAGGCACTGGAGCGGGCCAATCTGTTCGTGATTGCAATGGACGACCAGCGCCAATGGTTTCGCTATCACCCGCTGTTCGCCGACTTCCTCCTGCAAACCCTCAAGCGACACCCGGAGCAGTTCGAGCAGCAGCATCAACAGGCTTCGGGCTGGTATTTCGCCAATGCCCAGCCGGTCGAGGCCCTTGAGCACCTGTTTGCTGCGCACGCCGTCGACGATGCCGCCACGCAACTGGTATTGCACATCGACGAGTTGGTGGAAAACGGCCATGCCAGCCTGCTGATGCGCTGGCTCTCGCGCATTCCGGTGCAGATACGCGATTTGCATCCCCGGCTGGGCATTGCCTATGCGTGGGCACTGCTGCATGCGCGTCGTCACAAGGATGCCTTGCACGTACTGGAAAACCCGGCGTTGGCGGGAGAACACCACTACGTTCATCCGCTGTTGCTGCTGATCGGCGACCGCGTCGATGAAGCCCTGGTAGCCGCCACCGAGTTGCTGTTGCAGCTCGGCCCTCAGGACAAAATGCAGTATCGGGTCACGGCTTTTGTAGAAATCAGCTCGCTGTTCTATACCGGCCGCTTCGACGAAGCGCGGAAAAAACTTGCCAGCGCCGCAATCCGTGAGGCGCAACAAGAGTCGGCCTACCTGCGCGACGTCACCGATGCGCTGGAAGCGATGCTCGACCTGACTCAAGGGCAACTCGACAGCGCCCTGACCCGCGCGGAGACGGCCATGCGCCGCAGCCGCGAGACATTGGCGGGTACGCCACCGGTAGGTTATCCGGTTTTGCAGACCATTCATTGCGTGGTGCTCTACGAAACGGACGCGGTGGACGAAGCACGGCGACGCCTCACTGAGCTGCTGCCCTATGCCAGGGAGCACGCGGCACCGGACTCGCTGATCAGCACCCATGTGCTATTGGCTCGCCTCGCCTACCTGCACGCCGACCGCCCGGCCTGGATGCGTTACCTGGCGGATCTCGATCAACTGGGCCAAGTGTCCGGTTCTACCCGCATCCTCTGCTCCGCCTGGCTGGAGCGAGCGCGTGTCGCCACCCTGGAAAAACGGCTGGACACCGCCGATCACGCGATGCGCGCCGCCGAGCAACTGAGCGACTGGGAGCAACCGGGCGTGACATTGAGCGCCAACGACGTCGACACGCCCTTCATCGCTCGCCAGCGCCTACGTATCGCGCAAGGTGAACAAGGTTGCGTCGAACCGCTGCGTCAGGCCATGGATCAGGCGCTGCAACAACATCAGCATCGCCGGGCTTTGAAACTGCGTTTACTGCTGATCCTCGCACTCGATGGTGCGAAGCAGCACAAAGAAGCCCTGGAACACCTGACGGCGGCTTTGCGCTTTGCCAGCCACGTCGGGTTTGTCCGCACCTTCCTCGATGAAGGCGCGCCGCTGGCAGCGGTGCTGGAGCGCTGGTCGGTGACGTTCCACGGCCAGGAGCAAGCGTTGGGCATTCACGCAGGATTCAGCGCCCGGTTGCTGCGTGGTGAGAGCAGCAGCAAGAAGGCCGAACCCAAGCGCGAAGACCAGGCACCGACCAATCTCTCGGCTCGAGAACTGCAAGTGGTGCGCTTGCTGGCATTGGGTTACCGCAACCGCGAAATCGCGGAAAAAATGTTTCTCTCGGAACTGACGGTGAAATCACACTTGCGCAAGATCAACAGCAAACTCGGTGCCGGCGGCCGCACCGAGGCGGTGTCCATTGCAAGGGCTCAGGGTCTACTGGACTGAACGAGCCCGCTCCTACAAGCTCCGTGTTGACGACAGTGCGTTTTCAATGAAGGCCAGCATCTGCGTGTGCACCAACTCCAGGTCGACGGCCGAAGGGTTCAGCAGCACCTGCAACATCATGCCGCGCAACGTTCCAAGGAATAGCAGCGCGCCCATCAGCGGGTCCACATCCGCGCGGATTTCGCCGCTGTCGATCCCCTGGCGGATATAGCGCGCCAGATGCTTTTGCACCGAAGAATTGTACTCGGCAAGGATTTCCACCGTTTCCGAATCCTGGGTCACGGCTTCGGCCATCAGCGTCAGCAATGCGCGGGTATTGACCCAGTCGCCGTCAGGACGCGCCAGGTATACGCTGACAAAGCCCTTGAGTGCGTCCATCCCCGGGCGCCATTGTGGCGACCGGGCTTGCACCAGTTCCATGAAGGTTGCATTGACGAAACCCGCCAGGGCGCGCAGCAGACCGGCCTTGTTGCCGAAGTGATGCGTCGCCAGGCCACGGCTGTAGCCCGCCTCCTCGCCCACCTCCGATAGCGTCATGCCGACCCAGCCCTTGCGTGCGACGATCTGCCGGGCAGCGATCAACAGACGTTGTTCGGCCTCGGCGCGCCGCTCCAGCTGAGTGCGCCGCGAAGTCGACTGGGAGGTTTTTTCAACGGGTTCCATCGAGCAATTCCTTAGTGTCCTGTAAAAACCGGCGTGCGACGTTCAGCCATGGCGCGAGTGCCTTCGGCAAAATCGGCGCTGACGATCTGCCACTCCTGCTCGGACGCCTCGCGGTCGATGATCCGGTCAACCGCATCGGCCAGCCCCATGCGCAGGGTTTCCCGACTGGACATGACCGCGCCGGGTGCAGACGCGGCGATCTCCTCGGCCAACTCACGGGCTTTGTGGCGCTCCGTGCCCGGTTCTGCCAGTACATCCGCCAAACCGATACGCACCGCTTCACGGCCATCGATGCGCCGTCCGGTGGCGATCAGTAGCGAGGCCATTTGCGGGCCGACCAAACGCGGCATGGTAACCGAAATCCCGAAGCCCTGATGAATCCCCAGCCGGTTGAAATTGGCTGAAAACCGCGCTTTTTCACTGGTCACCCGAAAGTCCGCGACCAGCGCCAAGCCCAGGCCGCCACCAATCGCGGCACCTTCCACCACACAGATCAGCGGCTTGCGATTGCGAAACAGGCGCACCGCAGATTTATAGACACGGCGCGGAAATTGCGGGTCGTGCTGATCGTCACCAGAGAAGTCGGCACCGGCACAAAACACCTTGCCTTCCGCCTGCAGGATGACCACGCGGCACTGCGGCAAGTCATCGAGGTATTGCAGTGCATCAGCCAGGTCTTTGATCAGTTCGGCATCAAAGAAATTCAGCGGCGGACGACTGAAAACGAGGGTCGCGACATGGCCTTCAAGGCCCAGCGCAAGGCCGCGGCCGGGGGAAAAACAGGTGTGGGTCGACATGGTAGCTCCGGGGCTTTGGCGTTTTTCAAGAGTGGCAGCGGCTTGATCCGTTGCCAAGGTTGCTGGTAGCTTATTTACTTGTTGGGCGTTCAGCAAGTTAGAAAAACAACTCAATCACCCACTCTTCACATGAGCAAATGCCATGCAGGCACTCGATATCCGCCCCTGTCAATTGGACCCCAAGACCCAGGCTTTACGGGCCGAAGTGCGCGAATTCGTCGCCGAGGCATTAAAGGACTACCCGGCCCACGAACGTGCGAAAAACTGGAACGGCGCCGACCCGCAATTCAGCCGCAAGCTGGGCGAGCGCGGCTGGCTGGGCATGACCTGGCCCAAGCGCTACGGCGGACACGAGCGCAGCGCCCTGGAGCGCTACGTCGTGCTCGAAGAACTGCTGGCCGCTGGCGCACCGGTCAATGCGCACTGGATCGCCGAGCGTCAATCCGGCCCGCTGCTGATGAAATTCTCTCCCGATGTACTTGCGCCACGGTTGATGCCTGCCATCGCACGCGGTGAGCTGCTGTTCTGCATTGGCATGAGCGAGCCGAATGTTGGTTCTGACTTGGCCTCAGTGCAGACCCGCGCGGTGCAGACCGAGGGCGGCTGGATCGTCAATGGCAGCAAGGTCTGGACCACCGGCGCCCACCGCTGCCACTACATGGTCACCCTGCTGCGCACCGGGCCGAAGGACGCCAGCAACCGCCACGCCGGTCTGTCGCAACTGTTGATCGACATGCACGCCACTGGCGTCACGGTACGCCCGATCTACAACATGCTCGGCGAGCACGACTTCAATGAAGTGTTCCTCGACGACGTGTTCGTTCCCGACGACTTTGTCATCGGCCAGCCCGGTGATGGCTGGAAGCAAGTCGGCGCGGAACTGGCACTGGAACGCAGCGGCCCGGAACGCTACTTGAGCAGCACCCAGTTGTACCTGGAAATGCTCGACGCGGCTGACCCACAGAACGCTCGTCACAGTGTCAGCCTCGGTCGCGTCGCCGCCCGCTACGCAGTGCTGCGCCAGATGTCCCTGGGTGTCGCCGGCATGCTCGCGCGCGGCGACAACCCGGCAACCCCGGCAGCGCTGGTCAAGGATCAAGGCGCCCTGCTCGAACAATCCCTGCCTGACCTCGCCCACGACCTGTTTGGCGGCACCCGCGAGCCCGGTTCCCCACTCGACCAGGTGATGCGTTACCTGACCCAGACCGCCCCGTCGTTTTCCCTGCGTGGCGGCACCCGCGAAATTCTTCGCGGCATCATTGCCAGAGGATTAGGACTGCGATGAACCAGGCCACCCACTATCAAGCGATGGACGACAGCGCGCCATCCGAGTTGCAATCGATCATCGCCGACAGCGTCGAGCGCCTGTTCGCCGAACAGATCAGCCCTCAGTTGCTGGCACATTTCGATGCGGGTCATCGCGCGACAGCCTTGTGGCAACAGGTGGTCGAGCAAGGTCTGCCCGGCGCCCTGATGGCCGAGGACGCCGGCGGCAGTGCGGCCAGTTGGCTGGAAGCCAGCCCGGTGTTGCGCGCCGTTGGGTACTGGAGTGCACCGCTGCCGTTGAGCGAGACCATGCTCGCTTCGCTGTTGCTGGCACGCGCCGGCCTGGAGGTACCGGATGAGCCGATTACGCTGATTCAGACCGGCCGTCTCGGTGATCTTACGTTGACCGCTGACGGCCAACTACACGGCCGTGCATTCAATGTGCCGTGGGCGCGCAGCAGTCAATGGGCGGTGGTAGCCGACGGCACTGGTCACGTGGCGTTGGTGGATCTGCGCCAGGCCACTGTCAGCCTGGAGGCCGGCAGTAATTTTGCTGGCGAGGAACGCGACAGCCTGCACTTCGTCAATGCTCGTGCTCACGCCATCGGCCACCTGCAGATAGCCGATGTGCAGGAGCCTGTCTGGCTGTTCGGGGCGCTGATCCGTGCCTGCATGCTGGTCGGTGCGCTGGAGTCGAGCCTGGACAAGGCCGTCAACTACGCGAACGAGCGTGCCCAGTTCGGCAAGGCAATCGGTAAATTCCAGGCGGTGCAGCAGCAACTGGCGCAAATGGCCGGCGCCATCGGTGCCGCGCGCATGGCGACGCAAGTCGCATTGCGCAGCGCCTGCGAGGCCCAGCAGGCCGAGGCAGGCGCGCGCAGCACGCTGGCGTTCGACGTAGCCGTGGCCAAAATCTGCGCTGGCGAGGCCGCGACACTGGCCACGTCGGTGGCGCACCAGGTTCACGGGGCGATCGGCTTCACCCACGAACACACCCTGCATTTCACCACCCGCCGCTTGTGGTCGTGGCGCGATGAATTCGGCAGTGATTCCCAGTGGGCCGAAGTGCTTGGGCAGGCGGCAATTGCGGCTGGCGGCAAAGGCTTCTGGGCAGGTTTGACGCAACGCCAATTCTGACACCACAGGCATGAGCCCACAAAAAGGCTCATGCCCCTTCGTAAGGGTCTTTCGAATGTCGTTACCTGCTGTGTTATCCAACCGCCTGCGGCTACCGCTGGTTGCCGCACCGCTGTTCCTGGCTTCCACGCCCAGACTGGTAGAAGCGCAATGCCACGCCGGTATCGTCGGCTCCATGCCGGCACTCAACGCGCGCAGTGCCGAGATGCTCGACGACTGGCTGGCTCAGTTGAGCGAGCGCTTGTGCACTCCCCTCGCAGCGCCGTTTGCGATCAACCAGATTGTCAGTCGCTCCAACCGACGACAGGAGCAGGACCTGGCGCTGCTGGTCAAGCACAAGGTGCCGGTGGTGATCACCAGTGTCGGGGCCCCGGGGGAAGTGGTCGATGCCGTTCACGGTTACGGCGGCATTGTCTTTCACGACGTGATCAGCGTACGGCATGCCGAAAAAGCCGTTGCAGCCGGGGTCGATGGCATTGTCGCCGTGTGCGCGGGTGCCGGCGGCCACGGCGGCACATTAAATCCACTGGCGTTCGTCAACGAGATTCGCCGTTTCTACACCGGCACCGTATTGCTCTCCGGCGGCTTGACCACCGGCAAGGACCTGGTGGCCGCGCAGATCATGGGCGCTGACCTGGGTTACGTCGGCACGCGCTTTCTCGCCACACAGGAATGCGAAATCGACGAGGCCTACAAACAGATGCTGCTCGCGTCCAACGCCGATCAGATCGTCAACACCGCATTATTCAGTGGCCTGCGGGCCAACTACCTCAAGCAAAGCATCGCGCGTGCGGGGCTGGACCCGGACAACCTGCCGCCACCGCCGGCGCAGGGCGGTACGGGCGGACACAATGGCGCGAGGTTATGGAAAGACATCTGGGCCGCGGGCCAAGGCGTCGGGAACATCGATGACATTCCCACCGTGGCGCAGTTGATTGCACGTTTCGAAGACGAGTACCACGCCGTGCGGTTGCCCGCACAGCGTGCTGCTGCGGTGTGATCGGGCCGGATTCAACTCACTTTGCGACCGGCCATTGATACAGCGCCGGTTCTTTGCGCAGGAACCGCGCGGTGGCTTGTTCGACATACGAGGAACTCATTGCCACGGCCTGGGCGCTGGCTTCGCAATCGAGTTGCGCCGCCAGATCGGTCTGGAAGGTCCGTGCCAACAGGCGTTTGGTCATGTCGAAGGCAACCATCGACAGGTTGCTCATACTGCGTGCCAATTCTTCTGCCCGCGCACGAAACTGCTCGGCGGGATGTACCTCCAGGGCGATGCCCAGGGCCAGGGCCTCCTGGGCGCTCACTTCACGCGCTGAGTAGATGATTTCCTTGGCTTTTTGCAGGCCAACGATGCGCGGCAAAAGATGCGACGCGCCCATGTCTGGAACCAACCCGATACGGGCAAACGCCATGCAAAAGCGCGCCCGGTCCGAGGCGATCAGAAAGTCAGCGGCGAGTGCCAGGCTGAAACCGGCACCGAAGGCGACTCCGTCCACCGCAGCAATCACCGGCCGGCTGAAATCCGCCAAAGCGCCAAGCAACTGGTTGCCATGGTCCATGCGCTCGCGAATATCGCTGGCATCGACTCCGCCGCTCATCCTGCTGACATCGCCGCCGGAGCAGAAATCCTGACCGCTACCGATCAACAACAGTGCCTTGACCTCTGGGTTGCCGCGTAACTGATCGAGCGCTTCACGCATCTCATCGGCCAATTGCCGATTGATCGCATTCTTGCGCTCGGGTCGCATCAAGGTCAGGGTCGCGAGGCCATCTGCTATGGATAAATCAATAGTCTTGAACATGTGATCCCATTGAGTGAGCGCGGTCTTGAAGGTCGCACTTGAGCTCTTCGCTATTAGGATGGACTGCTGGCAACGGGTCCCGGGGAGAATTGGAAGCTATGCCAGCCAATGAAGTGCCATCCCACGGTAAGGATAGAACGCCTCGTGCAGTACTCCCTGAAACGGGGGGCAAGGCGTAATGCTGTTCAGTTAAGTGAGCGCAGTACTTTGTAGGAGCGAGCTTGCTCGCGATGGACGCTAACGATGACGCGTATTACCTGAATAAACGGGTGGGATAATCAACTGGCCTCGCACAAAGGCGCCAAGCGGTCTAGTGGCCTGGCGGATGATCCAGCATGGATTGATCGGCGCTTATTCCTCCCCACGCTCCACCAGATGATGATGCATTGCTCGCTCGGCACCCGCTGGGTCATTTGATTTGATAAAACCAAGAATGGTCCCGTGCTCCTTGAGCGTCATCTCGCGGCCTTTGAAACGCAACATGTCCTCGCGGTAGTCGGCCATCCACTCCAGGATTGCGTGAGAAATCGCAATGTAGATCGGGTTCCCGGAGATGCGTGCGATTTCGGCATGAAACTCCATGTCGGCGGGAATAAACTCGTCGCTGTCTCGGTACTTGTGCATCTTCGCCAAGGCCGCTTCGAGCCTGACAACATCGGCGGGCGTGGCCTGCTGCGCGGCGATCTTGACCAGCCCGGTCTCAAAAAACTCGCGAGCCTGACGCAGGTGGTCGACGTTTTTCGCCGAGCTGGAAAGCAGATGGCGAGCGGCCAGGTCGATCTGGTTGATCATGGAGTGCATGTCCACACGCCCGACCTTGGCTCGTTCCCCGTGCTGAATGGTGATCATGCCCATGCCAGCCAGCCGCTGCATTGCTTCGCGGACTACAGGGCGACCCACGCCGAAGGTTTCCATCAGCTCGCGTTCCGCCGGCATTTGATCGCCGGGCTGCAGGTTTTCCTCTTGGATGAGTCCGATCAGTTGCTCAAAGACGATGTCAGAAAGCTTCTTGCGTTGAATAGTGCGTTTCTTGATCTCTGACATTAATCGACATCTCTATCGTGAAAGCGTAAATAGCGGCAACGTTAACGTGATTATAAGCCACTCTCAACATTACATTGGCAGTCCAGAACGAGCACGCCATAAGGCGCAATGACAGGCAGGCCGTAGCCAGGGCTGAATCTTCGGTGAATGAAGCCCGGATCGTTCTGTGCGCTGCTACAGGTATCGGCATCCAGGCGAGTGATGCCATCAATGCCCATCCCGGTCAACTCGATGGCCTGCTCACGGCCTGTCAGGTTGGCCACCCATACCTCAATCCCTTTCTCCTCTCGCCAGGCCAGCACGGAAACGGCCGCCGAAGAAGCGCCAATATCCAGGGCGGTTTTACCTCGGCCTCGGTTCAACCCTCGCAAGGCATGAAAGATCGGCCACAACTCGCCGGACTCCGCGACCGCGAAAGGTTGATTGACGGCCCACAGCGCTATGGCGTCGACGCCTGCCCGCTGGACGGCGGCGTAGTGCGCCACCGTCCAGGCGGCCGCGAACTGGCCTCGCTGGCGTGGATCCTGGTCGCTGAGGGTCACACGCTCGCGCCGTGGATTGGGCGTCAGTTGGCCGCCGTACGGGTTGCGCCAGGCACCGATGGCCGTGGTGGTCAGGCGATAGGGTTTGCCGTGGGCCAGTAGACGCGCCGAGCGGGCGATATCGCCCAGTGATTGCAGGGACTCCATCACCGACAGGTCATCGGCTGCATGCACAATGGGCGAAGTCGCGTGGGTCAGATAATCGAATCGCTCGGCAGCCGGGCGACAGCGATTCAATTCAGTGAAGTAGGTTGGAACGCCGCCACCGATCAGGTAGCCAGGCAGCAGCTCGGCGGTAAGCGCGGCAATATCGTCGGGGGTTGGGCCGTTTGGCCACTGGCCGTTGGGCTGGTAACTCTCCAGATAGGTTGCCGGCGTGGCCAGAATGCCTCGCGGGACACAGGGCGCGGTTGCCAGCATCCGGGCCAGGTCGCGTATTTGTTTCTCTGGCGTCTGGTCACTGACAATCACCAACAACCAGGCCTCGGTCTGGGTACGCTGACACACCGATAAAGCGTCGCGCAGCCGTTCAAGACTGCCGGGTTGGCGAAGATCGACCAGCAACTCCAGGTGCGCACCACCGAGTTGCTCGATCAGCGTTTGAACGGCGTCCACGTCTTCCAGGTGGTTGACCCACAGACCATGGCCCAGTGCAGGCAACGGATGTGCGGATGTACCTTCGATGGCGATGCGGATGGTGCTCATGGCCGGTAGTCCTGATTGCGTAGCACGGTCAGTTCGATGCGCTGTTCGACGCGCTGACCTGCCTCAATGACGTACGGGCAAGGCAACGCCAGCGGCCGGTTATACGTCTTGAACGAGGCATCGGACCAATTGCGCTGGTCCTCCATTTCAAACACATCGCCACTCAGGCGCCAGTCCAGCACCAGGCCGGGCGCAGGTGAATGCACCAGGCCGGCGATATCGAAAAAAGGCTGACTCGCACTGATCAGGTCAGGGAAGACGCCCTCTTCTTGCTGGTTATCGCTATGGATCACAGACACCGGTGCGCCGACGACTCCGTCGAGTGGGTGCAGCAGCATCAACCCGGCGCGGCAGGTGGAAAAATCCCGCCGCGCGCTCAACTCGGCCTTGATCGATAGCCTGTCGCCACGGATGTCCATCTCCAATCGCCAGTCCAGCACCGGCTTGTCGGCGTTAGAAGCCACTATCCCCTCGACCTTCCGCCACCATTGTCGATGCTCCGAGCGGGTTTCCAGGCGTTGCTGGAGCAGGTGATGCGTCCCCCAGAATTCATCACGTATCACCAGGCCGACACTGCGCATGATCTCCCGTTGGTCGACACAAAAGCGCCGTAACTGCGCACCTTCGGCAACAAAGGTCAGGTCCAGCATCGCTACTTGCTGCCCTTCGGCAGGCGGCTGCGAAGTGCCGTAAAGACGGTAATCCTGGGCTTGCGATGAGCTCATCGACGAGATTCCTGCTCTGGTTATGGTTGGCATCAAGGTAGGACCCAATGCGCACAAGCTTAGGAAAAAGACTCTACCTTGAACTGGTATGATGATGATATATAGTGATGACTGAACCTCCTAACAAGTACAAAAAAATCGCCTTGAGGCGAGGAGATCTGCATGGGCTTGACTGTATCCGGTAAACCTTCGGGGTTTTCCCGAGGCGTCCCAGCTGTTGCGATAGTGGCTGTCGTGGCTGCAGCGCTGGTGGCCACGACGTTGATTGGCGGCCCGCTCGTCAGCCTGCGCCCCCTTGATCCGGCCACCGGCCGAGTCGTACTCAACACGGCGCAGAGCGCCAACGCCAAAGGGCTCAACCAGAAATTCGCGATCAACAGTTTTAATCCCGAGCAGTTTGTCGAGCAGCAATGGGCCAGCGACGTGCAACCGGTGCTGGACAAGGACGCCGTCGACCTGCCAACCGTGCTCGCTGCCATCGCCGCAAACCCTGCTGATGCAGCCACACGTTTCGCCGTTCCCCATCCAGGCGCGACAAAAAACTTCGTGGTCAGCGGCACCGCGCGCGTTGCCGAGGCCAACCTGAAGTCACCCTTGGGGCTGCTCACGCTGGAGTTCCCCGACAACCCTGAGCTGGTCGGGCAAAAGATTCAACTGCTGACCGGCCCGTTAGTCATCAGCACTGCACTGCGCGATGTCGCCAGCAATATGTCGTTGAACGCATTTACCAACCAGACCCAATACGCCGACGTGGCCGCCGCCCTCAACAAGCAAGCATTGGCCCGTGCCTACGGGCAGGTTCCGGCCGCCAGCCTGGCAGGCAAGACGGTCACGTTCAGTGGTGTGTTCAACCTGCAATCGCCCACCACAATCCGCATCGTGCCCGTCAGCCTGACGGTGGAGGAGTAGCCGATGAACGCGCACTCCCCCGCCCTCACGCTAGCCATGCGCCTGCGGCAGATACGCAAGGTGTACCAGGGCACTACCGCGCTCAAAGGCGTGGACTTTGATGTGGTGCATGGCAAGGTCAATGTGCTGATTGGCGAGAACGGCGCCGGCAAATCGACGTTGATGAAAATCCTCGCGGGGATCGAGCAGCCAACTTCCGGGCAGATGTTCGCCGGCGAACAGGCATTGACGCTGAACAGTCCCCGCGAAGCCATGGCCCGTGGCATCGGTATCGTGCATCAGGAGCTCAACCTGTGCCCGAACCTCAGCGTTGCCGAGAACATGTTCATCGGCAAAGAGCGATGCACCCGCTTTGGTCGGGTCTTGCACGGCGAGCAGCGCCAATTGGCGCACGCCACCCTGCAGCGCATGGGCCAGGACATCGACGTCGATGCGCTGGTGCAGGATCTGAGCATCGGTAAGCGGCAGATCGTCGAGATCGCCAAAGTGTTGGTAAGTGATGTGCGGGTGCTGATCCTCGACGAACCCACCTCTTCGCTGAGCGAAGCCGAGGTCGGTATTCTGTTTTCGCTGATCACCGACCTCAAGCGTCAGGGCGTCTCGATCATCTACATCTCCCATCGCCTGGATGAACTGATCGAGATCGGCGACCACTTCACCGTCCTGCGCGACGGCCATCTGGTGGGCACTGGTGTGCGCGACGCCGTCACCGTCGACTGGCTGGTGGAGCGCATGATCGGCAGCCAGATGAACACTCAATTGCGCACTGGCACCGACCCTGCGGTGCATCAACTGGCACCTGTCGTACTGCGGGTTTGCGACCTGGAAGTGGCGAGCGATCAAGGTTCGCTGTTATTGAACAAGGTTTCGTTCAGCATACGACGCGGCGAGATCGTCGCGTTCTACGGACTGATGGGCGCAGGCCGCACCGAACTGTTCGAAACCCTGATCGGTCTGCGACGCGCCATCGGCGGACGCATCGAGATCAACGGCCAAACCCTGCCATTGGCGCAGGATATCGCCGGTCGCATACGCGCCGGTATTGCCCTGGTGCCCGAGGACCGGCAGAAGCTCGGGCTGGTTGCCAGCGCCAGCGTGCGCGACAACTTGTTGCTGGCCAATCTAACCCGCTACAGCCGCGCCGACGGTCTGGCTCGCCAGCCGATGGACGACGACGTGGCACGGATGATTCGCGAACTGCACATCAAGGCCGAGCATGCCGACGTCGCGATTTCTTCACTGTCCGGCGGCAACCAGCAGAAAGTCGTGGTGGGCAAGAACCTGCTTACAGAACCCCATGTGTTGCTGCTCGACGAGCCGACCCGCGGGATCGACATCAAGGCCCGGCGCGAGCTGTTCGAGGTGCTGGATCGCCTGGCGAAGAACGGCCTGACAATTCTCTATGCCTCCAGCGACCTGACCGAAATCATCGGTGGCGCAGACCGGGCACTGGTGATGTGTCAGGGCCGCATCACCGCCAATCTAACCCGCCAGCAACTGGACGAACCCACACTGGTGGGCTGGTCGCAAGTCTCGCGCAAGGACTCGACAGCCTTGGCGCCCACTGAAAAGGAAACTGCATGATGGCCGATTCTCTTTCCATGCCTGCCCGAAAATCTACCGCGTTGAACATGCGCTCCCTACCGTTGTTGCTGCTCCGACTGCGCGCCTACCTGGCGCTGGCGCTGCTGGTGGTGCTGTTCTCCTCCATTGCGCCGTCGTTCCTGTCGGCCCGTAACCTGGTCATCGTGACCGAGCAGGTGGCGGTGTTCGCAATCCTGGGTATCGGCATGACGTTCGTCATCCTTGCGGCCGGCATCGACCTGTCCGTTGGCGCAGTGGCGGGACTGGCCGCGATGGTCGCCGGCTACTTGATCACCGAGGGGCTGCGCCTGCCATGGCTGGGCGTCTCGGCGTTTTTCAGCATTCCGGTCGTGTGTATTCTGAGCCTTGCGCTGGGGACCCTGGTGGGCGCGGTCAACGGCTGGTTCATCACGCGCCTGAAAGTCACGCCGTTCATCATGACCCTGGGCATGCTGTACATGGCCCGTGGCGCGGCGCAACTGGTGTCCGGTGGAGCCACGTATGGCGACCTCACGGGCCAGGTCGAACTGAACAACAGCGGTTTCCTGCTGCTGGGCACTGCGCGGCTGTTGTCCGTGCCGGTGTCAATCTGGCTGATGATCCTGTTGACCCTGGTGGCCGTGTACATCAGCCGCAAGACCGTTTTTGGTCGCCAGGTGTTCGCCATTGGCGGCAACGAACGCACCGCCGAGCTCTCGGGCGTGCGGGTCAGTCGGGTGAAGATTGGCACCTACGCTATCTCCGGCTTCTGCGCCGCCCTGGCGGGGCTGATCATTGCCTCGCGC
Source organism: Pseudomonas sp. S04 (assembly GCF_009834545.1). Lineage (NCBI taxonomy): Bacteria > Pseudomonadati > Pseudomonadota > Gammaproteobacteria > Pseudomonadales > Pseudomonadaceae > Pseudomonas > Pseudomonas sp. S04. Next base: position 3,220,042 of record NZ_CP019427.1, read on the forward strand.
CTGGGCGCCGCCAACCCGGCCATCGCCACCTCCTACGAACTCAACGCTATCGCCGTGGTGGTGCTGGGCGGCGCCTCGCTGTTCGGGGGCGTAGGTACCATTGGCGGCACGATCATCGGTGCCTTTGTCCTCGGGGTGCTAAGCAACGGGATGGTACTGGTGGGTATTTCCGACTTCTGGCAGACCGTTATTACCGGCGCGGTGATCGTACTGGCCGTGGTGGTCGACCAATTGCAACGCCGTGTCGAAAAATCAAGCGCAGAACGCCAGGCCAAAGCCCAGGAAGACCGGGGTACGCCGAGCACCACTGCGTGACTTTCAATCACATAAAGGGATGACTACAACAATGAAAAAACTCTTCTCCCGTCAGTTGCTTTCCCTGGCCATGTTGTCCGCGTCGATGCTGCCGCTGGCGGCCACCGCCGCAGAATTCAAAACCTCGGATCATCTGATCGTGGTCATCACGCCGTCGCACAGCAATGCGTTTTACAAGGCCGAATCCGATACTGCCGTTGCGGCGGCCAAGAAGCTCGGTTATCGCACCAACGCGCTGGTGCATCAGGACGATCCGGACATCCAATTACGCCTGGTGCAGACCGCCATCGGCGACAACGCCTCTGCGATCATTCTCGACAACGCCGGTTCCGACGCCTCCATCGCAGCGGTGAAGCGTGCACAGGAAGCGAAGATTCCGGTGTTCCTGATCGATCGGGAAGTCAACGCCAACGGCATTGCCACGGCGCAGATCGTTTCCAACAACTCACAATGCGCGACGTCAGTTGCGGAATACTTCGCCGAGCAGGTCGGTTTCAAGGGTGAATATGTGGAGCTGATCGGGCGCACTTCCGATGTCAACGCCCATGTCCGCTCGGAAGGTTTCCATCGCGTGCTCGACCAGATCCCGGATTTGAAAATGGTCTCGCAGCAGTCAGCCAACTGGGACCAGACCCAGGGCTACAACGTCATGCAATCGATCATCCAGGCTCACCCGAACATCGTCGGCGTCCTGGCCGGCAACGACACCATGGCACTGGGCGCCGCCGCGGCGTTGAAGAACGCCGGCAAGGGCGAAGTGAAAGTAGTCGGCATCGACGGCAACCCCGATGTCGTCCGGCAGATTACCGGTGACGGCCCGATCATCGCCACCGGCCTGCAACAGGCGACGCAAATGGCGGCGATGGCCATGGAACAGGCCGATCAGCTTCTGCGCACCGGCAAGACCGACAAACCCGAGAAGCAATCGGTGGATTGCGTAATGGTCTCCAGAGACAACAGCAAGCAAGTGCGTGAGGGCGGATTCGGCATGCGCTGAGTGGCAAATGTCCCCATGCGGTGCGTGGGGACATCCCTGTTCAAGCAGCTACAAACCTGGCGGGCACCACCGTGGTTCCTCTGCTCGCAGATTCATACGCAGCCTCCACCAACGCCTGGGTGTTGAAGTTATCCGCACCCGAGGTCTCCGACTCCCGGTTGCCACGTCGATCAGCCAACCACTCACGCTGCAAGCGCAGCACGCTTTCCTGTATCGGCTGCCAGGGGGCATCACTCCAGGTAGGCGCATCCGGCGAGACATCCAGTGTTTCGACATTCCCCTGGGCGTCGTGGATCTGCAAGCGAAAGTCCGCCAGCAGGCGCAACGAGCCGCGATCGCCGTCCACCTCGAGCAGACTCTGCGGGAACGGGTCACTGGCCAGTTGGGTCGCATAGCTGAAGTCCACCACGCTGGTCGCCCCCTGCTCGTGCGCCAGAAGCACCGTCGCGACGTCCTCGCCTGCTATTGCGCCATTGACCCGACGGGTCTCGCAAGTCAGTCGCGAGACATCGCCAAACAACGCCCGGGCGATGTCCAGCACATGCACGCCGAGGTCCTCGATGATGAAGCGCGGAGCCTTCGCCAGATACGGTTGCAAGCGATAGACATCGAAGCCGCTGCGAAAGCTCACGCGGCCAAAAAAGGCGGTGCCGATCACCCCGCTGCGCAGCTGTTCGATCGCTGCCCGAACCGGCGCCTGCCACCGAAAATTCTCATGCACGGTCAAGCTCACACCCAGGGCCGCACAGGTGTCGATCATCAGCCGGGCATCGTCCAGCGTTGCCGCAAACGGTTTCTGGCAGATGATATCGACACCCGCCTCGGCGCCCATCAGCACCAGCGCCTTGTGCGCCGAGGTCGGTGTCGCGATGTCGACAAAATCCAGTTCCAACTCGCCCAGCATGGCCTGCGCATCGGTATAGGTTGCCGCGTCCGGCGCATGTTCAGCGAAGGCCGCTAGCCGTTGCGGGTCGCTGTCGCACAGGGCAACGATCTGCACGCCACTGAGGTCCTGCCAGGCGCGCAGCTGATTGAGGGCGAAAAAGCCACAACCGATCAGCGCACCACGCAACGGTGGACGGTCCATTGTTCATCTCCTTGGCTGCAGATAAAAAAAGACGCCCGGAGGTGTTCACCGCCCGGACGTCAAAAAGTACTTGGTTTTCAGTATGGATCAAGCCGCATCGGCTTTGCGCACTGCATCGATTTTCAACATGCGGGCAATGATCAGGTCGAGTTCTTTCTCGTCGAAGATCTTCTTCCAGTCCGGCTTGATGATCTTCTCGCGGCCATATTCCATGGCAATCATGCAGGCATCGGAGAATGGGTTGGTGCTGCGGAAGGACACCGCCAGCGCAATCTGGATATGGCCATAGAGCATGGCCTTGGCCGCCGCTTCAGGGACACCGATGCGGTTGATGGTCTCGTCCAGCGCTTCTTTCATGAAACTACCGACCATGCAGGCGACGGTTTCCACCAGCGTTGGCTCCAGATAGGCCAGTTGCTTGACGGTTACCCAATGCACTTCGCCAACCGGGCCGTACATTACCGCGATAATGTTGGCCAGTTCCGAGCGCTGCTTGTCGTTGCCGGTTTCAAACGCGGCGCAGACATCCTGCACCGCCGCGTTACCGCCGAAGGCATCGGCGTGTTCTTCCTTGGTGTAGCGCTCCAGAAATACCGAGGGATGGCAAGGGTGCGCCACGGCCTGGTGAATGCCATCGCGCTGGGCCAGCAGTCCGGCATAGGACGCCGCCGGGTCGAGGGTCAGCAGGATCGCGCCGCTCTTCATCTGTGGCACGACCTGTGCCGATACGGCTTCGAGGGCCACGTCCGGCACGGCCAAAATCACCACATCGGCCTGCGGCACGACATCGTTGGTGGCCGACAGGCTGCGCCCCGCCGCGACAATCTGCTCCTGAGCCTTGGGCGAGTTTTCGCAGTAGGCAACACTGTAATGGCTGCCTTGCAGGTTTTGCGAGATGCGCATGCCCATCTTGCCGCCGGCACCCACAATCGCAATTTTGTTGAGTTCGTATGTCATGGGGTCATTCCTCGGTTTGCTTTGTATTCAGGTAGTTCAGGTTATGTCGGGTCCACTGGTCTTCGAGCGCGCAGGTGGTGGCCGCGTCGAGTTGCCAGGGGAGCCAGTGTTCGATGATCTGGTTGATGTGCCGGCTGTTCGGTCGAACCTTGCCGCGCATGTAGGCGTAGTCCAGCAGGCCCTCGCCCATTGGGCATCCTGCGAAGGTAAAACCGACCCAGCCATCGCGCCGGGAAAAGGCGAAATCCTTGACGTGCAGGTTCAGTACCCGTTCCGCGGTCATGTCGATGACCTCGCGCGGATTTTCCAGCGCTGCCACGCAATTGCCGGGGTCCAGGCAGATACCCAGCCACGGGCTGTCGATACGTTCGACGACATCCAGTACGGTGCGCGTCGGCACTTGCTCGTAGGTCTCCAGGGCCAGCTTGACGTCCTGCTCGACGAACTGCGGCATTACCCTTTGCAGCAGTTCGAAGGCCTGTTCGGACGTCGGTTTCAGGCTGTTGCTGTTGAACATACTGCGCAACACGCGCACATCCAGGGCCTCGGCGATACTCAGGTACTTGCGCAGGTGTTCGGTGTCCAGGCCACGAGTACCCAGTTCCAGCACCAGTCCGAGGTCGTCGGCCTGGCGCCTGAGGTCGCCCAGCTCGCTGGCACTCAATGCTTCAAGCGCCTTGTAGTCGCAGATCTGGAATACCCCGGCGCCCAGCTCAGCGGTCTGCTGCAGCATTTGTGGCAGATACAGCGGTTGCGGGACGCGCTCGCTGGCACGCCAGAAGAACGAATAGGTACTCAGGCCGATTGCCATGATGCGCCCTCCATTTCACGGGCAGACGTAGGGCCGCAGAGCTTTGCCGCCTCGTCGAGAATCGATTGAAAAGCGCCTGGATCATGGGCGAAGCGCCCCAGGAACAGGCCGTCGACCTGGCCACCCAACTGGCTCAGTAATCCGGGGCCGGCGCTGCCGCCATAAATCACCCGAGTGCCGCTCCCGGCCACGGCATTGCGCAACGCCTGGCACACTTGACCGATGTACTCGGCGGACGCTGGTTGAGCCGCGCCGATGGCCCATTGCGGTTCGTAAGCGAGGATCAGCTCGCCGCTCAGACCGGCCTGGCGGGCCGAGGCCAATGCAGCATCGAGCTGTTGCAGACACACCTGCACCGCATCCTGTACCCGACCGTGACGTTCCTCGCCCAGGCACAGCACCGGGGTCAAGTCATTGCGCCAGGCCGCGGCGGTCTTGTCGGCAATCTGCCGATCGGTCTCGGCGAAGTACCGACGTCGCTCGGCGTGCCCGATCTCGGCGACGCTGCAGCCCATCTCACGCAACATCAGCGGACTGACTTCACCGGTGTAGGCGCCTTGATCTTCCCAGAACAGATTCTGCGCACCGACCCGGGCCAACCCGTCGAAGATCTCCAGCACAGGCGTCAACGTCGGGTGGCTGGGAATCACGAATACCTCGATCGCTGCGCTGCGCACATCGGCATGGGCGCTCAGTTGCCGGGCAATGGCCTGGCACCATTCCAGGGTTTGGCGATAGCCGAAATACATCTTCAGGCTGACACCGAGCGTGATGACGGGTGTGCTCATCGTGCGCTGACCCGCTCGTAATCGGTCAGGGTCTGGACCTTCTGCGCAGACGCCGAATGCTCGTCGAAGCGATAGGTCAGCCACTCCTTGAGCAGGCGCCGAGCCAACTCCAGGCCAATCACTCGTTGACCGAGCGTCAGCACCTGGGAGTTGTTGCTCAACACCGCGCGCTCCACCGAAAAACTGTCATGGGCGGTCACTGCGCGAACCCCCGGCACCTTGTTGGCGGAGATGGCCATGCCCAGCCCGGTGCCACAGATCAGCAGCGCACGGTCAGCCGCACCGGATGCGACCTTTTCCGCAGCCGCGATGGCCACCAGCGGATACGCGGTGTGGCTCTGGCTGTCGACGCCGACGTCTTCGATCAACTCGACATCCGGGTTGGCAAGCAGGTCGCGCTTGAGCGCTTCCTTGTATTCGTAACCGGCGTCATCCGAGCCGATGACGATGCGCAGTGGGTTATTCATGAACTGTCTCCTCGATACGACGGGGTGCCAGCGTGCCGGCCCGCAGGACGGGCTCGATGGCATTGATGATCAGGGAAAGCGACACGGCGCCGGCATCCGGTGTACCGAGGCTTTTTTCCGCCAGAGGGCGGGCGCGGCCGATACGTGGGCGCAGGTCGGCAGTGGCGGCCGCTGCCTCGGCAGCCACCTGAGCAGCCAGTTGCCAGGCGTGATGCAACTCCAGGCCGCGTGCGGCAGCCTCGCTCAGCGCTGAACTGAACGGCACCAGAACGTCAACCATGGTCTTGTCGCCCACCTGCGCCTTGCCAAAGTGCTGAATGCCGTCGCTCGCCTGGCGAATCCCTTGGGCCACTAACCTCGCGTCTGGATCCAGAACATCCCCAAGCGAGGTGCCAAGCGCGGTCAGCAGTACGCCCCAGATCGCCCCCGACGTCCCACCGGCCTGATCGGCCCAGGCATCGGCGGCCATGCGCAACAAGGTCCCGGCACCCGCCTCCATGGCCAGGACTTCGCCCGCCCTGCCCACTGCGGCGATGATTCCACGCTGCATGCCGATGCCATGATCACCGTCGCCGGCCACCGCATCGATACGGCCGAGTTCATCGACCTGTTCGATCAGCACTTTTTGCGCTGCCTCCAGCGCCTGCATGACGCAATGCGCCGAGCGCCGAGACTTGGTGCTGGAGGGTGGAATCACCGTTACCGCTACCACGGGCGCGTGCTCTTCGCTCAAGCGTTCGGCAACGCGGGTCACGCCCTTGCGATAAGCCGGGGTCGATGTCGGTGCGCACCAAAAGCCTTCCAGCTCCTCGTCCAGCCAGCACAGGGTCAGCGACAAACCCGCCATGTCGAAACTGGTGACCAGTTCACCCACTTCAGGCTCGACCACGGTCAGTCCGCTGGCTTCGAGTAGTTGCGCGACCCGCCGATAGAGCACGAACAGCTCTTCGTACTTGACGCTGCCAAGACCGTTGAGGATGACCGCGACACGCTGCCCGGCCACCTCGGTGATACCTTGCGGCAGCTCCTTGAGCAGCGACGAGACTAAAATCTCGGCTAGTTCATCGGCACTTGGCACCGGGCCTTCGCTAATCCCGGGTTCACCATGAATACCCATGCCCAGCGCCATCTGGCCCTGCGGCACGTCGAACAACGGATGGTCGGCGCCCGGCAACGTGCAGCCAGAGAACGCCACACCCAGCGAGCGGGTGCGAGCATTGGCATGCCGTGCAACACGCACCACAGCATCGAAGTCATATCCCGCCTCGGACGCCGCGGCCGCCGCCTTGAACACCACCAGGTCACCGGCAATGCCACGACGCTTGTGCAGCTCGTCACTGGAAGCGCTGGAGATATCGTCCGTGACCGCGATCACCTCGCAGCGGATGCCTTCGGCGTTCAATCGATCCTTGGCCAGGCCGAAATGCAGCACGTCCCCGGCATAGTTGCCATACCCCAGCAACACCCCACCGCCGGTCTGCGCGGCACGGGAGACAGCATAGATCTGCTGCGCGGAGGGCGAGGCGAACAGGTTGCCCATCACTGCCGCGTGGGCCAGGCCCTGGCCAACCAGTCCCGCGAACGCCGGGTAATGCCCCGAGCCACCACCGATCACCACGGCAACCGAACCCTCTTGAGAGCGGGTGCAGCGCATCACTCCGCCGGGCACCTGGCGTACTTTGTCGCGGTGCGCGGCGACAAACCCCTCCACCAGCTCACTGGTGAAGGCTGAAGGTTCATTGAACAAACGGGTCATTTCTTATTCTCCCTGGAGGACCTGTTGCGTAGCGGCCAGCGGTGCTGCATCGACAACCCGCCGCCGCGTGCCGAGCGCCACCATCAGCACCGCGGACATCAGCATCAGTGCGCCGACCACCATCATCGGAACCGCGTAGGTACCGGTGTAATCCTTGAGGGCGCCAGTGATGAAGCCCGCAGAGAAGCCCGCGACGTTGCCGACGGTGTTGATCAGTGCCACAGCAGCCGCAGCCGAGGCCCCGGTGAGGAACTGGGTCGGCAGCGTCCAGAAGTTGGGCAGCGCAGCGAAGATCGAGCAGGCGGTAATCGTCACCACGGCCACGGTGGCTGTCGGCGAGCCCATGGCCATGGCCAGCGGAATGCTCACTGCGCCGGTCAATGCGGGCAGCGCGATGTGCCAGGTGCGGCAGCCACGACGGGTCGCATCACGGGACCAGAGGTAGAGCACCAGAGCCGCCGGCAGATACGGAATCGCGGTGATCAGGCCCTTCTCGAATACCGTGAACGTGGTGCCGAACTGAGCCTGGAAACCGCCGATGATGGTGGGCAGGAAGAACGACAGCGCATACAGCCCGTAGATAAAGCCAAAGTAGATCAGGCACAGCATCCAGACTCGCCCGTTGAGCATTGCCGCGCGGACACCCATGTGGTGTGGGCTGCGACGAACATCGACGCGCTCGCGGTCGAGTTCGCCGACCAGCCAGGTTTTTTCATCGGCGTTCAGCCACTTGGCCTGGGACGGGTGATCGACCAGATAGAACCAGGCAATCAAGCCCACCACGATGGCCGGCAGCGACACCCCCAGGAACATTACCCGCCAGCCGGACAGACCGAACAGACCGTCATGGCCGATCAACCACGCGGCCAACGGTGCGCCGATGACGATGGTCAGCGGCTGGGCGAGATAGAACAGCGAGAGGATCTTGCTGCGATAGCGGGCAGGCACCCACAGGCTGAGGAACAGGATCGCTCCAGGGAAGAAGCCCGCTTCCGCGATCCCCAGTAAAAAGCGCAGGGTGTACAAGCCCTCGATACTGCTCACCCAGGTGAACAACAGCGAAACGATGCCCCACGACACCATGATCCGCGCCAGCCACTTACGCGCGCCGAACTTGTGCAGTGCGAGGTTGCTTGGCACTTCCAGCAGGATGTAACCGATGAAAAAGATCCCCGATGCCAGGCCGTACTGGATGACGCTCAGACCAAGGTCCTGATTCATGCCATTGGGTCCGGCGAAGGAAATCGCCGTGCGGTCGAGGAAGTTGATGAAAAACATCAGTGCCACGAAAGGCACCAGGCGCAGCGAGATCTTACGGATAGCCGATTGCTCGGCCGGAGATGCGGAGATGTTCTGCATTGCGGTTCTCCGGCTCATCTACAGGTCCTTTGGCAGGACTGGTGTGATGAGATGACGTTCTTATTAGGACCGCTGAAAGGCGGCGATCCAAACCTGGGCCTGGCTTCAGCAACGAAGCTCGAGGGCTTGGGCTAATTTCTAACACGGGGATTTTAATTTGTATACTGTGATGATGGTATGATCTCTATACCAGACCAAAAAAAGGCCTCATCGGCGCCCTAAGCGTGAGCAGCCAGCGCTATTTTCCGAGCCTTTTGCCATTCATCGGAACAGAGTCAACACGCAACGCCGAGGGTTCGCGCTGACAAAGCAAGCATCTGCCCAGGTGCTATGCACTAGCGTCTACAGAGCCGCGAAGGACCCTATGGATCTGCGCAACCACCTGCATCGTCGCTTCTTCGATCGTTCCTTCATTGCGGCACAAAGCCCAGCAGTGATCTGCAATCGCGCGCTCGAACGCCTGGGTACAAGCGACATGTTCTTCCAGCTTATGGATCACGGTACTGCTCAGCCCACGCTGGCGTGCCGCGGCCCTCGCCCATGAAACCTCTGGGTCGGTAACAACCCCGACATGCAGGTCTGGCACTTGCACGCCTCGATCAATGTTCAACTGCAGGATCTCTGCAAACGGGATCTGCCGGCGAAACGCGGCATCGGACGGGTACCAGCGATCGATCAGGATGATGCTGTCCTGTGGCTGTTTAGTCAGCACGTGCTGGGAAATCCAGCGGCGACTATCGGCAAAGCGCTGGCAAACCTCCCACTCCAGATCCCGTATGGGATTTCTGACGAACTGGTTTACCAGGGCCATGGTTTCACCCCTGTAGGGATCGCTTTTACTCTCGCAAAGTCGGATCACCTTTTTGTTGTCTGCCCGCAGTACTTTCGTAACGGCCTCCAACAGTGTGGTTTTACCGGTTCCCTTGGGCCCATCTAGAGAAACAAACAGCGGACGATTCATTCTTCACTAACGATTGATATACGGTTGTTTTGCCCGGTTCGTTCGCTGGAAGCGCTTGGCGCAACTAAAGCGAGTCGAGTGGAGGGAGCATATGAACAGGCGTGGATGAGCACTTTAACCCGGTTTCTGGGTATCTATCGGCTTGTCGTTCGTCATCAGGGGATCGATGCCCCAGTCACCAGGAAGATGCCAATCGTCGCCAAAAAGTTCGGCCGGATGCATCGTACGGTCAGAGCCATTGCCGCAGGCCAGGGACTTCGCCGGGCAATAGCGGTCGCACCCCCAACAGATCCGTTCGGGGTGCTTAGGGTTGATGGGGAAATTCTTAGCCATGCCGATCTCCGGTCATTGGGAGGCGTTCTTCCAACCTACAGCCCTTACGCAAATCCAATCTTGATACGCGTCAAGAATCGACGTCGGTGCCTGCGCGCACCTCCTTCGCAATCCTGGAGCTAAGCTAACGCCTGAATAGACTGGGGACGTCACTCATGCTCAATAAAAATCCTTTGTCAGGCGGTCATCCAACCCTATCGACTTGGGACGACCAGAACGCCGCGACATCTCTCGGTGACGAAGCGTTTACCGCACCGCCCGCCATGACCAACGCCGGTTTGGCGGCCAGCCATTGGTGTTGATTTTCGAACTCCACTTGAGGAACTCAGCGATGTCATCCACCTCCTGGTCACTTAACTTGAACTGAGGCATCGCGCGACGGCCCGGTATTCCCAGTGGCTGCATCTTCATCCAAGCGTGCAGGAAGGGTTTGAAACCCTCCTCTGCGCCGCGTCGCTGGAATACGTTGCCCAACTCGGGAGCAAGCAGGCGCCCTCCCCCAGCAGCGTGTGGCAGCCAATGCAATTGTTTTGCTCCCAGACCTACTTGCCGCGCTCGACCGATTCGGTTAAAAACGCCTCATTGCTGCGCTCTGGAAAGGTCTGTTCCGTGTGATAGGTCTGCCCGATGGCGTTTAATCAACGTGCGGCCTACCACCTTTATTCCTACGCAAATCACTTACAAGATCAGAGCCCTCGACAACCACCCGGTTTAACGGACGCGTCCTACGCTAAATATCGATTCATCTGACTGCGCCAATTTGTAGATCCACGCAAAGTCCCGTGCCTAAAAATAGACACAGGGACATGTGGATGCAAAGCGATGCCAAGCAGGTCGTTTTCAAACTCGACATTGAAGGTTTTCCCCACGATCTTCAGGTACTCGAATTCCGCACCAAGGAGAGGCTCAACCAACCCTATGCAGTCAAACTCGAACTGGTCAGCGAACGCCCGGACCTGGACCTCGAGTCTCTGCTGCATCGCCCAGCTTTTCTGCGCTTGGGTCCTGATAACTCCGGCCTTCACGGGCAGGTCTATCAAATCGCCCAAGGCGATTCAGGCAAGCGCCTGACCCGCTATCAGATGACGTTGGTGCCCCGACTCGCCTACCTCACCCACTGCCACAATCAGCGTATTTTTCAGCACTTGAGCGTGCCGCAGATCATCTCCAGCGTGCTGAAAGACCAGGGAATGCAGCCCGATACCTGGCGCTTCCAGCTAAGCGCCGAGTACCGGCCACGGCTCTATTGCGTGCAGTACGAGGCCGACCTGCATTTCCTGCAAAGGTTGTGCGAGGAAGAAGGTCTGCACTTTCATTTCGAGCATAGTCCCGACGGACATGTGCTGGTGTTCGGTGACGATCAAACCAGCTTCTCGAAACCCTCCCAGTCAACCGCGTACAGGCCAGGCAGTGGCATGGTCGCCGAAGCGCCGTTGATCGATCGTTTCAAGCTGCGACTGGAAACCCGCCCGACCCACGTCAGCCGTCGTGATTACGACTTCGAGAAACCGCGTCTGGAACTGGAAAGCGAGACCCAAACCTCGCTGCTACCGCACCTTGAGGACTATGGTTTCCCAGGGCAGTTCACCCATCGTGAGCGCGGTAAACATCTGGCCAATCGGGCACTGGAACGCCACCGCGCCGATTACCGGCAAGCCGAAGGGCGCGGTGATCAGAGCGCCATGCGCTGTGGCCATTTCGTCGACATATCCGAACACCCCCGCACTGACTGGAATGGCCTGTGGCTTCTGACTGAAGTCGAGCATGTTGGCCTGCAACCCCAAGTGCTTGAGGAGTCGATCATCGATGCCAGTCCGCAGGACGGTTTCAGTCAGGGCTACCGTAACCACTTCGTCGCGACACCTTGGGACGTCCCGTTCAGACCGGCTCTTGAACACGCCAAACCGCGAATAACGGGTAACCAGCATGCCATCGTCACAGGCCCGCCCGGCGAAGAGATCTACTGCGACGAATACGGTCGGGTCAAGGTTCAACTGCCGTGGGATCGCGAGGGTCAACACAACGAACAATCGAGCTGCTGGCTGCGGGTCGCTACCGGTTGGGCCCATGACCGCTATGGCAGCGTGCTGATCCCTCGGGTCGGCATGGAAGTCCTGGTGGGATTCACCGACGGCGACCCCGACAAACCCTTCGTCCTTGGCTGTATGCCCAACGCCTCAACCCCCGTGCCACTGGATCTGCCGGCAGAGCACACCCGCAGCATTTTCCGTAGCCAAAGCAGCCCCGGCGGTGGCGGTTACAATGAGTTGCGCATCGAGGACAGGCAAGGCGCCGAGGAAATTGCCCTGCGTGCCCAGCGCGATTTCGTCCAGCACGTGCTCAACGACGAACGCATTCAAGTCGACAACCAGCGAACCGTGATCATCGGCGGCACCGCCAGCCACGACCTGCGCGGTGAAGAACATCACCTCACCCACGGCAACCGCCTGACGGAACTCAAGCAGGACGATCATCTGTTGGTTTACGGCGACCGCCACGTCCGAACCACCAATCACCTGCTCAATGCCACCCAGCACATTCACCTGAGCGCCGGGCAGCAAGTCGTCATCGATGGCGGAGTGCGCCTGTCACTCCAGGCTGGCGGCCAATGGCTGACGCTGGGGCCGGAAGGCATTTTCAGCAGCGTGCCGATTCTACAGGGCGGCGCCCCGGCCGTGGGTCGACCTGCCGAGCCCCTGATGCCGGGCGCCTTGCCCCTGCTGAAAGTGACCTTCGATGTGGTCCAGCAACGCCATGCGTTGATTTCAACCCGCGCCTCGCGCTGCCTGATATGCGAGGCCGCTCAAGCATGAAGCTTTTGACCTCACTGCCTGAAGACCTGCCCTGGAGCGAGCAACAGGCTTTCCTGTTGCTGGACGGTACGACCTTGGGCGATTTGCCGGAACGCTTGAAACAACTGAGTCCCGGCGCTACCACCGTCGCGCTGTATGACTGCCCGTCGTTTACTGCGCTGCGGGATATCTCACCGCTGTTGGTGGCCGTTCAACAACCTGACGAGCCACTCGTTCAGTTTTATCTGGAGCACGCACACGAGGAGTCGGGCGTGCTGTTGTTCAGCCCGGACTCGGCACAAGCCGTCGCTCAGCACTTGCGCAAACTGCTGACAGTTGAATTGCCCGAAGGTCTGCCGGTGGTCCTGCGTTTGGCCGATGCGGCAGTGGCGCAGGCGTTGTTCGGTAGCGGCGATCAGCGTTTGTTCGGTCCCATTGTCTGCGTGGTGATGGCCGACAGCGTCAGCACCGATTGGCAGCGTCATCAACCGCGACTGCCCGACTGCCCGGAGCTGACCACGCCCTATCGCCTGAGCCCTGAACTGAATGCAGCGTTGGACCGGGTTGATCGGCGCCGCGCGTTGCTCGAGCTCGACGCCCATTTGCTCAAATACTTTCCCGATCGCCATGGCGGCGAAACCGTGGCCCAGCGTTGGCCCATGCTCGAACAGCTAGAGGCCGAGGCTGGCGCCTTGGGCTTGAGTAGCCAATCCGAACTTTTCCACTACGCCAACGTCATGGCCTGGCTGGACGGCACAGCGCTCGAACAACATCCATCTATCGCCCATTTGCTCCACACACCCTCACTGCAACCCCCTGGCGAGCGCGTGGCGCTGGCCGCTGATCTGGCTCAGCGCTGGGCCAGCCAAGGAGTACGCCCATGAGTCACCCTGCGAACCTTGCTGCGGCCGCCGCTTCGAAAACCGTCATCGGCTCCCCCGGTGCCTGCCCTCTGCGCCAAACCCACGTGCAGCTGATGCCCTTGCGTTACGGACTGGTGGAAAAGCCCCTCGACCCGAGTGCCGAACTGAAGCTGCCCTATGCCCTGACGACCCGCCCGCTGGGCATCCGTTTACTACGCGATGGCTGGTTGTACGTCATCGACAGCGTGACCGGTCACCTGCACGAATATCAGGTCCTCAACGGACTGGTCAGCGCCTTGCTGCACAAGGGCACCAAGGTGGCAGGCGATCAGCGCACGCCCATCGAAGAGCGTCCTGCACTGGTGTTTTCAAGGCGCAGCACCCTGCATGTGACCTTCGCCGAAGTGCAGTGGACGGCGGCCAAATGCACGCAAGTGCTCGACAGCCGCGAGGAGCGCGAACACTTCATGCAGGCCGTCGATCTCGGCCCGGTGCATTGCCAAACCGGTGGCGAGCATCTGCTGACGGTCGCGCAAGGCAAGCAGTGGTTGGCGGAGATTGCGACCGATCCGGTCCGGCAGGCGCAAGCCGCCCAAGACCGCGCGGAACAGGAAGCCGAGTCGCCGCCGGACGCCGTTCTATTGCCGACGGTGCACGTTAGCGATGCCCCCGCGCACGAACGTGAACCCTATTTATGGGAGCAGCCGCGGCGCTTTCGCGAGGCGCACATTGGCGAGTTTCTCGGGCGGGTGCGCCCGGCCTATCAGGACGACACCTTGTTCCTCGTGGTGCAGGACGACCTCGGCGTATTGCGCGATCTGGCCGAGTATCAGGACACCGTGGTCGGCTGGGTCGACGACTGGAGTAATGCCGACCATAACGAACGCGATTACCTGCTGGCCTGTTACATCGAATCCTTGAGCCAGCTCAGTCCTGCGGATGTCGGCAATCTGGCCGACGCCAGCGACGATCCGCGAGTCCAGGCACTTTTTGGCGATCTGGAACAGTTGCCCGAGCCGGATCGGGAGCAGACCCGCAAAGCCTTACTGGATTACCTGAACAAAGGCGGCAAGGTCGAGCCTGTCGACGTGCCAGCCCCCCCGGAGCTGGTGCAGCTGCGCAAGGAAGCCCAGGCCGAAGTTCAGGAGATGCTCAAGTATCAGGGGGGCAATCCAGACATCACTGCACACCGGCGCGCCATTGACGACGCGGACCGCAGTTACTACACCCGCCAGCACTTTGCGAGGGCCCCCACCGACTTCGTTGAGCAGCACCTCAAAACCCTGATCAAGCTCGGCAAGGAGCAAAACAAACGCATCATCGATGTGCTCGAAGGCTCCAGCTTCAGTGGCAAACGCGGGGTCAACGATTTCATCGACCGCCCCGCCATGGACGCTGCGCTGTTTCAGCACCGCGACGACCTCGGGCGCTGGAACCGCTTGCTCGAGCGCATCACCGCCGACCGCACGATGCTGGTGAATGCCGGTCACTTCCATCGTTCGGCCTGGTATTACGACGCGCAGGATCAACAGCAACTCCACCAGGCGTTCACCGCCGAATACGCCTGCCTCAAGGACATCTGCCGCAGCGATCACGCCAGCGAAATTCTCCTCGGTTATCTGGAGAAACACCCGGAACTGACCCGGCCACTGTTCTACACCTTGCCGCTGCGTCTTCAGCCAGAACGGGCCGCGCAATACACCACATTGTTCAACGCCGGCATGGGGGTGTTCAACAACCTGCCGCACTGGTTGGGCGAGCTGCAGAAAATCGAACAGCCGCACCTGCCGGCCCTCGATGATTTACCCGAACACACCCGCGCCGTCGCGGACGCGGCGCAGCACAGCCTCAGCCCCGCGCTGAACCTGGGCTTGAGCCGGGCGCTGGAAGGGTTCGATCTGGCGGGAGGGAAAATCCCCGACCTCGACGAACTGTTCCGACGCCTGCCCAAGGCCTTGTCGGGGCGGATTCTCGATGCGGCAAAAACCACCGGCGTGACCTTTACTGTCGCCAGCCCGGCGGAACACGCGGCGCTGCAAACCAACCTCAAGGAACTGCTCAGTGAACGCGATTACCTCAGGACGCTGACCCGCGAACGTAACCTGTTCACCCACAACAAAAACCGGGCGGGGCACAAGACGCCACGGGCGGTGGAGTTGCAGGGCGAGATCGTGCGGGTGCGCGGGCAGTTGACGCAACTTGAAGGCCGACTGGCGGGCGCGCTGAGTCCGATTGCGGAACTGCCGGATCAGTCGGTTCGGCTGTATGGCGCGACGCCGGCTCGGGCAGGGGTGACAGTGGTGTTTCCGCCGGCGCAGCAGTTGGAGGTGCGGAGTTTGTTGAAGGATATTCGGTTGGGGGTTCAAGGGGTGCCGAATGGGAAGTTGATTCGAAGCGAGGGGATGGGGTTGTTGGTGTTTTTGGTGCAGGGGGTGAATTTGGTGCAGGTCATCAGGGAACTGACCAACCAATCCAAGAACAAGCGAGTCTGGATGCCCGTTTTTAATGCAGCGATGACCACTGGGGCCGCTGGCTTCACTGCGGCGCAAAGTCTCGCCGATACAGCGTTAAAGGCACGTAGCGCTGCACTCGTCGCGGGACTTCAACACCACGCCTTGCAGAATGTGCATGTGCAGATGGGCAAGATGCATGTTGGCTTGGGTTTCTTTACCTACCTTTTTGGTTTTGCCTCTTCAATGGTCAGCCTCATCCACCACCACCAGAACTGGCAGCAGGCGACACGTAGCGGGAATGCGGCAGCACAGAATAGTGCAGCGCTCGCGACAGCGGGGGCGGCCGGCATGACGACCGTCAATGCCTATGGTTTGAGTCACACCGGTCGTGCCGCGATTAACGTGTTGGTCGCAAAAAACAGCGCTGCAAGAACCGCCGCCTGGGCTGCCGCGGGTACCCGTCTCTCCACCGTGTTCTTCCGCTTCAACCTGGCCGGCGCCTTGTTCACCGTGCTGGAACTGGGGGGCACCTGGCTGTACAACCGCTACAACATCAGTGCCCATGATAAATGGCTGAAAACTACGCCGTGGAGCCTGGACACCGAGGAGCGTGGCGACCATACGCTGGATGAATACCAAAGTTATCTGGCCTATTTGCTTCACGCTCCTTATGCGCAATTGGGTTCTAACAAGCATGACTCCTGGCTGAAAAATCTGCTGTTAAAGGCCAAGCCAAAAGACATCCATTTGGTGCTGCCAGGGCTCAAACTCAACGATTTTCAACCGCCTCTAAGTGGTCAACCGGCTTATCGCCTGGGGATCGGCGCCCACCGTCTTTCCGTGCCGCTCCACAGTCGTGGTGTACCGCGCGAGCGCAAGGACGTCATTAGTGAGGACGTGGCAAACAGCCTGCGTATCGTGCAAACAGGACCAGATCGGTTGGTGTTATGCCTGCAATACCCGCTGGACCTTGATGCTGAATTTACCCCGGCGTCCGAAACGTTGGAGTTGGCGGTCTGTATACAGACCTTGAACGCTAGCGGCGCGTGGGTTTCTCACACTCGGGTCATTCGCCTGAACCCTCGGACCGAAGGCCATTTCCCTGCACTACCACCCAACTCCGTTACCGAGCATCCGCCCATGTTGCTGGTTGAAACCCATTTGCTGGAGTTGGCCGACCATGCCCACCAAGATTGATAGCCTCGTGCCGACCTTGCACCTTGCGCAATCCCGAAATGCCGGCGATGTCGAGCCGTTTCCCAGTGGGAGAATCACTTATCTCGCGCCGTTGCCCCTGCCGACAGCGCTGCCAGCACACGGTCCGCATATCGGGGAAATGAATGAGGTGTACATGGATTTTGGCTTGGGATCGCCGCAGGTATTTTCATGGCAGCTCATGTTAGGCGGACCATTCAGCGGCGCATTTATGATTGCATTTTTGATACCTCTATTTATCGGCTTCATGTTTTTTGTGTTCGGCATGGGTTGGGACGATGTTTCTCATGCCATAAAAGGGGTTTTCAATGAGGCCTATGGAATAGCCCTGATAACCGGCTTCTCTGCCTTCGCCATTCTCCTCTGCACTTGGCTCCACTATCACAACAAACGCGCCGCCATCATCCCCACCCGCTTCAACCGCCAACGCCGCGAAGTCTGCTTCATGCCCGAAGACGCCACCGACCCCGTCTTCGTCCCCTGGGAATCCCTCTCCGTCTGGGTCATCGAAGCCCAAGGCGCGACCCAATACGGCATCCACCGCCAATACGGCATGGGCATCGGCTTCCAGCACGGCGAGACCCTGACCAGCGTCGAATTCCCCTGCTTCGGTCTTTCCCTGGCCATCAGCCACTGGGAAGCCATCCGTGGCTACATGGAATACGAAATCCACGACCTCAAATCCATCCAGGACCCGCTAGACCTGCAAGGCCCCGACGATCCACCCCACGAAGGCCTGCACACCTTCCACAACGCCCGCGCCCGTATGCACCAGCAAATCCGCGACGGCCAACGTAGTCGAGTGTCCGGTTTCTTCTGGTACCTGTACCACGTGATGACGCTGTGGACGACTCCCAACCACCTGACCGAATGGGAAGTCCGCCGCCTTAAGAAAATGGCCCCGCAGGCCATGCCCGAAGCGATGCGCCAATGGTCCGAGCCGCTGCCGAAGGAACAATGGGCCAAGCCGAGCGAAGAGCTTGTTCGAATGAGCGCACAGGTCCGCGCCCTGCACAAACGCCAGCCGCGACGCCCGATCACCGAAATTTTTGCCGAGGTACAACGCGCGAATCCGACGGACAAACGTCGCGCATGAGCTGTTTTTTCAATGTCCGCGGCCACACCGCGTCCCTGAGCCAACTTGTCGATCTGGAACAGTTGCCCGAGCCGGATCGGGAGCAGACCCGCAAAGCCTTACTGGATTACCTGAACAAAGGCGGCAAGGTCGAGTCTGTCGACGTGCCAGCCCCCCCGGAGCTGGTGCAGCTGCGCAAGGAAGCCCAGGCCGAAGTTCAGGAGATGCTCAAGTATCAGGGGGGCAATCCAGACATCACTGCACACCGGCGCGCCATTGACGACGCGGACCGCAGTTACTACACCCGCCAGCACTTTGCGAGGGCCCCCACCGACTTCGTTGAGCAGCACCTCAAAACCCTGATCAAGCTCGGCAAGGAGCAAAACAAACGCATCATCGATGTGCTCGAAGGCTCCAGCTTCAGTGGCAAACGCGGGGTCAACGATTTCATCGACCGCCCCGCCATGGACGCTGCGCTGTTTCAGCACCGCGACGACCTCGGGCGCTGGAACCGCCTGCTCGAGCGCATCACCGCCGACCGCACGATGCTGGTGAATGCCGGTCACTTCCATCGTTCGGCCTGGTATTACGACGCGCAGGATCAACAGCAACTCCACCAGGCGTTCACCGCCGAATACGCCTGCCTCAAGGACATCTGCCGCAGCGATCACGCCAGCGAAATTCTCCTCGGTTATCTGGAGAAACACCCGGAACTGACCCGGCCACTGTTCTACACCTTGCCGCTGCGTCTTCAGCCAGAACGGGCCGCGCAATACGCCATGTTGTTCAACGCCGGCATGGGGGTGTTCAACAACCTGCCGCACTGGTTGGGCGAGTTAAAGAAAATCGAACAGCCGCACCTGCCGGCCCTCGATGATTTACCCGAACACACCCGCGCCGTCGCGGATGCGGCGCAGCACAGTCTCAGCCCGGCGCTGAACCTGGGTCTGAGCCGAGCGCTGGAAGGGTTCGATCTGGCGGGAGGGAAAATCCCCGACCTCGACGAACTGTTCCGGCGCCTGCCCAAGGCCTTGTCGGGGCGGATCCTCGATGCGGCGAAAACCACCGGCGTGACCTTTACTGTCGCCAGTCCCGCAGAACACGCGGCGCTGCAAACCAACCTCTAGGAACTGCTCAGTGAACGCGATTACCTCAGGACGCTGACCCGTGAACGCAACCAGTTCACCCACAACAAAAACCGGGCGGGGCACAAGACGCCCCGGGCGGTGGAGTTGCAGGGCGAGATCGTGCGGGTACGCGGGCAGTTGACGCAACTTGAAGGCCGATTGGCCGGGGCGCTGAGTCCGATTGTGGAACTGCCGGATCAGTCGGTTCGGCTGTATGGCGCGACGCCGGCTCGGGCAGGAGTGACAGTGGTGTTTCCACCGGCGCAGCAGCTGGAGGTGCGCAGTTTGTTGAAGGACATTCGGCTTGGGGTTCAAGGCGTGCCGAATGCGAAGTTGATTCGGAGTGAGGGGATGGGGTTGTTGGTGTTTTTGGTGCAGGGGGTGAATTTTGTTTCGGTTATAAGGGAACTGACCAACCAATCCAGGAACAAGCGAACATGGGCTCCCTTGGCCAATGCATTGGCGGCTACCGGGGCCGCTGGGTTCACTGCGGCGCAAAGTCTCGCCGATACCGCGTTGAAGGCACGTAGCGCTGCACTCGTCGCGGGTCTTCAACACCATGCCTTACAAAATGTGCATGTGCAGATGGGCAAGATGCATGTTGGATTGGGTTTCTTTACCTACCTTTTTGGTTTTGCCTCTTCAATGGTGGGCCTCATCAACCACCACCAGAACTGGGAGCAGGCGACACGTAGCGGGAATGCTGCTGCGCAGAATAGTGCAGCACTCGCGACAGCGGGGGCGGCCGGCATGACGACCGTCAACGCCTATGGCTTGGGTCACACCTTGCACGCGGGGTATACCGTAGCGATTGCCAGAAATGCTGCAGCAAGAACGGCTGCTTGGGCTGCTGCGGGGACAAGGCTATCTTCCGTATTCTTCCGGTTCAATCTAGCCGGCGCCCTGTTCACCATTTTGGAATTGGGCGGAACCTGGCTGTACAACCGCTACAACATCAGCGCCCATGATAAATGGCTGAAAACCACACCCTGGAGCCTGGACTCCGGGACGCGCGGTAACCATACCCTGGATGAATATCAGCGTTATCTGGCCTATTTGCTGAATGCCCCGTACACGCAACTGGGCCCGAACGAGCATGATTCGTGGCTGAAAAACTTGCTGCTAAAAGCCAAGCCCAGCGACATTCACCTGGTGCTGCCAAGGCTCAAGCTCAGTGATTTCCAGCCACCGTTGAGTGGACAACCGGCTCATCGGCTGGGGATCGGCGCCCACCGTCTTTCCGTTCCCCTCCACAATCGTGGTGTACCCCGAGAGCGTAAGGACGTCATCAGTGAGGAAGTCGCAAACAGCCTGCGCATCGTGCAAACAGGGCCCGACCGGCTGGTGTTATGCCTGCAATACCCGCCGGACCTTGATGCTGAATTTACCCCGGCGTCCGAAACGTTGGAGCTGGCAGTCTGTATCCAGAGCTTGAACGCCAAGGGCGCGTGGGTTTCTCACACTCGGGTCATTCGCCTGAACCCTCGGGGTGACGGTCGCTTTCCGGCGTTAGCCCCTCAATCCGTTACCGAACATCCGCCCATGTTGCTGGTTGAGACCCATTTGCTGGAGTTGGCTGACCATGCCCACCAACCTTGATAGCCCGATGCCCGCGCCGCAGCTTGAGCAACCTCGAAAAGCCGGTGATGTCGAACCGTTTCCCAGCGGGAAGATCACCTATCTCGCGCCGTTGCCATTGCCGACACCGTTGCCGCCGCATGGCCCGCATATCGGGGAACTAAATGAGGTGTACATGGACTTCGGATTGGGATCGCCGCAGGTGTTTATGTGGCAAGTAACATTAGGTGGACCATTCAGCGGCGCCTTCTCGATTGCATTTTTATTTCCACTAATCGGCGGCTTCATGTTTTTTTTATTCGGCATGGGGTGGGACGATATTTCTCACGCCATAGAGGGGATCTTCCATGAAACCTATGGACTTGCCCTGGTAACCGGCTTTGTAACCCTACTCATCGGCCTCGGCGTCTGGCACCACAACCACAACAAACGCGTCGCCATCATCCCCACCCGCTTCAACCGCCAACGCCGCGAAGTCTGCTTCATGCCCGAAGACGCCACCGAACCCGTCTTCGTCCCTTGGGAATCCCTCTCGGCCTGGGTCATCGAAGCCCAAGGCGCCACCCAATACGGCATCCACCGCCAATACGGCATGGGCATCGGCTTCCAGCACGGCGAGACCCTGACCAGTGTCGAATTCCCCTGCTTCGGTCTTTCCCTGGCTATCAGCCACTGGGAAGCCATCCGTGGCTACATGGAATACGAAATCCACGACCTCAAATCCATTCAAGACCCGCTCGACCTGCAAGGCCCTGACGACCCACCCCACGAAGGCCTGCACACCTTCCACAACGCCCGAGCGCGCATGCACCAGCAAATCCGCGACGGCCAACGTGGTCGAATGTCCGGCTTCTTCTGGTACCTGTACCACGTCATGACCCTGTGGACGATTCCCAACCACCTGACCGAATGGGAAGTCCGCCGCCTTAAGAAAATGGCCCCGCAGGCCATGCCCGAAGCGATGCGCCAATGGTCCGAGCCGCTGCCGAAGGAACAATGGGCCAAACCGAGTGAAGAACTGCTGCGCCTGAGCGCACAGGTCCACGCCCTGCATAAACGCCAACCGCGACGCCCGATCACCGAGATTTTTGCCGAGGTGCAGCGTTTAAATCCGACCGACAAACGCCGCGCATGAGCTGTTATAGCCGTAAAGCCCTGCTCGACTATCAGGAAAAATGCCCGGAGCTGAGCCGGAGTGGCAAAGCGACTCATCGCCTGGGGATCGGCGCCCACCGTCTTTCCGTTCCCCTCCACAATCGTGGTGTACCCCGAGAGCGTAAGGACGTCATCAGCGAAGAAGTGGTGAACAGCCTGCGCATCGTGCAAACAGGACCCGACCGGCTGGTGTTATGCCTGCAATACCCGCTGGACCCTGATGCTGAATTTACCCCGGAGTCCGAAACGTTGGAGCTGGCGGTCTGCATACAGACCTTGAACGCCAAGGGGGTGTGGGAGTCGCTGACTGACGTTATTCACCTCAATCCGCGCGGTAAGGGCCATCTCCCTTCGTTGCCCCGTCAATCCGTTAACGAGCATCCACCGTTGTTGCTGGTTGAAACCCATCTGCTGGAGCTGGCCGACCATGCCCACCAAGATTGATAGCCTCGTGCCGACCTTGCACCTTGCGCAATCCCGAAATGCCGGCGATGTCGAGCCGTTTCCCAGTGGGAGAATCACTTATCTCGCGCCTCTGCCATTGCCGACAGCGATGCCGCCGCACGGTCCCCATATCGGCGATCTGAATGAGGTGTTCATGGATTTTGGCTTGGGTTCACCGCAGGTGTTTTCATGGCAGGTCGTATTAGGATTACCGTTCAGTGGTACCTTCATGATCGCCTTCCTCTTTCCGCTAATGGGCGGCTTCCTTGGACTCGTACTTGGATATAGCTGGGAAGATACTAGAGATTCCATCGAAGGGATCTTCCATGCGTCCTGCGGACTAGCCCTGATAACCGGCTTCTCTGCTCTAGCCATCCTCTTCTTCACTTGGCTCCACTATCACAACAAACGCGCCGCCATCATCCCCACCCGCTTCAACCGCCAACGCCGCGAAGTCTGCTTCATGCCCGAAGACGCCACCGACCCCGTCTTCGTCCCTTGGGAATCCCTCTCCGCCTGGGTCATCGAAGCCCAAGGCGCCACCCAGTACGGCATCCACCGCCAATACGGCATGGGCATCGGTTTCCAGCACGGCGAGACCCTGACCAGCGTCGAATTCCCCTGCTTCGGTCTTTCCCTGGCCATCAGCCACTGGGAAGCCATCCGTGGCTACATGGAATACGAAATCCACGACCTCAAATCCATCCAGGACCCGCAGGACCTGCAAGGCCCCGACGACCCACCCCACGAAGGCCTGCACACTTTTCACAACGCGCGCGCGCGCATGCATCAGCAAATCCGTGACGGTTCACGCAACCGGCTCTCGGGATTTTTTTGGTACCTGTACCACGTCATGACCCTGTGGACGATTCCCAACCACCTGACCGAATGGGAAGTCCGCCGCCTCCAGAAAATGGCCCCGCAGGCCTTGCCCGAAGTGATGCGCCAATGGTCGGAACCGCTGCCGAAGGAACAATGGGCGAAACCGAGTGAAGAACTGCTGCGCCTGAGCGCACAGGTCCACGCCCTGCATAAACGCCAACCGCGACGCCCGATCACCGAGATTTTTGCCGAGGTGCAGCGTTTAAATCCGACCGACAAACGCCGCGCATGAGCTGTTATAGCCGTAAAGCCCTGCTCGACTATCAGGAAAAATGCCCGGAGCTGAGCCGGAGTGGCAAAGCGACTCATCGCCTGGGGATCGGCGCCCACCGTCTTTCCGTGCCGCTCCACAGTCGTGGAGTACCGCGCGAGCGCAAGGACGTTATCAGTGAGGAAGTGGCAAACAGCCTGCGCATTGTGCAAACAGGACCCGACCGGTTGGTGTTATGCCTGCAATACCCGCTGGACCTTGATGCTGAATTTACCCCGGCGTCCGAAACGTTGGAGCTGGCAGTCTGTATCCAGAGCTTGAACGCCAAGGGCGCGTGGGTTTCTCGCATTCGGATCGTTCGCCTGAACCCTCGGGGTGACGGTCGCTTTCCGGCGTTAGCCCCTCAATCCGTTACCGAGCATCCGCCCATGTTGCTGGTTGAGACCCATTTGCTGGAGTTGGCTGACCATGCCCACCAACCTTGATAGCCCGATACCCGCGCCGCAGCTTGAGCAACCTCGAAAAGCCGGTGATGTCGAACCGTTTCCCAGCGGGAAGATCACCTATCTCGCGCCGTTGCCATTGCCGACACCGTTGCCGCCGCATGGTCCGCATATCGGGGATCTGAATGACGTGTACATGGACTTTGGCTTGGGTTCACCGCAGGTGTTTTCATGGCAGGTCGTATTAGGTGGACCATTCAGCGTTGCCTTCTCGATCGCATTTTTGATACCTCTATTTGGCGGCTTCATGTTTTTTTTGTTCGGGATGGGTTGGGACGATGTTTCTCATGCCATAAAAGGGGTTTTCAATGAGGCGTACGGACCAGCCATACAGGGCGGTTTTTTAATGCTGCTCATCCTCCTCTGCACTTGGCGCCACACCCACAATAAACGCGTCCACATCATCCCCACCCGCTTCAACCGCCAACGCCGCGAAGTCTGCTTCATGCCCGAAGACGCCACCGAACCCGTCTTCGTCACTTGGGAATCCCTCTCCGCCTGGGTCATCGAAGCCCAAGGCGCCACTCAATACGGCATCCACCGCCAATACGGCATGGGCATCGGTTTCCAGCACGGCGAGACCCTGACCAGCGTCGAATTCCCCTGCTTCGGTCTTTCCCTGGCCATCAGCCACTGGGAAGCGATTCGCGGCTACATGGAATACGAAATCCACGACCTCAAATCCATCCAGGACCCGCTAGACCTGCAAGGCCCGAACGACCCGCCCCACGAAGGCCTGCACACCTTCCACAACGCCCGCGCCCGTATGCACCAGCAAATCCGTGACGGCCAACGTGGTCGAGTGTCCGGTTTCTTCTGGTACCTGTACCACGTGATGACCCTGTGGACGATTCCCAACTACCTGACCGAATGGGAAGTCCGCCGCCTACAGAAAATGGCCCCGCACGCATTACCCGAAGCGATGCGCCAATGGTCCGAGCCGTTACCGAAGGATCAATGGGCCAAGCCGAGTGAAGAATTGCTGCGCATGAGCGCACAGGTACGAGCACTGCACAAGCGACAGCCAAGACGAGCCATTACCGAGATTTTTGCCGAGGCCCAGCGCTTGAACCCGACCGACAAACATCACGCATGAGTTATTTCAGGTTAATTAACCGACCAACACCAGCGTCAACCCCACAACCACCGCCAACACAAGCGCCCAGCTCAACATCAACCGCCGCCACAGTCGCAGCGCGTGGCGCATCTCCATGAAGCCATCGGTGATCAACCACGCTTTGCCGACCGCCACCAGCAAAATGACCACCGACAGCAGCCACGTCGCGCCCATCTGTGCCAGCACCACCGTGCACACGCTTAACGTGGCCAGCGCTGCCCAGCAGACCAGCAAGAACCTGGAAGCGATTCGATCGGGTGTTCGCAAGACTGGGTACGGTCCATGGGCTGCCTGTTCCAAAAGCGGATTCAAGGAACACGCTACGGGCCCCTGCGACAACCTGGCAAATGAGATGGCCGGCAAACTTGATCGTCGTCAAGCGAACATTGGCCTGCTCGGGCATAGCCGTGCACGGCACTAAGAACCTGCGTTCTGCGCTGCAGTTTCAGCACATCGCAAAGGTCTTGCCTGAGGAGAAATGGAGTGCTGATCAGCAATAGAAAAACGTTTGCTCTGACTGGTTGCGCCGGCTGCCACGGTGTTTTGCGCAAAAGGGGCCACGGGCAAACCGCTGACACCGGACATCACCCAGTCCCGTGGGCAACCGTTTCTCGAGGCATTGATTACCTACGGTTCGCCGGCGGGCATGCCGAACTGGGGAACGTCGAATGCGCTGACCAAGGATCAGATCACGTCAATGGTCAAGTTCATTCAGCACACGCCGCCGACGCCACCGGAATGGGGCATGGCCGAGACGCTGAAAACCTGAAAAGTGTTGGTCAAACCTGAAGTTGGGATCGAGTACGCCCTGATCGCAGCGGGCGATCAGCTCGCCGGGGTTGTGTAGGATATCGAGCATGACGGGGCTCCGAGACTGGCTGCGGATCAACAGTGTGATCAATACGCCTTGATTTGCGTCAAGCACAAACAAAGTCCTGGAAGGACAGACCACCGGTCAACGCCGATCACCAGGTCAGATAGAACATAGCCTTGGCCAGCAGCACGATAACGATCATGTGACAGAACAGGCTGACGTGTATGAACCGCAGGTATCGCGGGCTCATTCGGCCACTTTTGAACAAAAACATGGCCATCAGGAAGTGCAGCAGTACGCTTGCGGCCACCACGATTTTCAAGGCCAGTAATGTGCCGAACGATGAAGCCCATGGTGCGCCAAGGACTGGCAGGTAGCGCAGCCAGACCATGCCCAGCCCCGCACTGAATAACACCAGCAGCACCCACGGCATCAGCGAACGCGCGCGCCGACCGATGCCCTGCTCGACCAGCAGCATGACCCTGGCGGGTAGCTGTTTGCGGATGTTTTCCAGGAACAGGACCTCAAAGAACACCGTGCCGATAAAGATCAGGGCGGCAAACAGGTGCAGCGTCAGAAGAAGCGGATAGATCATGGTGGCTTCGCCTAGAGTCAAGACAACCCGCTACGCCACAAGCGCACGGGATGTCGGTCTCTAGAGACTACAGAGCCGCCCGTTCCATGTGGTTGACATCGATCAAGTAAGCCACAACGCCCCCACTCTGAATCGCCGCGGGTTTTGTAGCCCGTGAACAGAACATACGTTCGCCTCCAACTCCCCAATCGACTACCATGCCGCCGCCGGTTTCCACTTGGGAATAATAGGGAATCCGTGATGCGCGCAACGCATCAAACGGAACTGCCCCCGCAACTGTAGGTGCTGAGCCTGCTCCTTAACTGCCACTGGGATCACCCGGGAAGGCTGGAGCACGCCATGACGCATCAGTCAGGAGACCTGCCGGCGACGCAACAATCACTAACCGGCGGGGTGTCCGGGAGGGACATCCTTGCGCGTGCGTCACTTTGGTGATCGACCCCTGCCCGGCTTTTCGGCAGCGCTCGTTGATGTGTTTCCAGGCCCTACACCCCAGCTCCGTGTACGGTTCAAATGGAGATTGCATCATGCTGCTGCCCCGCGTTGTCGCCCTCGCCACGGGCCTGGGTCTTTGTTCACTGGCCCAGGCTGCGCCCACTCAGTACCCGCTGACGCTGCAAAACTGTGGCAGCACACAGACCTTCGCCCACGCCCCGGCTCGGGCCGTGACGATTGGCCAGGCCGGGACCGAAATGCTCTTTGCCCTGGGGCTGGGAGACAAACTGGTCGGGACTTCCCTGTGGTTCAACGATGTGTTGCCCCAGTACCAGGCGCAAAACGCCGGGATCGAACGCCTGGCCGATAACGATCCAAGTTTCGAGTCGGTAATCGGCAAGCGCCCGGAGTTGGTCGCCGTCGAGCTGGAGTGGATGGTAGGTCCGCAAGGGGTGGTGGGTACACGGGAGCAGTTTGACGAGCTGAAGATTGCGACCTACCTGATGCCCTCGGACTGTGAGTCCAAGGACAACCTGGTGGGGGCCGACGGTACTCGCCTGGCGCCGTTCCGGGTCGACAGTCTCTATAAGAGCATCAGCCAGCTAGGGGAGATTTTTGATGTCCAGGAGCGTGCGCAGCAGTTGAACGCGCAGCTCAAAGCCAGCCTGGCCAAATCGGTGGCCACGGTGCAGAACCAGGACCTGAAGCACACCAGCGCGCTGGTCTGGTTCTCCAGCGCCAGCCTGGATATCGATCCCTATGTCGCCGGACACAAGGGTATTCCCGACTTCATGCTCAATACCCTGGGCGTGCGCAACGTGGTGGAGTCCGACGAAGAGTGGCCAAGCGTCGGCTGGGAAACCATTGCCAAGGCGAACCCGACCTTCCTGGTCATCGCGCGCATGGATCGTCGGCGTTTTCCAGCTGACGACTATCAAAAGAAACTGCAATTCCTGCGCAGCGACCCGGTGACCCGCAACATGGACGCGGTCAAACACAACCGCATCATTATCCTCGACGCCATGGCCATGCAGGCCAGCGTGCGGATGTTCGACGGCCTTGAAACCCTGGCTACTGCCCTCAACAGCTACGACCTGGCGCAATGACGGCGATGCTACTGCGTACCTCATTGGCACTGGCGACCCTGCTGATCGCGCTGATTGCCGGTGTGACCATCGGCGAAACCAGCATTGAGCCAACGGTGGTGTTCCAGGTGCTGGCCAACAAGCTGTGGGCCGCCGGTTATGCCCTGGACCCCATCGACGAAGGCATCGTCTGGAACTACCGCTTGACCCGCGCACTGGTGGCGGCGGCGTGCGGTGCGGGGCTGGCGACTTGCGGGGTGATCCTGCAATCGCTGTTGCGCAACCCATTGGCCGATCCCTACTTGTTGGGGATTTCCGCGGGGGCGTCGACAGGCGCAGTGCTGGTGGCGTTGCTGGGCCTGGGCGCCGGGGCGATCTCAATGTCGGCCGGGGCGTTTGCCGGCGCAGTGCTGGCCTTCGCCGTGGTGGTTTTGCTCGGCCGTGCCAGTGGCGCACCGGGCACTACCGGGCAGATCATCCTGGCCGGGATCGCCGGGTCACAACTGTTCAACGCACTCACGGCGTTTTTGATCACCAAGTCGGCCAGCTCCGAACAGGCACGCGGCATCATGTTCTGGTTGCTGGGCAATCTCAGTGGCGTGCGCTGGCCATCCGTGTGGCTGGCCGTGCCGGTGGCGCTGGCCGGTCTTGCGGTGTGCCTGTGGCACCGCCGCGCGCTGGATGCCTTCACCTTTGGCGCCGACTCCGCGGCCTCCCTCGGCATTGCGGTGCGTCCGGTGCAGTTGCTGTTGATCAGCTGCGCGGCGTTGGTCACGGCGGTGATGGTGTCGATTGTCGGCTCGATCGGTTTTGTTGGGCTGGTGATTCCCCATGCCGCCAGGCTGTTGCTCGGGACTGGCCATACCCGTCTGCTGCCAGCCAGTGCGCTGGGCGGGGCGGTGTTTCTGATTGCCGCCGATGTGCTGTCCCGCACGCTGATCAAGGGCCAGGTAATTCCGGTCGGCGTGGTCACGGCGCTGGTCGGGGCGCCGGTGTTCGCGCTGATCCTGGTGGGACGGAGGAATGCCCGATGACTGCAGCTGTGTCTGTTTCTCAACCCTGTGTATTGAGTTGTTCCGGTATCGGCTTTGCCATTCGCGATGCGCAGTTGCTGCACGACATTCACCTGGCCATTCACCGTGGCGAGACCCTGGGGCTGGTCGGGCCCAATGGCTCCGGCAAATCCACCCTGCTCAAGCTGCTGGCGGGGGTGCGTGCGCCCAGCCAGGGCGCCATCCATCTCAACGGCCAAAACCTCAAGACCCTGTCGCGGCGCACCATCGCGCAAACCCTGGCGGTGGTCGAGCAGCAGGCTGACACCCTCGATGCAATCAGCGTATTCGATGCAGTGGCCTTGGGCCGAACGCCCTGGCTGTCGGCCTTGAGTCCGTGGTCGGCGGCGGACGCGGCGATCGTCGAGCAAGCGCTGCGTGACGTCGATGCGGCTCACCTGAGCAGCCGCACCTGGCGCAGTCTCTCCGGCGGCGAACGCCAGCGCGTGCATATCGCGCGCTCCCTGGCGCAACGCCCGCAGATCCTGTTACTGGACGAACCGACCAATCACCTGGATATCCAGCATCAACTGGCGATTCTGAATGTGGTTCACGCATTGCCCGTGACCACCGTGATTGCCCTGCACGACCTTAACCAGGCCCTGGGCTGTGATCGGTTGGCGGTGCTCGAACGCGGAAGCCTGGTCGCCCTTGGCAAACCGCTTGAAGTGTTGACCCCAGAACGCTTGCTACACACCTTCGGGGTCCACGCGCATTACCTCACTGACCCCTTTGACGGCACGCAGATCCTGCGATTACGCGCCTCCTGACTCGTCTATGGATAGCCCACCATGCGTAGTGTTTCCCGCTCCTTGCTGCTCGCTGCAGTGTTGCTGTGCCCCACGGCATATGCCGAAGTCCATGAAGTAAAAATGCTCACCCGAGGCGCTGCGGGCAGCATGGTCTATGAGCCGGATTACCTGCAGGTGGCGCCTGGCGACACGGTCCGGTTCATCCCTGCCCAGAGTGGTCACAACGCCGCCTCGGTCAGCGAATTGCTGCCGGCCGGCGCGCAGGCATTCCAGGGCAAGATCAACCAGGTAGTGGAACAGGTATTTCAGGTCCCTGGCCTCTACGGCATCCAGTGCACCCCGCACCTGGCGATGGGCATGGTGATGTTGATCCAGGTGGGCGAGCCTGCAGCCCAACCGCCGGAGTTGCCAAGCGCCCTGCCCCCACGTGCGCTCGAGCGATTGAACAGCATCCTGCAGCGCTGAGCTTTCAGTCCGTGGGCAACCGACATTCCATGTGGGTGGTCTGCCATACCGGGTCGGCGTCCACCTGGATCACGTTGAAACCGCGCTTGAGCCAGAAGTCGATGGCGCCCGGCAAGAACGGATGGGTGTGCAGATAGATCACCTCGACCCCGGCTTCCACGGCCGATGCCGCCAAGGCGCGGTACAACTGGCTGGCCAAGCCCGCGCGGCGAAACTGCGGGAGGATGAACAGACGTACGACTTCCACCACCTTCAGCCCGGGATAATCGATGTGCGCAAAGCGCCGGTCATAGGGCAGATAGCCGATTGAGGCGACGATTCGCCCGGCATGACGGGCCACCAGGAAGCGTCCCGCACCGCGCAGGTAAACCTGCTCAAAATTCGCCAGGTCATCCGGCGTGCCGGCTTGCCGCAGTTTCGGGAACAGCTCGGAGCGCGCCGCCAGGACGAACCCCAGAACCTGGGGAATGTCTGCGGCCACCACGGCCTCGATAGCTGTTTGATGCACATGCGCTCCGTAATTTTCGGGGGTGATTGACGCGGGAGACCGGGATAGACTGCGTTCGGTTCACTTACGCGAGACATCCAGCGTGGATCGCCAGCAAAGGATAAACAGGCCAACAGGCTACCGCACCCTGTTGGGCAAAAGGAGGATCATCAATGCCGGTGTCCATCAACCACGAAGACTTTTCGCTGACCACGCCCTACGGTCAGGTATTCGCACGCTGCTGGTACCCCAACAAGCAAGCCCAGGCTCAGCCACTGGCCCCGATCATCCTGCTCCATGACTCGCTCGGCTGCGTGGCGTTGTGGCGCGACTTCCCTGCCCTGCTGGCAAGCGCCACCCAGCGCAATGTCGTGGCCTACGACCGCTTGGGATTTGGTCGTTCAGACCCCCATCCTGGCGATTGGTCCAACGACTTCATCCGCCAGGAAGCCCAGCGCTACGTGCCGCTCGTGCGGGCAGGACTGGGCATCGAGCGTTTTATCGCCTTTGGTCATAGCGTCGGTGGTGCCATGGCCACCCACTGCGCCGCGTTGTTTCCCGAGCACTGCCTGGCGCTGGTGACCGAGTCGTCCCAAGCCTTTGTCGAGGAACGCACGGTCCTGGGCGTGCAGCGTGCTAAAGAGCAGTTCGAGCAACCGGGACAGATCGAGCGTCTGCGCAAATACCACGGCGAAAAGGCCCAATGGGTGCTGAATGCCTGGACGCAAACCTGGCTTAGTCCGACTTACGCTGGCTGGACCATCGAGCAAGGACTGCCGGCGATTGGATGCCCGCACCTGGTGATCCACGGCGCAGACGACGAGTTTGGTTCGACCCAACATGCCCATCGATATGCCGGCCTGACTGGCGGGAGCAGTGAGGTGCTGCTGATCAGCGATTGCATGCATGTGCCCCACCGTGAACAGCCGCAAACCGTGATTGATGCGGTTTGCCGTCAGCTGTCGTGCGTGAGCTAGACCGGCCCCATCGCGGCATAGGCATCTACACAACTGTGTGTGCGACGTTGCACCTGTGGGCCGGCCAGGGGGTTGAATTAGGCCGAGTACATATCCATTTTTGCGGTAACGGCCTCCTATGGTTCCGCCTGACGGCGGCTCACTTTTGAACAGCGCAAAAGTAAGCAAAACGCTCTTTCCCGGTATGACTCACCCACATGGGTTACAAATCAGTTCACGCACATAGGTAACAGTTTTTAACTAGCAGGGTCGATTTCGCGAGGATCTGACCATGCCCTGGAGAGAGCTGAAACCTATGGATCGAAAAGTGATGTTCATCGCTGCCTATCTGGCGGACAAACACACCTTCAGCAAGCTGTGCAGTGACTACGAGATCAGTCGAAAGACTGGCTATAAATGGGTCGAGCGATACAAAGCTGAAGGGCCTAGTGGGCTTGAGGAACGCAGCCGTTGCCGGCACAACCAGAGCTACGTGGTGCCTGTCGCTGTTAGGCAGGCAATCATCGAGCTTCGGTCTATCGGAGAAACAACTCCAGGGCCTAAGAAGATCCAAAATGACTTGCTCAAGCGCTTTCCCGATCAGGATCCGCCGTCAAAAACGACCATCTACAACATCCTTAAAGCAGCCGACTTAATTACGCCGCAGCGTGTACGACGGCGTGTCGCGGTCTATCCCAAACCTTTGAGCAAGGCAGAAAAACCTAATCAGCTCTTTAGCGCGGACTACAAGGGCCAGTTTCTGACGGGCGCCGGAGTTTGGTGCTATCCACTGACGATCATGGATCACGCCAGCCGTTTTCTACTGGCCTGCCAGAGTATGTCCAGTACCAATCTGAAGGAGACCCAACAGACCTTTGAGCGAGTTTTCCGCGAGTACGGGTTGCCGGAGCGTATTCGGACTGACAATGGTGTGCCATTTGCCAGTACCGGCCGTGCCGGGCTGTCGCAGTTGTCGATATGGTGGCTGCGACTAGGGATTATTCCTGAGCGAATTGAGCCTGGCCGTCCGGACCAGAATGGGCGTCACGAACGCATGCACCGAACGCTGAAAAGTACCTTGCCTCAACCGCCCGCCATTCCTTGGGAGGCTCAGCAGAGACAGTTTGACCGCTTTGTGCAGCACTACAATTATGAGCGGGGGCACGAGGCGCTTGACCAGAAAACGCCTGCTTCCTGCTATTCACCCTCGACTCGGACTTACCCGGAAAAGTTGCCTGAAATGGGGTATGCGAGCCACGTGGAGTGTTACCTGGCTGATAGTAATGGAATCATTAATCGAGCAGGTCTGCGGATTTATATAGCCAATGTGCTTAAGCATCAGACCATTGGAATGGAGATGATCAGTGATGATGTGTGGGAGGTGATATTCGGTCCGGTAATCCTAGGCCGGGTCTATGCTAGAGAGGCAAAGAACGGGTACGTGTCGATAAAAGTGTTACCTATGTAAAGGTACTTTTTTGTAACCCATGTGGTTGTCCCGTACATTCCCCACCACTTGGTGCCTCGCTTAGGCTCGGCATGCCCGTACTCCGACATTGATTTGGGGGGCCGCCGCAATGGGCCCTCCCTGGCCCAGTGCGGCTAAACCGGCGTCCTGCCGGTTTACCCCCCAAATCAATATCGAAGTACGGCCAGCGTGGTTAACGGGGCGCCCAGGATCAAAAACAAAGCGAGGCGGCCTTAGAGCCGACCTGATCGCTAAAGCATGCGCGGTGTAGCTTCTACTTCCTAATACGCTGACGAAGTCAGCAATCTTTTGATCTGGCTTTGGCTTTGGCTTTGGCTTTTGATCCTGGGGCGCCCCGTTAACCACGCTGGCCGAACGCAGGCTTGAAGCCGTGGGTAACCCGGCAGGACGCCGGGTTAGCCGCCCCGCGCCATGGATGGCGCGTGGCGGCGGCCCACGGATTCAAGCCTGCGTGAGGGCACACCGAGCCCAAGCGAGGTGCCAAGTGGTGGGGCAAGAGCCTTTTGCTTACTTTTGGGCTCCTCCAAAAGTGAGCCGCTGTAAAAGCGGAACCATAGGAGGCCGTTACCGCAAAAATGGATATGTACTCGGCCTGATCCAACACCCCAGAGGCCCAGAGGTCACGACCCAAGCAGGTTCTCTCTCCACAGGTGCAGCGTCAATGCCCATCGCGAGCAAGCCGCAAGCGGGCGCCCGCTCCCACAGGGATTGGAGATGCCTGTGGGAGTCGAGGTGGGGATTAGCGGGCAGCCCAGGCGTTGAAGCGTTGTTCCAGCTCCTCGCCATGATCGACCCAGAACTCGGCGTTCACCGCTCCGGCGCCGGCCAGGTTGGCCTCGGCGGTGGGCAGTTGCGCCTGCACCGACTTGGGCAGCAAGGCCAGGGTCTGCAGGTGCACCGGCCCGTAAGGGATGTTTTGCGAGAACACTTTCTGCGCCTGGGGCTGGCTGGCGAAGGCGATGAACTTCTCGGCCAGGGCCTTGTTCGGGGTGCCCTTGACCACGGCCCAGTATTCCGGGTCGTACAGGCTTTGTGGCCAGACGATGCTCAGTTTCATGCCCTCCTCCTGGGCCGAAGCAATGCGACCGTTATAGGCGGCGCTCATCACTACGTCCCCGGCCACCAGCCACTGTGCCGGCTGGGCGCCCGCCTCCCACCACTGGATGCTGGATTTGATCTGGTCCAGTTTGGCAAAGGCCCGGGTCACGCCCTGCGGGGTATTCAGGACCTTGTACAGCTCATCCATTTTCACCCCATCGGCCAGCAAAGCGATTTCCAGGGTGTACTTGGCGCTCTTGCGCAGCCCGCGCTTGCCGGGAAATTCGCTGACGTTCCAGAAGTCCGCCCAGTTCTGCGGCGCCTTGGCCAGCTTGCCCTGGTCAAAGGCCAGGACCATCGACCAGACATAGGTAGCAACCCCGCATTCGGTCAGTGCCCCCGGGACAAATTGCGCCGGGTCGCCCAGGGCGCTCAGGTCGAGTTTCTCGAACAGGCCTTCCTCGCAGCCGCGCAGCAGGTCCGGGCTTTCCACTTCGACCACGTCCCAACTGGTGTGACCGGCGGCCACCATGGCCTTGATCTTCGACAGTTCGCCGTTGTACTCACCGGCGACGATGTTGCCGGCACCGCTGGCGTTGAACGGCTGGAAGTAGGCCTTGTCCTGGGCCAGCTTGGTGGCCCCGCCAAAGGAAATCACGGTGAGGCTCTGGGGCGCGGCGCACACTGCACCGCTCAACAGGGCCAGGGCAAACGGAAGGCTGCAACGCAAGGATCTGGACATGGATCTGTTCCTCGATAATGCCGGTACGCACTGAGGCGGCGGCGGGACACGCATGGGCGGCCGGAGGGCCTTGTTATTGTTCTTCGGGTGCGCTCAGCCAGGCCGCCAGTCGATCCATCAGGCGGTCACAGGCGTGCAACTGCTCGACGCTGACGAACTCGTCGGGCTTGTGTCCTTGCTCCATGCTGCCGGGACCACAGACTACAGTCGCGATACCGGCCGCATCGAACAACCCACCTTCGGTGCCGAAGGCCACGGTGCTGAAGGCATCGCTGCCACACAGCCGGGCGATCAGACGCGCGGCGGCGCTGTCCGCCGGGGTTGCCAGGCCCGGGTAGGCCGAGAGTTGTTCAAAGCGAATCGACGTCTCGGCCTTGATCGCCTGCATCGCCGGCAGCAACGTGGTCTGGGCGTAGTGCTGCAATTCATCGACCACCGCCTGCGGGGCGAAGTCCGGCAAGGCGCGCACTTCGAAATCGAAACGGCAATCGGCCGGCACGATGTTCAACGCCGTGCCGCCCTGGATCACCCCGACCTGTACGGTGGAATAAGCCGGATCAAAACGTGAGTCCTGCAGTTCCGGCTCGGCCAGGGTGGCACCGATCTCGCCCAGCCGGCCGATCAGGCGTGCGGCTTGCTCGATGGCGTTCACCCCGTAGGGGGCGTACGCCGAATGGCAGGCGGCGCCGTGCACATGGCAACGCATCGCTAACTTGCCCTTGTGGCCGAGCACCGGCTTGAGCTCGGTCGGCTCGCCGATCAGGCACAAGGCCGGCGCCGGGATCCGCTGGGGCAACAGCTCGAGCAAACTACGCACGCCCAGGCAGCCGACTTCCTCGTCATAGGACAACGCCAGGTGTACCGGCCGGCGCAAGTCGCTTGCCAAGAACAGCGGCACCGCCGCCAGGACCGAGGCCAGGTAGCCTTTCATGTCGGCGGTACCGCGCCCGAACAATTTGCCGTCGGCCTCGCTCATACAGAACGGCTCGACCGTCCAGGCCTGGCCGTCCACCGGCACCACGTCGGTGTGCCCGGACAACACGATGCCACCGGCCACCTGCGGGCCCATCGACGCCAGCAGATTGGCCTTGCTGCGTTCGGCGTTGTAGATCAGTTCGCAGTCCACGCCCAGGCCCTGCAGGTAGTCGCGCACGAACTCGATCAGTGCCAGGTTCGAGTCACGGCTGACCGTGGCGAACCCTACCAGCCTGGCCAACAGGGCGCGGCTGCGCGGCTCACTCATCACCCGGCACTCCATAGCTGGGCGCCAGGGTTGGGTCGAGTGCGCGGATCAGGTAGTCCTGCAGTTGGGGCTGGTAGGCGCGCCACAAGTTGCCCAGCTCATCGATCGGATTGTGTTCGGCCCAGTCAACCCGCAGGTCGACGATTGGCCAGGTCAGGTCATCGACCACCGACAGTGCTGCCGAATGCACCGAGCCAGCTTCGCCACCAGCCGCCTGGCCAGCTTGCAAGGCACTGAGTAAGCGGGCGGCAAGGCAGCCTTCGCTCTGCTCAAAGGCGGCGACCATGGCCTCGATCACCGCGCTGTTGGCCAATAGGTTGCCAGCGGCCACGCACTGCTCACCGGCCAGGGCGTTGTGGGTGCCCAGGGCTTGGCTGCCGCTGAACACGGCAGTCCGGCCTTGGGCATCCACCACCGCCACCTGGCGGTACTGGCTGTAGCCGTTGCGGGTCAGGGCCTGGTCCAGGGCCTGGGACGGCGCGGCGCCAGCGGCCAGGCCGTCGAGGATCTGCGGGCCGAGGGCCGGCAGGGTAATGTTCTGGCTCGACACCGCGCCGACACCGGCCCGCAGCCAAGGGCAACGAGCACCGACGGCGATGCTCGAGGAACTGATGGCGATGCCCAACTGGCCGGTCTCGGCGCAGCGTCCAACGATGGAAAAGGTCATGGTCGGTTCCTTATTCGGGGATCACGGCAATCACGTCGATTTCCATCAGCCACTGCGGCTGGCCAAGGGCGCTGACCACCAGGCCAGTGGAAATCGGGAACACCCCTTTGAGCCATTTGCCGACTTCCTGGTACACCGGCTCGCGGTAGCGCGGGTCGATCAGGTAGGTGGTGGTCTTGACGATATGGCTCAGGTCGCTGCCGGCCTCCTCAAGCAACTGCTTGACGTTGCGCATGGCTTGCTCGGCCTGGGCCCGGGGGTCGCCGAGGCCCACCAGTTGCCCATCGAAGTCGGTGCCGACCTGGCCCCGCACGTACACGGTATTGCCGGCGCGCACGGCCTGGCACAGGTCGTTGTCCAGCGTCTGGTTGGGGTAGGTGTCTTTGGTGTTGAACATGCGGATGCGGGTATGAGTAGGCATCAACGAACTCCCATGCAGCTGGCTGGTTGGAGCGGTGCCGCGCACGCCTGCTCGGCATCGGCCTGGCGTTGTGCGGCATCTCGGTAGTTGAAATAGGTGTGTTGTTTGACGATGTGGTCGGCGACGTGTTTGGCGTCGTGCCATACCCCCCAGATGAACGCGGAGCCGCGCCGGGACTGCCACGGCAAACCAACGAAATACACCCCGGGTTCGCTCGACACGCCGCGCTGATGCTGGGGTTTGCCGTTGTCCTTGAAGGCGTTGACCTTCAACCAGCTGTAGTCGACCGTGTAGCCGGTGGCCCAGATGATGGTGCTGACCCCGGCCTTGGCCAGGTCGAGCTGCAGGATCGGCTGGCTGACACAGGCCGGATCGGGCAACAGGTTGCGGGCTTCGGGCTCCGGTGGCAGGTCGAGGCCGTTGCGGACGATGTAGGCGTCTGCTGCATCCAGCAGGGCCAGGTAGTTCTCGTCGCCACGGGCGATGTTGTCGGCCAGGTTGTCCGCGAAGTTCACCACGCCACCGTTGAAGGATTCGGTCAGGCCGACCAGGGTCATGCCCTGCTGGGCGAGCCGACGAAAGTCGATGGTTTCACCCCCGCGGGCCCCACTCACGGCAATGGTCACGTGCTCCTTGCCCGGCTGCATGGCCTCGGCATCCCATTCGCCCAGCACCCCCAGCCACCAGCAGAAATCACGGTTGCGATAGGCACGCGGCGGCCGGTCGTGAGCCCCCACCGACAGGTACACCTGCTTGCCGGCGCGCTGCAGTTCATCGGCGATCTGCACCCCCGAGGAGCCGGCGCCCACCACCAGTACCGCGCC
Source organism: Pseudomonas sp. S04 (assembly GCF_009834545.1). NCBI lineage: Bacteria > Pseudomonadati > Pseudomonadota > Gammaproteobacteria > Pseudomonadales > Pseudomonadaceae > Pseudomonas > Pseudomonas sp. S04. The sequence goes on from NZ_CP019427.1 coordinate 3,258,353, forward strand.
TGCAGCCAGTTGCTGCGGGTTGCGGTATTGCGCCGAGTGGATCTGCTGGACGCCGCTGATGGCCGGTGCAATCGGCGGGATCACCGGGCGCTGGAACGGACCGGTGGCGACCACCACATGCCGCGCTTCGATCACCCCGGCACTGGTGTTGACAGTGAAGCCAGGACGGTCGGTATTGCGCTCGACGCTCTGCACGTCGACCCCGGTGCGGATCGGTGCATTGAATTTTTTCGCATAGGCTTCGAAGTAGTCCGCGACCTGCTCCTTGGCGGCAAAGGCGTCCGGGTCCAGGCCGGCAAATTCCAGGCCCGGAAAGCGGTCGTGCCACGCCGGGCCATTGGCAACCAGCGAATCCCAGCGCCCGGTGCGCCACGCTTCGGCGATCCGGTTGCGCTCCAGCACCAGGTGCGGCACCCCAAGCTTGCTCAAGTGCTCACTCATGGCCACGCCGGCCTGACCGGCACCCACAACAAGCGTATCAATTTGGATTTTCTCAACGGTCATGTCTGTGCACTTCTGAAAGTTGGAAGGGTTCAGATCGGTCATGGCTGGCGCCTCTGATGCAGATCATCGTGGTGCTGCGTTTGCGCTTACGGTGCGGGGGTGTTGGGCGCATTCTGTGACGCGCAGGGGATTAGCGAAATGATGTTTTATGTAGTCGCGAGCGAGGAAAAAGCGTGCCTGGGCGCAGGACATTCATTGGGTTTGGCGATTCCGCCGGGGGATCGCTGCGCAACCCAACGCAGCCTTCGGCAGCTGCTACGGGATTGGGTGGGGCCTGGGACATTGCGTCCAGGCTCAGCGCAAACGATCGTGTAACCAACCCTCAAACCGCTGCTGGCCGTCACCCTCCTGGCATGGCGCGTAATACACCAGGCGTAAATGCCGGTCGGCGTCGATGGTCAGCATGGTGTGCTCGAACGACACCGCGCCCAGGTCCGGGAGCTGCAGGTGTCGAGTGCCCTGACAAGGGCCATGGAGATCCTGGCGAAACCAGCCCTGGCGGAACTCGGCGCTGATTTTCTCCAGGTCCTTGACCAATTCTGCGACATCGCTTTGCCGGGAGCCGTGCCCGAAATCCCGGCGAAAGCTCGACAACATCTGCAGTGCTTGTTCTTCCCACGGGTCGAACAGCGCGCGCACGTGTTCATCGGTGAACAGCATCCACAGCAGGTTGCGTTGCTCCGCCGGCTTGTCGGCAAAGTGAAACAGCTGCTCGCCGGCGGGGTTCCAGGCCAGCACGTCCCAGCGCAGGTTCAACACGTAGGCTGGGCGCAGCGTCAGGTCGGCGAGCAAGCGGTGGATGACCTTGGGCACCACGCACCAGGTCTGTGCCTGCTCGGCCGGCGCCCGCTGATAGGTCAGCAGGTACAGGTGCCGACGCTCCATGGGGTCCAGGTGCAGGACGCGACACAGATTGTCGAGGAAGGCCGGTGAAACGCCGATCTCGCGGCCCTGTTCCAGCCAGGTGTACCAGGTCAATCCGACGCCGGCCAACGCCGCGACCTCTTCGCGGCGCAAGCCGGGGGTCCTGCGGCGTCCACCGGCAGGCAATCCGGCCTGCTCGGGGGTGACGCGTTCACGGCGACTGCGCAGGAACGCCGCCAACTCCAGGCGGGTGCGCTCGAGTGTTCTACCCATTATCCGGTTACTCCTAGTAACAGCATAAACGGTAGATATTGTAACAATGATTAGCCTGCTAAAGAATTGTCCGCACCGGGCCCAGCCCCCCTGCTCCACTGTGCCAGACAAGGAAGATGTGCATGCGCAACCCCACCCCCACTTCGGTCTACCTGATTGCCGTCGGCGCCTTCGCGCTGGGCATGGCGTCCTACGCAACGGCCGGCCTGATGCCCATGCTCGAACAGGCCTTCAGCGTGCCGATGGCCATCGCCGCGCAACTGGTGACCGTGTTCGCGCTGGCCTACGGCATCGGCTCACCGCTGGTGGTCGCCCTCCTGCCCCGCAATCGCCAGCGCCTTGGCCTGTTGGGCGCACTGGGGCTGTTCGTGCTGGCCAATGTCGGCGGTGCGTTGACCGCCGACTTTGCCCTGCTGATGCTGTGCCGGGCGCTGGCCGGGCTCGGTGCCGGGGTGTACCTGGCGACTGGGATCACGGTCTGTGCAGCGCTGTCTGAGCCCGAACGGCGTGGCAGCGCCATCGCGATCATCATGACCGGCATGGCCAGCGGTACCGTGCTGGGGGTGCCCCTGAGTCTGCTGCTGGCCGAAGCTGCCGGCTGGCAGGCCGCGCTGTGGCTGGTGGCACTGCTGGGCGCAGGTGCATGGCTCGGTTTACAGCAGCTATTGCCGGCGGTACCGGCCGGACCGACCGTGGCCCTGCGCAGCAAGCTGGCCTTGCTCAGCGACCGCAAGGTGCTGGCCATCTTGCTGGTTTCCCTGCTGGCCGCAGTGGCCAGCCTGGGCATGTACACCTTCATCGCGCCACTCATGAGCGACCCGGCCTACGGCAGTATCGGCAACGTGACGCCCTATCTGTGGGTCTGGGGCTTGGGCGGGGTGGCCGGGAGTTTCCTGGTCGGTCCGCTGCTGGAGCGTATCCAGGGGCCGATCCTGACCCTGATCATCATGCTGGTCCTCGGCGGAGCGCTGTTGCTGTTGCCGGTGATGGCGGGCCTGTCTCCCTGGCTCGCGTTGTTGCCGATCGCCCTGTGGGGCTGCGTCGGTTGGGCCTTGCAGGTTCCGCAGAACAACGAACTGCTCGCCGCCCGGGAACGCCACGGCGATGGCGACCTGGCGGTGGCCCTCAATGAATCGGCGCTGTACCTGGGCAGTGCCCTCGGTGCGGCGGCTGGCGGCCTGCTGTTGTTATGGGCCATGCCCGGCTGGGCACTGGCCTGGAGCGCCGCGGGCGTGGCGTTGCTGGGCGCCGTGCTGCAACTGTATAACGTGCGGCGGCTGGCACCGCTGTCGTCGCCCAATGCCCTGCGCAGCCGCTAGCCGGTTACGCTGAATATCCCTGCATCAACGTGGTATAGGCCCGCAAATGGTGGTCGTCGTCACCAAATTGCCGCGCGACCATCAGCAGGTGCTTGGCGTGATGAGACAACACGTACTCCCAGGTCAAGCCAATACCGCCATGCAGTTGGATGCCCTGGTCGGCAACAAAACGGCTGGCCCGGCTGACGATGAACTTGGCTGCAGCCAGGATCCGACTGCGCTCGTCACTGTCTTGCTGGTCGGCGACGCAGGCAGCCAGCAGTGTCATCGAGGTGGCCTGGTCGAGTTCGATGTACATCTCCACCATGCGATGTTGCAAGGCCTGGAACTTGCCGATTGGCTGACCGAATTGCTGGCGCGTCTTCAGGTAGTCGAGGGTCAACTGACAGGCCGCTTCCATGCTGCCCTGCGCCTCGGCACACTGCGCGGCGATGCTGCGCCCCTGCTGGTAACGCAGGGCAGGCAGGGCCTGGCCCTCCTCTCCCAGCAGTGAACCGTGGCTGACAAACGTATCCTCCAGGAACAGCTCACAGGCCCTGCGCCCATCAATGGTCGCGAAGTCGCGGCGCCGCACGCCAGGGTCTTGCGGGTCGACCAGGAACAGGCTGATGCCCTGCTCGTCACGCGCCTGGTGGCTGGTGCGTGCCGAGACCAGGATCAGCCCGGCGCTTTGCCCTCCCACCACCACCGACTTGCGTCCCTTGAGTTGCCAGCCACCCGGCACCGCAGTGGCGCTGGTCTGCACGTCATTGAGACAGTAATGGCTTTGCGGCTCTTCGAGCGCCACCGCCAGTTGCAGCGCGGCGCTCCCCAGTCGAGGCAGCACGCTGTGTTTTTGCTCCTCGCTGCCCAGTTGATTGACCAGGCCGCCGGCGAAAATCACCGAGTGCAAGTACGGTTCCAGGCACAGGCCCCGGCCCAGTTCGGTCATCACCAGCATGCTCTCCACGCCACTGCCGGCAAACCCGCCGTAGGCTTCGGCAAAGGGCACGGCGCACAGGCCCAGCTCGCCCAGTTGCTGCATGAAGGCCGTGCTGAAGCCTGCTTCGCTCTGGCGAAAACCCTCGCGCTGTTCGAAACCGTAGGCGTCGCGCACCAGGCGCGCCGCGGTGTCCTGCAACATCAGTTGCTCTTGTGTCAGTTTGAAATCCATGCCGGGCGCCCCTTAGAGTTCGAGAATCATTTTGGCGATGATGTTCTTCTGGATTTCGTTGGCACCGCCGTAGATCGAGGCCTTGCGTGCGTCCAGGTACTGGTAGGTGGCGGCGCTGCTGTACGCGCTGTGCAGCAGCGGCGCCGGGTCATAGCCCAGTTCTTCTTCGATGAAGGGCATGGCGTAGGGGCCAACGGCCTTGCTCATCAGGTAGGTCAGGGCCTGGCGAATCTCGGTGCCACGGATTTTCAGGAACGAACTTTGCGCACCCGCGGCCGCGCCATCGCGAGCGGCGGCCAGGGTGCGCAGGCTGCTCATCTGCGCGGCCATCAGTTGCATTTCGACTTCGGCAATCTGCCCGCGGAACAATGGGTCTTCGAGCAGTGGCCGGCCGTCACGCAGCTCTTGACTGGCGATCTGCTTGAGCCGGTTCAACAGTGCCTTGTTGTGGGCAATCCCGCCGATGCTGGTGCGCTCATGGGTCAGTAGATACTTGGCACAGGTCCAGCCCTGGTTTTCCTCGCCCACCAGGTTGGCCACCGGGACCCGCACGTTGTCAAAAAACACCTCGTTGACTTCGTGTTCACCGTCGAGGGTGATGATCGGCCGCACGGTGATCCCCGGGGTGCGCATGTCCAGCAACACAAAGGAAATCCCGCGCTGCTGCTGGGCCTGTGGGTCGGTGCGGACCAGGCAGAACATCCAGTCGGCGAAGTGCGCCAGGGTGGTCCAGGTCTTCTGGCCATTGATCACGTAGTGATCGCCATCGCGCACGGCGCGGGTTTTCAGGGAGGCAAGATCAGAGCCCGCCCCCGGCTCCGAGTAGCCCTGGCACCACCAGTCTTCACACTTAAGGATGCGTGGCAGAAAACGCGCCTGCTGCTGCGGCGTACCGAACTTGATCAGCACCGGGGCCACCATTTTCAGGCCGAACGACACCACCTTGGGTGCGCCGGCGGCGAAACACTCTTCCTCGAAGATGTGTTTTTTGACTGCGCTCCAGTCAGTCCCCCCGTGTTCCACTGGCCAGCCCGGTGCCAGCCAGCCCTGGCGGTTGAGGGTCTGCATCCATTGCACCTGGTGCTCTTTGCTCAAGCGCTTGCCCTGGGCAATCCGCTGGGCAAACTGCGCAGGCAACTGCTCACGCAGGAAGGCCCGAACCTCTTCGCGAAAGGCCTGTTCGTCTGCACTGAAATCAATATCCATCCATCCACTCCGTCAGCCGGTGGCGTGCCGACCCGCAGGTCGGCAGCGTGTTCGTGCGTGTTAGGTGCCGAGGCCTGTTACTCGTCGAAAATGATCACCGAACGCGCCAGTTCGCCACGGCGCAGCTCATCGAAGGCCTGGTTGATCTGCTCGAGCTTGATGCGCTGGGAGATCATTTCGTCGAGCTTGAGCTTGCCGGCCATGTAGAAGTCCACCAGGCGCGGCATGTCCACCGGGAACCGGTTGGAGCCCATCAACGAGCCCTGGATACGCCGCTCATGCAGCAGTTGCAGCGGGTCCAGTTCGATTTTCAGGCCAGGCTTGAGCATGCCGATCACGGTGGCGGTGCCGCCGCGTGCAAGCATGGCAAAGGCCTGTTCGGCGGTCTGCTTCAGGCCGATGCATTCAAATGAGTGATGCACCCCGCCGCGGGTCAACTCCAGCACTTGCTTGGCGGCATCACCGTCCTTGCCATTGACCAGGTCGGTGGCACCGAACTGGCGAGCCAGTTGCAGTTTCGAATCGAGCATGTCGATGGCGATGATCCGCCCTGCCCCGGCCAACGCCGCGCCATTGATGGCCGCCAGGCCAATGCCGCCACAACCGATCACGGCCACGGTTTCACCCGGGCGCACCTTGGCGGTGTTGAACACCGCACCGGTACCGGTGGTCACCGCACATCCCAGCAGTGCGGCACGGTCCAGGGGCATGTCCCGCCGGATCGCCACGCAGGCGTTCTCATGCACTAGCATCTGCTCGGCAAAGCCGGACAGGTTGACGAACTGGGGAATGGGTTTGTGCACATAGGTCAGGCGTGATTCCTCGTCGGCCCCGCGCTTGGTTTCCGGTGATACGCAGCGCGCCAGGTGGCCGGTCACGCAGTGCTCACAGTGGCCGCAGAACACGGTCAGGCAGGTCACTACGTGGTCGCCGGGCTTGACCGAGCGCACCTCGCTCCCGACCTGCTCGACTACCCCGGCGGCCTCGTGCCCCAGGACCAGAGGGCCCGGGTACGGGAACGAACCATCGATCACATGCAGGTCGGAGTGGCACACCCCCACCGCCCGGGTACGAATCAGCACTTCACGTGGGCCGGGCTTGCTGATGCCCACTTCTTCGATGACCAGCGGGGCGCCTACCTGATGGAATACGGCAGCTTTCATTAGACTTTTCTCGTGAGTAAGGGATGGAAAGGCTCAGGCCGGTTGCTGCGGTGTGCGCAACACGGCTTTGGCGTGGCTGAAAGTGCGGAACCCGTCGATACCGTGATAGGCCCCCATGCCACTCTGGCCAACGCCGCCAAACGGCAGGCTGTCGAGGCTGGCATGGCTCAGTACGCCATTGAGTGTCACGCCGCCAGAGCAGGTACGGCTCAGGACCTGAGCCTCTTCCTCGGCGTCTTGACCGAAGTAATACAGCGCCAGCGGGCGCGGCCGAGCGTTGATGAAGGCGATCACCTGGCTGAGTTGGTCGTAGGCCTTGACCGGCAGCAGCGGGCCGAAGATTTCGTCCTGCATCACTTGCAACTCATCGCCAGGATCGCGCAGCAAGGTCGGCACGACTTTGTTGTGCGCGGCCTGGCTGAAATCCTCGGCGGCCGGGTTCAGCTCCACCAACTCGACTCCCGCCGCGCGCGCTTCACTCAGATAGCCCTGCAGACGCGCGTAGTGCCGAGCGTTGATGATGGAGGTGTACTCGGGGTTGTCCTTGAGGGTCGGCAGGAAACCCGCGACCACGGCCTTGGCGACCGCGATGAAGGCATCCATCGATTCCCGCGGTACGAACACATAGTCCGGGGCGACGCAGAGTTGACCGGCGTTCAGCAACTTGGCAACCACCACCTTGGCGACTGCCGCCTTGAAGTCGGCCGTACGGCCGATGATCACCGGGGACTTGCCGCCCAGTTCCAGGGTTACCGGCACCAGGTGTTCGGCCGCTGCCCGCAGCACATGCTTGCCGATGCTGGTGGCGCCGGTGAACAGCAAGTGATCGAAGGGCTGGCCACAGAAGGCCTGGCCGGTTTCGGCATCGCCCAACACCACCGCCACTTCACGCTCGTCATACACCGAATGGATCAATCGGGCGATCAGGGCCGAGGTGTGCGGGGTAAATTCCGACGGTTTGATCATCACCCGGTTGCCGGCGGCCAGGGCCCCGGCCAGGCCGCTGAACACCATGTAGCCGGGCACATTCCAGGCCGTGACGATGCCCACCACGCCCAACGGCTGATACTGCACAAACGCTTGACCCTGGGCGGCATGCCGCGCCTGGGGCTGCATCCACTCGCGCAAGTGCTGCTTGGTCTGCTTCAACATGGCCAGGGGCGACAGCACTTCACTGGCGCGCGAGAACGTCGGGCTGCGATGGCCGAAGTCCGCCGCCAGGGCCTCGACGATCTCCTGTTCGTGATTGACCAGCAGGCCGATGGCCCGGTCGATCAGCTCACAGCGCTCTTCGACGCTGTAGGGCTCGCGGTCCAGGAAGGCCGCTCGCTGCAGGTCCAGGATGGTGCGGATATCCTGGGTCGTGGCTCGTTCAATGGCGCTCATCAGTCGCTTTCCTCTTGTTGTCGAGACACAGGCTCCCGAGCGACCCCGTGTCGGCTTCCTGGCATGGTTGATCATCACCTGGCGCAGGCCGCCACCCGGATCAGGTGGTGGGCGGGAAAAAGGCCAGGGGCCTCAAGCCAGGATGCCCATGGCCTTGGCGCTATTGATCGCCTGCGTCCGACGGCAGGCGCCAAGCTTGACGTTGATGTTCTTGGCGTGGGTTTTAACGGTATTGACCGAGATGAACAAACGGCTGCCCACCTCGCGCACCGACATGCCTTCGGCCAGCAGCTTGAGCACCGAGACCTCGCGGGGTGTCAGGCCATCCTGGTAGTCCGGCACGCTGCTGCGCGACTCTGGCCGTTGCGCACTGGCCTCCCGTTCAAGTCGCTGGACCCGTTGCCGGTGCTCGGCGATGGGCCGCTGGTAGCACGCGCGGTCAATCCGCGCCCAATGCATGCGCCGCTCAGCTTCGTCCAGGTGCAGTTGGGCCTGGTCGAATGCCTGGCCGTGGGCCGCGATCTGCGCCAGCAGCAGGTAGGCGCTGAGCACGTATGGCGCACAGCAATCGCCGACCTGTACCAGGCCCTCGTGCACCCGTTGTTCGGCTTCGCCCAAGCGTCCCTGCTGCACTGACAGCTCGGCCTGCTGCAGCAACAGGCGACCGCGTAACGGACAGGCTACTGTCCGGGTGCCGGCCATGTGCTCAAGCTCGCTGTGCAACAACGACTGCGCCTGATGCGCGTGGCCCTGGAGCATCAGCAAGCGCGCCCGATCGCTGTTGACCAGCACCTCGGCCTCTCGGCTGCCCTGGCGGCGGGCCAGTTCCAGCGATTGCTCCAGCAGCGCCTGCGCCTCCGTCAGTTCGCCACGATGCATTGCATCGCGCGCCAGCATGCAGTGACACAGCAGGATCGACAGCCAATCCTCACGGTTGAGGTGGCGGCACGCGGCCTGGCAATGCAAGCGTGCCTGTTCGCTGTCGCCGCGCAGGGCGTGCAAGGTGCCGAACAATGCTTGCCAGTTCGCCAGCAGACGTTGGTTGCGCCGGGGGTTGGGCAAGGGCAGGAATCGGCTCAACTGTTGCAGGCAAGCCTGGGCTTCATCCAGCCGACCGCTGAACAGCAACGCCTTGGCACTCAGGTAGATCAGCCGCGGGCTGCTTTCCAGCAGGTGCGGTGCCATCCGCTCGCGCCAGGTCATGAGCCGGCCCAGGTGCTGTTCGCGCAAGATCCAGGTCAGCCACAAGCCCTCCATGTAGCTGGCGGCGACTTCCGGTTGCTCTGCGCGCAGCGCCTGCTCGATCGCATCATCCAGGTGTCCCAGGGCGCTGAGTGCCTGGCAGGCGCGCAAGCGCAGACGATTCAACGGGGCCGCCGGCAAGCGTTCCTGTAGCGCCTGGGCCACGGCCGGTATCAGGCAAGACCACTGCGGCTGGTGCTCCAGCGGGATTAACAATGCCTGGCAGTCGTTCAACTGGGTAAACACCCGCGCCCCTCCCTGGCCCTCCCAGAGTTGCTCGCAAAGCTCGGCGCTGGCCTTGGACAGGTGCGCCAGGCCAAACAACACATGTTGCTGGTCCTCGGTAAGGCGTGCCAGCAACTCCCGCTCCAGGTACTGCACCAGCACCGCGTGGGGTTGCTCGGGGCGATAGGTTTGCGTGACGAACGCTGGCAACAGCAGCCGCAGACCGGCGCACCAGCCTGCCGTTGCCTGCCACAGTTGTTGGCGGATGATGGTGTCGCTATCAGGTGCCAGCAGGCTGACCAAGGCATCGGACTCCTCGCGGCGCAGCGCCAGTTGCCGGGCGTCGAGTTCCAGCAACTGGCCCATCAGCACCAAGCGCGCCAGGTTCCAGTCGGGACGCCGGCGACAGGTGACCAGCACCTGCAGGCGCGGGTTCGCCAGGGCCAAAAGGCGGTCGAACCACAGGTTCAGTTCCGCCGGCATGGACGCCGGCACGTCGTCGAACACCAGGTGCAGCGTACCCGCCCGCTCGATCCAGGCCAGCAGCGCCTCGGGGGAGGATTGCGAGCTTAGTCCCAGGGACTCGGCCAGCTTTGCGCTGCAGGTTTGCAGGGTTTGCGGCTGCCCGCCGAGGGCCAGCCACACCACGTTTGTGACGGGTTCCAGGTAATGGCGCAGCAACTGCGTCTTGCCGAAGCCTGGGGGTGCGCACAGCAGTTGCAAGCGGCGCTGCTCGCGCCTGAGCAGGGTGCAAAGATGCGGCCGGGGCACAAACATGGCGGACCTCGCTGATGATTGATGCCATCCATCATTGGCCCCGATGTCCACCTGCGCCCCACCCGGATCAGGTGGTTGCCCCCCAATGCACGACGCCCTGCAAGGCAGGGCGTCGTGGGGCTGGTGGGTCGGGTCTAGCGAATGCCGGCGTTACGCAGTGCCGAAGGGGTGAAGTCGTTCATTTTTGCGGTGGCGCCGTAGGTCGTTGCGTGCTTGGACTCGTTGGTCATGGCCAGGACGTTGTAGCGCCCGGCGATCAGGTCATAGATGCCGATCATCGCGTAGTTGGCGGCACCGCGCTCGTAATCGTTGAAGGCCAGGCCTTCGGCGACGCGCCAGAGTTGCCCGCGACCGTCATAGTGATCGACTTCGGCCAACTGCCAGGTGTCTTCGTCAAAGTACATGTCACGCTTGGCATAGATATGCCGCTGCCCTGGTTTGAGTGTTGCCTCGACGTGCCAGACCCGGTGCAACTCGTAGCGGGTCAGGTCCTGGTTGATGTGCCCGGGCTTGATGATGTCGTCGTATTTGAGCTTGGGCGATTGCAGCCGGTAGTTGTTATAGGGGATGTAGAGTTCCTTCTTGCCTACCAGTTTCCAGTCGTAGCGATCCGGCGCCCCGTTCATCATGTCGGTGTTGTCGGTGGTGCGCATGCCGTCGCCGCCGCTGCCCGGACCGTCGTAGGCCACTTGCGGTGCGCGCCGCACGCGCCGTTGCCCGGAATTGTAGACCCACGCCAGGCGCGGTTCCTTGACCTGGTCGATGGTCTCGTGAATCAGCGTCACGTTGCCGGCCAGACGCGACGGCGCGGTAATTTCCTGTTTGTAGAAATACAGCACGTTATCCGCCTGCCCCGGCGGCACGCCTTCGACCTGCTGCGGATAGGCCACCTGGTCTTCGTATTCGACGATGGCGTAGGAGCCATTGGTCTGCGGCGCCGCCTGGGCGGCCTGGCGCACCATGTTGCCACCGCGATAACGACTGGTGTGGTTCCAGTAGACCTCGACCCCGCTCTTGGGGATCGGAAACGGGTAGTAACGGGTCTCGGTGAAATTGGCCAGGCCGTTGCCATCGTTGGTCAGTTGGGTGGTGACCGCACTTTTTTTCGCCAGCTCATACACCGACTGGGGTGCAGCCGCTGTGCGCTGGGTCTTGTAGACGGGGATCTTGTAGCTGTCCGGGTAGCGCTTGAACATCGCGATCTGCCCTGGGGTCAACTTGTCCTTGTACTGGTCGACGTTGGCCGGGGTAATCACGAACAGCGGTTTGTCTGCGGCAAAGGGATCGCCGAGAAAGCCGTTGTCCAGGGGCGCCGCGCCGCTTTTCAGGCCGCCGCTCCAGGCCGGGATGGTGCTGTTGGCATTGCCTTCCTTCTGCGCGCCCAGCGGGGTCAGGCTGGTGCCCAGTTGCGCCGCTTCCTCTGGGGAAACCGCAGCCATGACGCTGCCGGCCAGCAATGACAGACTCAATGCGCCAGTGCGCAAAATGAAAAGTGCATTCATGTTCAGGTACCTCTGCCAGGAGAGCATCAGAAATTCACGCCGAAGCTGAGCGCGACATAGTCGCGGTCGACGTTGGTATTAAAATCGCCGCCAAAGTAGTTGGTGTAACTGAGGCTGGCGGTGTAGGCGTTCTGGTAGTCAGCGTCGAGGCCGAGGCTGACTGCCTTGGAGCCTTCGTCGAAGTTGGGGCCATAACCGGAGACGTCATGGGACCAGGCCACGTTCGGCGACAGGTTGATCCCGGCCAGGGCGTTGGGGTAATCCAGCTTGCCGCGCAGGCGATAGCCCCAGCTGTTGCTGGTGTAGAAGCCATCGTCGTTGCACTCCTGGGCCGGATTGCTGGCGGTCGGCGTACCGGCCGCCGAACCGCGGCAGGTGGCCAGGCCAGCGCTGCCCACAAGCTCGCCGGAACCGAACGCCGGGCTGCGCCCGAAACGCAGGTCCGTGCCGTCGGCCCGGCCCAGCCCGTTGATGTGGTTGTAGCCCACCTCCCCGACCACGCTCAGGCGGCTGGCGCCCAGCACCTGGTCAAAGAACTGAGTCACGGTCATCTGGGCCTGGGTCACGGGCATGCGCTTGTAGCCATTGACCTCGGCGCCCAGGTTGCGCCCGGCGAAGCCGGTGGTGATCAATGGCGAGGTCGCGCCGAAGGTCGCGGCGGACAGCAGGTCGGCGGTGTTCAACTGCAGCGGCATGTTCGGCCGGTAGCTGACTTCACCCGCGAGCGACACCCCCTCGACGTTGGTCTGGAAACTCAGGCCGTACAAACGGATATCTTCCGGATAATCAATGAAGTAGCGGGTGCTGCGGGCAGACGCCAGACCACCGGCCGGGCTGGTCATCTGGTTGATGCTCAAGTACGGGTTACGGCTGTGATAGTTCAGCGCGTAGGCGCCGAACTCGGTGTCGTTGGCCTCGGGCACGAACCAGCGCAGCGCCAGGCCATACTGACCACTGTCGCGGGCGTCGTGGTCGGGCAAGCGCCCGATGTAGGCATTGTCGGTCCCGGCCGCGATCGCCCCCGGGCCGCCGGTGTTCTGCGCAACGCCCGGCGGCAGGTCGAGACCTGCGACCACCAGGCGGTCATTGCAGCCTTGCGGGACGCCATCGCTGCCAAAGAACGTACCGCAGTTGTCGACCACCGACTTGTCCCACTCCAGCTGGTAGAAGGCCTCGGCAGTAATGTTGTCAGCCAGGCCTTGGGACACGTAGAGCAGATTGACCGGAATCAGCCCTTCCTTGACCTCGGCGCCGGGACGTCGCAAGGCCGCCACGTCCACCGGGTTGATGCTGTTGATCGAGTTGCCGATGAAGGTGCTCTCGCCCCAACTCACCACCTGCTTGCCGAGCCGCACGTTGCCGACCTGATCGCCGAGGTTGTAGTTGTGGTAGACGAAGCTGTCCAGAAACATCGCCCCGGAGGACTTGGCGGCACGATCGCGCCCGCTGTCGTCGATGTCGTAGAACGGCCGGTGCTCGTCCATCAGCTCGAAGTCATACCAGTACTTGCCACGCACGAAGGCGCCGCTGTCGCCGTACTTCAGTTCCAGGTCATGCACGCCCTTGAAGATCTTCGAGAAGGTCTCGCCCTTCTTGAAGTTCAGGCGGTTGTCATCGGTGGTGCGCGAGGCCGACTGACCGGACTTGCCCTGGGAGTTGAAGTTGGAAATGAACGCGGAGTCGGGATCAGCCACCGACCAACTGGCACCAATCGATAAGGACGAATCGAAACTGCCCTGGATCTCGCCGATGTTAAAATCGACCGCCTGAGCCGAGGGGCTCGCGGTGGTGGCGACGGTCACAGCTACGGCCAGCAGACTTGGCTGGAAGACGCCGCGCATTGTTGTTCTTGTCATGCGGTTTCTCCGGTTAAGGATCACGTGTTGGAGCGTCCATGCTAGTGAGGTGGCGGTGAGGCCCTGACACCCGAATGGGTGATTTGATGCGACTTTGTCGAACAATCCCGGCGTGCTTTGTCAGGGCACACCGGGCGGCGTTACCTTGGGTGACAGTCGAAGCCGGTCTGGCTCACTGGGCACCTGCGCGGACCCTGCCGTACAGCGTCACCACGCAAGCCCCGCCCAGACCCAGGTTATGCGCCATGGCCAGGCGCGCACCTTCGACCTGGCGCTGCTCGGCATTGCCGCGCAATTGCTGGGTCAGCTCGTAGCACTGCGCCAGGCCAGTGGCGCCCAACGGGTGCCCCTTGGACAGCAGGCCGCCGGACGGATTGATAACGATTTGCCCGCCGTAGGTGTTGTCGCCGTCCATGACAAATTGTTCGGCGCCGCCTTCAGGGCAGAACCCCAGGGATTCGTAGCAGATCACTTCGTTCTGGGCGAAGCAGTCGTGCAGCTCGCAGACATCGATGTCCCGCGGGCCGACGCCGGCTTTTTCGTAGACCTGGTTCACGGCAGCGTGGGTCATGTGGGTACCCACCCAGTCCAGCAACGACGGTTTTTCGAAGTTGAATGACTCCGGCGTATCGGTGGTCATCGCCTGGGCAACGATTTCGACGTCGCGGCGCAGGCCGTGCTGGCGGGCAAAACGTTCCGACACCAGGATTGCCGCCGCTCCGCCACAGGTCGGCGGACAGGCCATCAGGCGGGTCATCACCCCTGGCCACAGCACAGGGTCGGCCATCACGTCTTCGGTGCTCAGCACTTTGCGAAACAACGCCAGGGGATTATTGGCAGCGTGCCGGCTGGCCTTGGCGCGCACCGCAGCGAAGGTCTCCATGCGGGTGCCGTACTTGTGCATGTACTCGCGTCCGGCGCCGCCGAAGGTACGCAGCGCCTGGGCCATGTCGCTGCCGACGTCGGCGGTCAGGCCCCGCAGGATCGGCAGGAAACGTTCGCGGGTTGGCGGGCGGTCATCCCAGTGGGATTTCAAGGCCCCGGCCTGCATCTGTTCGAAGCCGACCGCCAGCACGCAATCGGCCGAACCCGACTCGATCGCCTTGCGCGCCAGGTACAGCGCGGTGGAGCCGGTGGAGCAATTGTTGTTGACGTTGACCACCGGGATCCCGGTCATGCCCACTTCATAGAGCACGGTCTGGCCGCAGGTGGAGTCGCCATAGACGTAGCCGGCGTACGCTTCCTGCACCAGGTGGTAACCGATCCCGGCATCGGCCAGGGCACGACGCACGGCTTCGGCGCCCATCTGCACATAGGTCGGGCTGGCACTGGGCTTGCTGAACGGGATCATGCCAACGCCTGCCACCAATACTTTTTCGCTCATGCTGTCACCTGCAACTTGAAGGGGAAGGATCAAAGCTGGCGTGCGATCAACTCACGCAGCACTTCACTGGTACCGCCGAAGATGCGGGTCACGCGCATGTCGACGAAGGCCCGGGCAATCGGGTACTCGAGCATGTAGCCGTAGCCACCGTGCAGCTGGACCATGTCGTCGATGCACCGGCACAGGGTCTCGGTGGCGTACAGCTTGGCGATGGCCGATTCCTGCACGGTGAGGCGCCGGCGCATGTGTTCGCCGATGTAGTGATCGATCATCAGGCGCACGGCCGTGGCCTGGGCCTTGATGTCGGCGAGTTTGAATTTGGTGTTCTGGAAGTCCCAGACCGTTTGGTTGAAGGCTTTGCGGTCCTTGACGTACTCAAGGGTCTGCTCAAGCATGCGTTCGAGTTTGGCCGCGCTGTACAGGGCGATCACCAGGCGTTCCTGCGGCAGCTCTTCCATCAAGTGCATGAAGCCCTTGTTCTCCTCACCCAGCAGGTTGCCCACCGGCACACGCACATCGTCGAAGAACAGCTCGGCAGTGTCGGCAGCGGCCTGGCCGACCTTGTCCAGCTTGCGCCCGCGACGAAAGCCCGCACGGTCGCACTCGACCATGATCAGGCTGCAGCCCTTGGCGCCGGCGCTCGGGTCGGTCTTGCACACCACCACGACCATGTCGCAGGTCAGGCCGTTGCTGATGAATGTCTTGCTGCCATTGATCACCCACTCGTCGCCGTCCCGCACGGCGGTGGTGCGAATAGCCTTGAGATCGGAACCAGTGCCCGGCTCGGTCATCGCCACGGCCAGCACGGTTTCGCCGGTGCAGATTTTCGGCAACCATTGTTGCTTCTGCGCCTCGGTGCCCAGGCGCACGATGTAGGGGGCGACGATGTCCGAATGCACGCCCAGGCTCCAGCCGGAGACGCCCGAGCGGTACAGCTCCTCAATCAGCACCGCCGAATGACCGAAGTCACCGCCCCCCCCGCCGTACTCGGTCGGTACCGTCAGGCACAGCAGGTTATGGCGCCCGGCCTTGAGCCAGGTTTCCCGGTCCACGTGCCCGGCCTTGTCCCACTGCGCCTGAAGTGGAAGGCATTCGCGCTCAAAAAAACGCCGCGCCGATTCGCGCAGCATCTCGTGGTCTTCTCGGTAGACAGTACGGTTGATATGCATCGGATTCTCCAGTGAGTGGCCAAGCAGGCGTGTGCTTGGTTCATGGAGCCAATGTAGTGAGCCGGCTGACGCAAGGGGCCACCCGGATCGGGTAGCAGCCGCCGGACCTGCCCGGCTGCGAGCCTGGCCCCGATGCTACTGGAAGGCCGCGCGCAGTTCGCGCTTGAGCACTTTACCGGCGGCCGACAGCGGCAGCGTTTCGCGGAACTCGATGCTTTTCGGGCACTTGTAGCCCGCGATGAATGCGCGGCAATGACGACGCAATTGGTCTTCGTCGACCTGGGCGCCGGACTGGCGCACGACCACGGCATGCACCGCCTCGCCCCACTGTGCATGGGGGATGCCGATCACCGCGCACTGGGCCACCGCCGGATGGCGCGCCAGCACGTTCTCGACCTCGGCCGAGTAGATGTTTTCACCGCCACTGACAATCATGTCCTTGAGCCGGTCGACGATGAACAGGTAGCCCTGCTCGTCCATATAGGCGCCGTCTGCGGTGTACAGCCAACCGTTACGCAGGGCCTGGGCGGTTTCCTCGGGTTTGTTCCAGTACCCCTGCATCACGTTCGGCCCGCGCACGATGATTTCGCCCACGGTACCGCGGGGCACCTCCTGGCCCTGGGGGTCGACGATTTTCACCTGCAACCCCAGCCCGCCACGCCCCACCGAACGCGATAGCCCGCTTGCACGCGCCGATGCACTGTGATTGCACGGCAGGTTGCTGGAGACCACCGGACAGGCTTCGGTCAGCCCATAGGAGTGGGACAATTCAAGCGCTGGAAAGCGTGCCAGCAGGCGCTCGACCATCTCCCCGGCACTGGGGGAAGCGCCGTAGGTCAAGCGTTGCAGGCTGCTGAGGTCATACCGCGACAACGCGCGATGGTCCAGCAGCGCCAGGATCATGGTCGGCACTAGCAGGGTCTCGCTGATCCGCTCGCGTTCGATCACCTGCAGCACCGCCAGGGGTTCGAAGCTCGACACCAGCACATGGCACTCGCCGGCCAGGAACTGGATCAGCGCCCGGGCCATGCCGGCGACGTGGAACAGCGGCGCCACCTGCAACAGCCGGCCGCCGGGTATCGGCGGCATGTCGACCATGCGCGGCATGCACGCCGACCACAGATTCAGGTGCGACTGCATGACCCCCTTGGGAAAGCCGGTGGTGCCACCGGTGTACATGATGCACGCCAGGTCCTCGCCACCCCGACCGGCGTCGGCCATTGGCCTGGCCTGGGCAATCAGCTCGTCGAAGCCGAGCATGCCGGCGGGTGTTGGTCCTTCCCCGGCGTAGATCAAGCACGGCGCATTGCGCGCACCCGCGCGGATGGCGTCGGCCAGGGCGAGGAAATGCTCGTCGATGATCAGGATCGCCGTGTCGCAATCGTCCAGCGCGTAGACGATTTCTGCCACGCTCCAGCGGGTGTTGACCGGGTTGAGCACCCCGCCACCCCACCACACTCCCATGATGTATTCCAGGTAGCGGTCGGAGTTGAGCGCCAGCATCCCGACCCGGTCCCCCGGGGCCATGCCCAGCTCGCACAAGGCGCTCGCCAGGCGCGCGACGCGGTCGGCGAACTGGCGATAGGTCTGGCGGCGCGCGCCGAAAATCGTCGCCATCTGCTCTGGCGTCTGCTGCAGCGTGCGCTGCAGGCATAAAGTCATGTACATGGGTTTCACCCTTGTGTCAGGAGGGCGCAGGCTACGCCCAGCGGATCATTCGGCGTGCGGCAGTGGGTGTTTCCAGCGCGTGAACACGCCGTTGCTGCGCAGCACCAAGCGCTCGCCGACCAGCAGTCGGCAACTGGCATTGATCAAGCTGCTGCCGGCCTTGTGGATTTCGACGTGGGCTTCGAGCCAGTCGCCTTCGCGCACTGCGCCCAGGTAGTCGAGGTTCAAATTGACGGTGATGGCCGCCCGCTCCATCACCAGCAGGCGGCGGAGCATCATCCCAAAGGCGCTGTCGGCAACCGTGGCAAGGAAACCACCATGGGCAATGCCCACGTAATTAAGGTGCCGGCCCAGGACACGCACCGCCAGGACCGGCCGTTCATGGTGAATGTAAAACTCGGCACAACCACTGAGGAACTTCGAAGCGCCCTGCACCGGTGAAAATCCTTCGGGGACCGAGCTCACACCACGGCTGGGCGTCTCCATCAACTGACGCTCCGGTCTTTGCCCTGCCAGAACGGCTCGCGCAGGTCACGCTTGAGAATCTTGCCCGCGCCGGACAGCGGCAGGACTTCGCGGAACTCCACCGACTTGGGAGTCTTGTAGCCCGCGATCAACCGCCGACAGTGCTCCATGATCTCCGCATCGGCCGCCTGGTTGCCCGGCTTCAGCACGACGACCGCGTGCACCGCCTCACCCCACTGCTGGCACGGGATACCGATCACCGCACACACCGCCACAGCCGGATGACTGGCGATCGCACTCTCTACCTCAGCGGAGTAGATGTTCTCGCCGCCGCTGACAATCATGTCCTTGAAGCGGTCGACAATGTACAGGTAGCCGTCCTCGTCCATGTAGGCACCGTCCCCGGTATGCATCCAGCCTCCGCGCAAGGCCTGGGCGGTTTCCTCGGGTTTGTTCCAGTACCCGAGCATGATGTTCGGGCCACGGACAATCACTTCGCCCACGGTGCCGCACGCAACTTCGTTGTCGTGTTCGTCGACAATGCGCACTGTCACTCCCAGTCCCGGACGCCCGGCCGAACGCAAGCGGCCATTGGCGATCCCTTCGGCGCTGTGATTCTGCGGACCATTGGCGCTGATCGGCGGCGCCGCTTCGGTCATGCCATAGCCCTGGGTGAATTCGACATTGGGCAGGGCCTTGAGCGCCAGTTCCAGCAACGGCACGGCAATCGGCGAGGCGCCGTAGGTCAGGCTGCGCAGGCTACTGAGGTCATGGCGAGCAAAGTCCGGGTGCATGATCAGCGCCTGGAGCATGGTCGGCACAATCAGGATATCGCTGATGCGCTCGCGCTCGATGGTGCGCATCACGTCCGAGGCATCAAAAGCCGGGACAAACACACTCGGCAGCCCGATCAGCGAGATCAGGATCACCCGGGACAACGCCGCCAGGTGGAACATGGGCGCGATGTGCAGGGTCATGGCATCCGCCGGCACCGGCACATCCGCTGCACGCGCCACGGCCGCCGACCACAGGTTCATGTGTGACTGCATGACGCCCTTGGGCTGGCCGGTGGTGCCCCCGGTGTAGAGGATACTGGCCAAGTCCTCGCCACCGCGAAAGGCATCATCCACCGGCGCGTTGTCGCGAATCAGCTGCTCGAACGAGAGCATGCCTGCCGGTGCCGGGCCATCGCCGACGTGAATCAGCAATGGTGTGACTCGGGCCGAGGCCGAGATCGCCGGCGCCAGGGGCAGGAAGGTGTCGTCGATGAACAGAATGCGGGTGTCGCAGTCATCCAGCGAATAGACAATCTCCGCGACGCTCCAGCGAATGTTCACCGGGTTGACCACGCCACCGCCCCACCAGGTGGCGAGGAAGTATTCGAGGAAGCGGTCGCTGTTCAGGCCCAACAGGCCAACGCGATCACCGGCTTGCATGCCGAGCTTTTGCAGGGCACCGGCCAGGCGCGCGACACGATCGGTCATTTGCGCGTAGCTCTGGCGCCGGTCACGAAACACCGTGGCCAGGGCATCGGGCTGTTGCTGCGCCATGCGGTGCAGTCCTTGAGTCAGGTACATATGAGTCTCCTGTAATTGTTGTTGTCAGGTCGGGACACATGCAGCGCGGTATGGGGATTTCAGGTACCGGTGTACTTGGGCGCACGCGTTTGGGCGAATGCCAGGCGGCCTTCGGCGAAGTCCTGGCTGTCACGCAGCAGGCCCCAGTGCAGGTTGGCTTGGCTGACAAAATCCCGCGCGGGTAGATGGGCGGTCTGCACCGCCAACTGTTTGATCGATTGCACCGCCAGCGGACCGTTGCCGGCGATCCGCTCCGCCAGCTCCAGTACCACGGCTTGCAGCTGCCCGGCGGGCACCAGGTCACTGACCAGGCCAATGCGCAAGGCTTCCTGGGCATTGATCGGCTCGCCAGTCAGGGCCATTTTCATCGCGTGCGCCGAACCTACCGCACGCAGCAGGTACTGCACGCCACCCGCCGAGGGGATGGCGGCCATGCGCACTTCCGGCAGGCCGAATGAGGCGCCGTCAGTGGCAATTCGCAGATCACACTGCAACGCCAGTTCAAGGCCGCCACCCAGGCACAGGCCCTGGATCCCGGCGATCAGCGGTTTCCAGAGGTCCAGGTCACTAAGGTCCAGCAAGCGGTTGTAACCGCCCTCCTCGGCTTCGGTCTCGCGACTTTTCAGGGCCCCTGCGACAAACCCCGGCACCGGGCGCAGGGACTCCTTGAAGTGGGCGCCGCAACAGAAGGCGCGCTCACCGGCCCCGAGCAGGACGATGACCCGCACCTGCTCATCGTCCTGGCAGGCACGCAGGGTCTTGCGCAGGTGCATCAGGTCGCCGATGGTCAGGGCGTTGTTGCAATGGGGCGCGTCGAGCGTGACCAGTGCCACGTGTTCGATGATCTTGAATTGAATGGCCATGGGCTAACTCCAGCGCTGCGATGGTCTCTCGATGGGCGTGCGGGTGGGCGACCGGCGTTGGCGGCTGGCGGCACTTGTTTTTTTGTTCGATGCGGCGACGCCGGTGCTCTGTGCCAGGCGTCGCTTGCCTATGCCAGCCAGTAGAACAAGCCCCTTTGTCGCGGCCACCACCCACATCGGGTGGCGATTGCCTGCCCCATTGACCCGGGTTGCGGCCCTGGCCAAACAGAGCGCCATACGCGGCAAACTCTGCGCTACACTCGGTCCGATTCGAGCACGCTCAAAACAAAAATGAATCGGATAGCCCCATGGACAAACACCCCAAGTCCACTGCCTCGGACAGCCCCACGACGGCAAGCCAGTCGCCGATTGTCAGTACCAAGCTGATTCCTCCACGCGGTGCCGCACGCCTGGTCGCCCGTGAGCGCCTGCAGGACCAAATGCTCAAGGCCCGTCGCCAGCGCTGCATCGTGCTCAAGGGACCGGCGGGCTGCGGCAAGACCTCGACCTTGATCGCCTGGCGCCAGGCCCTGTTGCCCCTGGGCTTTGACGTCGCCTGGTTGACCCTGTCTGCCGACGATAATGAGCTGACCCGTTTTCTCGACTATCTGCTGGCCAGCCTGGGCCAGATCGACCCCGCCCTGGTGCACGAAGCGACCCAGCTCGAAGGGCGGGGCATCGACAGCGAGGCCGTCGAGCGCACGGTGATCACCCTGGTGCGCAGCATTGCCCGGCGCACCAAAGAGCTGGTGCTGGTGCTCGATGACCTGCATCACCTGACGGACGTGGGCATTCACCAAGCCCTGCAATGGCTGATCGATTACGCGCCGGCCAACCTGCACCTGGCGCTGGTGTCGCGCAGTGCGGTGCCGTTGTCCCTGGCGCGGTTGCGCAGCCAGGAACTGGTTCTGGAGTTGAGCCTGCGCGACTTGCGCTTCACCCCGGCCGAATCCGCGCAGTTCCTCAAGGCACAGTTGGGTGAGATCAATGCCCGTGACGCGCGCTTGATCCATGAGCAGGCCGATGGCTGGGTCGCAGGCATGCAGTTGCTC